>JAMOQH010000022.1 GCA_027064085.1 bacterium | reverse complement strand
TTACCATTTTTTACATTATACACAGAATTTTTGTATTTGATTTGCATTAAATATTGAATAGATGTTTAGATAAGCCAAGTTGTTAATGCTGACCATACCATATCCATAAGAGCTAACATTATAGATAAAACAACAGATACAACAACTGTAACTAATGTTGAGTTTTTAGTCTCTTCGCCATTTGGCCAATCAACTTTAAATAATTCATCAGCAGTTTCAAAACTAGCAGTATTATATCTTTTATTGGTCCACACGATTGCAGCAATAGATATTGAAATGATTGCTGAAATTAATGTTGATAATGGTAATTGATCTCCTACAATCTGTACATCATCCCATCTCATTTTTTGAAATAAGGCAGATAACATTTCAGAAAGATAGAATGTTACAATTAATACAGCAAATACATAAAATATGCTTACATATTTTTTGTATCTTAAAAATTCTTTCTTTACCATATAGATAACCTTGAAAAACAGGGCACGAGGGATTCGAACCCCCGACCGCTGGTTTTGGAAACCAGTGCTCTACCAACTGAGCTAGTACCCTTAGTATAAATTTCTCAGACCTTTACTTCTTTATGTAAGGTATGAGCATTGCAAGTTGGACAATGCTTACTTATTTCAAACTTTTTAGGCATAGTCCTCTTATTTTTAGTAGTTGTATAATTCTTCATTTTGCACTTAGTACATTGAAGCCCCAACTTTTCTCTTTTTTTTCCTTTTTTTGCAGCCATTTTATTTCTTCTTATTATTCAGTAATTTCAACAACAACGCCAGCTCCAACAGTTCTACCACCTTCACGGATAGCAAATCTTAAGCCAACTTCAACACCTATAGGCATAATCAATTCTACACTTATAGTAACATTATCACCAGGCATAACCATTTCAATTCCTTCAGGAAGAGTAATAGCTCCAGTAACATCAGTTGTTCTAAAGTAAAATTGAGGACGATATCCAGCAAAGAAAGGCTTATGTCTTCCACCTTCATCTTTCTTTAAAACATAAACTTCTGCTTTAAATTTAGTATGAGGATTAACTGTACCTGGTTTAGAAAGAATCATACCTCTTTCAACTTCTTGACGCTTAATGCCTCTAAGAAGAATACCACAGTTATCACCAGCTTCACCCTGATCAAGAAGCTTTTTAAACATCTCAACACCAGTCACTGTAGACTTTCTAGTATCTTTAATACCAACTATTTCAACTTCTTCTCCAACTTTAATAACACCTCTTTCAATTCTTCCTGTAACAACAGTTCCTCTACCTTGAATAGTAAAAACATCTTCAACAGGCATTAAGAAAGGCTTATCTAATTCTCTTACTGGCTCTGGAATATAACTATCAACAGCATCCATTAATTCGTGGATACAAGCAGCATCTGGATGAGCTGAATTTGGAGCTTCAAGAGCTTTAAGTGCTGAACCTTGAATAATAGGAATATCATCACCAGGGAATTCATAAAAATCAAGAAGTTCTCTCATTTCCATCTCAACTAATTCTAGCAATTCTTCATCATCAACTAAGTCAACTTTATTCATGAAAACTACAAGAGCAGGAACATTAACCTGACGAGCAAGTAAGATATGTTCTCTTGTTTGAGCCATAGGACCATCATTCGCACCAACAACGATAATAGAGCCATCCATTTGTGCAGCACCTGTAATCATATTTTTAATATAATCAGCATGACCAGGACAATCAACATGAGCATAATGTCTTTTTTCTGTTTCATATTCAACATGAGCAGTTGCAATTGTAATTCCTCTTTCCTTTTCTTCTGGAGCGTTATCGATTTGATCAAAAGCCGTAAAAGTAGCCCCACCTGCTTCTGCTAAAACCTTTGTAATTGCTGCAGTAAGAGTTGTCTTACCATGATCAACGTGTCCGATTGTACCAATGTTTACATGTGGCTTAGTTCTAATAAACTTCTCTTTTGCCATTTTTATCTCCCAACTAGAATTAAATCAAATAACACATATATACTTTAAAAGCCTACAATCAGAGTCGAACTGATGACCTCCTCCCTACCAAGAAGGTGCTCTACCAGCTGAGCTATGTAGGCAATAAAAAAGCGGGTGACGGGTCTCGAACCCGTGACCCTCAGCTTGGAAGGCTGATGCTCTACCAATTGAGCTACACCCGCATGGTGGTGGGGGAAGGATTTGAACCTTCGAAGGCTCTGCCGTCAGATTTACAGTCTGATCCCTTTGACCGCTCGGGAACCCCACCTAAAAGCTAGCGATGGGAATCGAACCCGCAACCGGTGGTTTACAAAACCACTGCTCTACCATTGAGCTACGCTAGCATTGAGCCACTTTATACATAATTTTTTTTCTTTTGTCAATATTTTTTTTTAGATTTTTTAGATTTTTTTGCTAATAAAATAAATTTATCTATAATGTATACATTAATAGATAGTACTAAGTATTGATTTAATTGAATTTTTATGTTAAAACTCCATTTGTAATTGAGGTTTTTTATGAAACTTGTTCCACTTGATATAAGACAAAAAGAGTTTTCTATAAATTTTAGAGGTTATTCTAAGGTAGAAGTTTTAGATTTTAAAGAAGATGTTGCGTCAGTTTTAGAAGAATTAATTTCTGAAAATAAAGAATTAAAATCGGAAATAGTATCTTTGAAAGATGAATTAAAAATTTATAAAGATATTGAATCTACTCTAAAACAAACGATGATTTCTGCTCAACAAATAAAAGATGATATGCATAGAAGTTCTAAAAAAGAATATGATTTAACTATTGCAGAAGCAGAGCTAGAAGCAAATCGAATTATTTCAAAATCAAGAGAACAGGTAATTAATTATCAAACAGAGATTGAAGACCTTAAAAGACAAAAAAGTATTTTTCAGAAAGAATTAGAGAATCTATTAAATTCTCATTTAAATTTATTAAACACTTTTCATGGTAAGGAGTAAAAATGAAAGAAAGAACATTGTCAATTGTAAAACCAGATGCTGTAAAAAAAGGCGTTATTGGAGAAATTTTTAAAGCTTTTGAAGATAACGGATTAAAAATAATTGCTACAAAAATGATTCATATGAATAAAAAAACAGCGGAAGGTTTTTATGCTGTTCATGCTGAAAGACCTTTCTTTGGTGAATTAGTTGAATTTATGACTAGTGGACCTGTTGTTGTTTCTGTTCTTGAAGGTGAAAATGCTATTTCAGAGCATAGAAAATTAATGGGTGCCACAAATCCAGCTGAAGCAGCAGAAGGTACATTAAGAAAAAGATTTGCAACAAGCCTTGGTGAAAATGCAGTTCATGGTTCTGATGCACCTGAAACTGCAGAATATGAAATTAATCACTTTTTTAATTTCATGGAAATTCATTAATATTTATTGAATTCACTCCTCCCACATTTGTGGAGCTTATCCTTTTTTTAAGCTCTTGACTAAAATCTGAAATTTTGATAGAGTCAACCTAAATACAATAAAGGTTATTTTGAAGAAACAAGAAACAAGAAACAGCCGAGATGTACAGTTATGTATCTCAACGAGGCGAAAAAAACTTGTTTTTATTTTTTAAGAAAACTCTCTCCTGATTGAGTATATTTAGAAAAATAATATTTATTTATTTAACATGTATTTAATAAAGTTGACAAATTAAAATATTTCTTATATCCTTTGGTTTTGCTATAGGAGGTTTTTATGAAAAAAATAATAATTTTATTTTTATTGATATTATCAGTATCTCTATTTGCTGAAAATGAGAAAAAAGATAATAAAATAATTGTTTATACTGCTTATAAGTATAATGCTATACCTGATTTTATGCTTGACCCCTTTTTTGATGAATTTCAATCAGTAAATGGGCACTCCTTTTCATTACAAACTAGCTTCAGAACAGGTAATTTTGCTTATACTATTGATTTAGATTTTATGAATCTATCTGCAAAATCTGGATATTGGGCTCAAAAAGACAAAGCTCCTGATTGGTTTGTTTTAGATACTATGTATTTAAATTTAGGTATAAACTTTGAATGGTATTTTACATTTACTCCAAAATTAGAAATGATAAATAGTATTGGATTGGGTTTTGGTACTTTTTTAGGAGAAATGACTAAATATAAAACAGCAGGGTATTCAAATGATCCAACTAATCCAGTATTTAAAAAAGATAATTTAAAACCTCCTGTTTTTGGACATTTATTGATCGCTATTGCTTTACAATATGAAGTTTATAAAGTTAAACAAAAAAGCCCTATATATTTGAGATTAAATATGGGTTTTAAAAATTCTCTTTTTATAGGTACATCAGTAGGGTATCAGTTTTAGTGAACAAACAAGAATCAATATTTATAAATAAAATAAGAAAAAAAGTTAGTAAAACGATGATTAAACACTCTATGATTGAGCCTAATGATAGAGTATTAATAGCGTTTTCTGGTGGTAAGGATAGTATAATTGTAAGTGATATTTTATATAGCATAAAGAGAAAAGTGAGTTTTAATTTTGAGCTTTCTGCTGTTATGATAGGAAATTCTCATTTAAATGTTAAATTCATAAATAATAAAATGGAGAAAATTAATCTAAAAATTATAGATTTTAAACCACAAAATATAAAAAAAGATAAAAATAATTCTTACTGCCATATTTGTTCAAGAATAAGAAGAGGTAGTATTTATGAATATGCAAAAAATAATAATTATAATAAAGTCGTTTTAGGGCATCATTTAGATGATGTTATAGAAACTTTTTTCATGAATCAATTCTATCAAGCTAAACTTGAAACAATGAAGCCAATTTTTACTTCAGATGATAAAAATAATATAGTAATTAGGCCATTACACTCAATTTTAGAGCAAGATATTATAAAATATTTTAATTTAATGGAGTTTGAAACACTAAACACAATTTGCCCTTTTGGGACAACTAAAAGCAAGAGAAGTGAAACCAAAAAACTACTAAATTCTCTTTCTAGCATAGAAAAATATAATATTTATCATTCTATTGAGGGATTATTTTACAAATAATTTTTTAAATGGAGCAAGAATACCAAAAACTGATAATATTTGAATAATCGGAAATGCTAGATTGGGAAGGAATTTATACATAGGTAAAAAATACAACATTGCTAAAATAATAATTGTAACAAATTTATCAATAAATTCATACTTGTAGAAAGCAGCAAACTTTAGCATATCTCCTAAATAAATAACAAAAGGCATTCTAGGATGTTTAGTATTAGTTATAACATAATCTCCATTTTTCTTTTTAATTAATCGACCATAAATAGTGATTGTATCTCCTGCTTCAATATAGTTATTGATATGTCTATATGTCTTGTATTTAGCTGCCGAAGGGAAGCCATCTATTGGATTATTGTAATCTGTAATTACTTTTCTAATTTTATATTTTCCAATTTTTCCATCGGGTATTTCAGAATCTACTAATACTTTACTATTCGCATCATGTACTCTTATCATTTTTTGAGAGTGTCCCATTCTTAATGGTTTTGTTTCTGTTATATATCCCTTTGATGGACTAGGAGCCTTTACACTCCAAAGAGCTTTTAACTTAAACTTATAGTATTCACAGATTTTACCGTCTATAGGTGATTTTAGTTTATTGTAATCTTCGACTATACCCTTAAATTTAACATACATTCCAACTAAAGCTTTGTTGTAATATGGAGTTTTGTAATAAAACATACTTTTTTTATAGAAGAAGTATAGGTAATAGATATTTATTAAAACTAAAAATCCCATAAGTAAATTATAAGCCAACATATAGTAGCCAAAACGATAACCATAAGCTGAAGAAAAATACATTAATGCAATAACAATAATTAAAAATATAGCTTTTTTAGTTTTTTCTGATATATTCATTTCTATCTCCTAACCATTATTATTATTTCCATTATTATTGTTATTATTATTGTTGTTATTGTTATTATTGTTATTATTGTTGTTATTATTATTGTTATTGTTGTTGTTGTTGTTGCTTAAATCAACATCATTAACTTGAAGTATTCCCGCCCCCAGATAATAACTTTGAGAAATTCTATTTATTTTATTTCCATTAAACTCTATTACTGAATTATTTTGGGTGTTTACTTCTATCATTTCTATAATTTCATCGTATTCTAATAGATATAATTGTCCATTTCTGTATAGGAGAGTTTTACTTGGAGTATCAAGAAAAAAAGCTAATTTTTCTAATAGATCCATTATGTCATCCGTGGTTAAACCAATTTCTTTTAAAAAAGCTATTATTTTTTTGTTCATTTTTGGGCCTCATTGTGTATCCAATAAAATTCTATGTTAGCAAAAGGTATATTTATTGCCTGAATATGATAAAAAGCATTTTTTTTATGTTTTGAGTAATGATATTCCCTCATCGTTTTTGTAGTTATGAATAAATTATTTCTAACATCATTTAAAAAAAGCTTTTTATGTATTTTAAATATATTATTTAAGTTAAAACTATAATAATCTTCATTTTCTTTTGAGAAACTTATAAATGAATTCTTATATACAGAATAATCAAAGAGGTGTTCTTGTTTCGTTCTGCCTTCATCACCATAAATAACTTGAGTATTTCTTAAAGCACTAATTAATAAATAATTATTAACTTCGTTTCCTTTTTTAGAATTTATAGCAAAAACTTCCTTGTTTACTAATAAATTTATATTTGTTTTTTCTGATATAAAAATAATATCACTTTTATTTTTTAGAATTTGACTAGACAATTTATAGATTTGATTATCAACTTCAAGAGAAAATAGTTCGTTTGAATATATTTTTTTTAATATTTCATCTCCCTCTATTATTTTATGTATTGAATTTTTTTCATCGTTTAACTCAGAAGTAATGTTAAAAACTTTTTCTGTATAGTTTTCAAGTTGTTTTAGTTTTTTAAATTTATTTCTATAGATATAAGATTTTATATAGTTATCAAGATATTCTTGTTCAAATGGTGGATATAAATCTTTATTGTTTTTATAAATTTCTTTTTGTAACTTACAAGTATAACTCTTATTTGTTTGAGTTTCAGTTCTAACAAAGGTACAACCCAAATTACAATATGGAAAATATTCGCATTTTAAGCAATCATCATGAATATCAAGTTTATTTTCATTAGCTTCTATGATTTTCCAACCACTATTAACTATTTTATCTATATCGTTTTTAAAAATATTTCCATAATAATATTCTTTAGATGCTTGCCCTCTTGGACATGAGTAAACATTCCCATCTGATTGCAATAAAAAGAATTTATTACCACAATTACTAGCAGAACAACAAAAAGCTGGGGTAAATTCTTTAAACCAATGTGTTTTCAAACCATAATCAAGCTCACTATCTTTAAATGCTTGCATTATTTTTTTATAAAAAATAACTTGTTCATCATGATTAAGCATTTCTGTTCCTGGAATTTTAGTTTCAAACTTATCTGTATTTTTAGATGAATCAAAAGAAAACATTATATTAAACTTAGTCATATCAAGACCTATGTCATAATGTATATATTTTATATCTTCTATAAATTTATCTATATATTTAAGATGTTCTTTTGTTACTACACATGAAATCTTTTTATTAAATGGATAATCAGCAAGAAGCTTTAAATTATTTTTTATTTTTTTTAAGGTAGAGTGACCTTTTTTATCTACTCTGTATTTTTTATGAAGAAATAACGGTAAATCAACACTTCCACTAATAGAAACTTCATACTTTTTTAGTATTTCTATATGTTTTTCAAGATTAAACAAATTTGTTTTTATATGAATAGGGTTTATTTTATAGCCCATAGATGTAATTTCCACTTTATACTTTTTATAATAATCTTTGGTAAATATAAATAGTTTTTCTAGCGTTTCAGTAGATAATGTAGTAACTTCTCCACCATGGAAAGATAAATTAAAGGGAAGATATCCTTTATCTAAAAATTTTTTTATTGCATACTCAAGAGTAGTAATAGCTGAATTTTGATTAAGTTTTACATTAGTATCATTACCTAAATAACAGTATTTACACGCCATATTACAAAACATAGTTGGTACATATAAAAGGTGAATTGCTTTTTTTATTTCCATTTGTGACCGTTTATATCCTATAGTTTATTATTGGTATGATAGCAAAACTTAAATATTAAGTAAAGTTTTATTTCTGTAGGAGTAAAGTGGTAAAATTTTGTTTCTGTAATTAATTTTACTCTCTTTCTAGCTTACAAAATAATTAAAATAAGTTTCAATGACTACTTGATTTAATACTAACTCTCAAATGGAGCTATGATAAATAAAAAAATATCATACTTTATTCACAAAAAACACTTGCACTTATAACAATAGTGTATATTATGAAGTATATGTTTTGAGGGTAACCTTTTACTAATATCTGGCCTTCATTTATATGAAGCCTTTAGGAGGAATAAATGATAAAAGTATTACTAGCAGACAAGTTTTCAGAAGATATTTTCAAACTTAGAGAGCTTGACGGCTTTACTATTGATGAAAAAGTAGGAATGACACCTGAAGAATTAAAAGAAATTATTGCTGATTATGATGTTATTTTAATCAGGTCTGCAACTAAACTTCCAGCTGAAGTTCTTAAGTTAGCTAAAAAATTAAAATTAGCAGGAAGAGGTGGAATAGGTGTTGATAATATAGATATAAAAACAGCTACCGAATTAGGTATAAAAGTAATGAATACTCCACTTGCAAATGCCGAAAGTACAGCAGAACATGCTATTGCGATGATGTTTGCAGCAGCAAGAAAAATTGCTCTTGGAACTTCTTCTTTGAAAAACAAGGAATGGATAAAAAAACAGTTAAAAGGTAAGCAATTGGGTGGTCAAACATTAGGGCTTATAGGAATGGGTAATATTGGTAAAATTGTAGCACAAAAATGTTATGGAATGGGAATGGATATTGTTGTTTATGACCCATATCTTAAAAAAGATGAAAATAATCAATTTGAAATTAAATCAAATGGAAGAGTTGTTGATTTTAAAGTAAATGTTGTTACTCTTGAAAAGTTATTAAAAACGGCTGATTTTATTTCAATACATACTCCATTAACAAATGAAACAAGAAACTTATTAGATTATGATAAATTATCACTAATTAAAGATAGCTCTGTTTTAGTTAATAACTCAAGAGGTGGAGTTGTTAATGAAGATGATTTATACAAAGTATTAAAAGAAAATAAAATTTCTGTAGCTTTTGATGTATTTGCTTCCGAGCCATTAGGAGAATCAAATTTATTAGAATTAGATAATTTTACTTGTACACCACATATTTCAGCATCTACAGTTGAAGCACAAAAACAAGTTGCTATTGATTTATATAATCAATTAAAAGCTTATTTCATTGATGGTGAAATGATAAATATACTAAATAAGTAAGAGGAGTACATAATGGTAACAAAATTAGATGAAATAAAATTTATAGATGAAGTAGACTTAAGGAATAAAAGAGTTTTTATCAGATGTGATTTCAATGTTCCTTTAAAAGATGGAAAAATCACTGATGCAACAAGAATAGAAGCTGCTCTTCCAACAATTTTATATGCATTAGAACAAGGAGCTAAAGTTGCACTTGCTTCGCATTTAGGCCGTCCAAAAGGTAAAGTTGTTCCTGCATTATCAATGAAGGCTATAGGAGAGTATTTAGTTCCAGCATTAAAAAAAGAAGTTATTTTAACTGACAGCCCCGATAGTGAGGGGCTAACTAAATTAATGGATAATTTAAATGATGGACAAGTTGTTTTACTTGAAAATTTAAGATTTTCTCCATTTGAAAAGAAAAATGATAAACTTTTTGCTACAAGATTAGCAAAAAGTTTTGATGTTTATGTAAATGATGCATTTGGTACTGCTCATAGAGCTCAAGTTTCTACAGAAGCATTGGCACACGAAATCAAAGAAAAATGTGCAGGATTATTAATCAAAAAAGAATTAGAAAAATTTAATCAGATGCTGGAAGCTCCTGAAGCTCCTTTTGTTGCGATTTTAGGTGGAGCTAAAGTAAGTGATAAAATTGGTGTTATTACGAACTTAATGGATAAAGTTGATTCTATTATAATTGGTGGGGCAATGGCTAATACTTTTATGGTTGCTAAGGGCTATAATATGGGTAAATCTTTAGTAGAAGATGATGCTGTTGAAGTTGCAAAGCAAATTATAGAAAAAGCAGAAAGAAAGGGGGTTACTCTAAATCTTCCTGTTGACTTTGTTGGAGCAAGTGAATTTAAAAATGATACAGATTTTGCAAATTATAAACCAGAAAACTTCCCTGCTGATAAAATGGCTCTTGATATAGGTGAAGAAACAAGGGAGAATTATAGAAAGATAGTATTGTATGCAAAAACTATTTTTTGGAATGGACCTATGGGAGTTTTTGAGTTTGAAAACTTTGCAAAAGGTACTCTTGCAGTTGCAGTTGCAGTAACTAAGTCTGAATCTTACTCTGTTGTAGGTGGTGGAGATAGTGTTGCTGCTATTAAATATTTAAAACTTGAAGATAAAATTTCACATGTTTCAACAGGTGGTGGTGCGAGTTTAGAATATATTGAAGGTAAAGATTTGCCTGCATTAATGGCATTAAAAAGTTAATCGTTATAATTTTATTATTTAATCCCTCTAAAAGACCTACTAAAAAAATAATGATTACTTATTGAATATATTATAATTAAAGATGATAAAAAGATTGCTATATTTTTCAGTTTATAGTAAGTTTATTTATTGTTATTTTAGGAGAATAAAATGAGAACACCATTAATTGCAGCAAACTTTAAAATGAATAAAACTGTAACAGAAGCTATTAATTACTTTAATGAATTTAAAAAGCTTACTGCAGATGTTAAAGATGTGGAAATTGTAGTTGCAACACCAAATATTTTACTTTACCCTTTAGTTAATATAGTAAAAGGCACAAATATCAATCTTTCTGCAGAAAATGTTCACTGGGCAGATAATGGAGCATTTACAGGTGAAACATCAGCTGTAACCTTAAAAAATATGGGCGTTAATTATACTGTTTTAGGGCATTCAGAAAGAAGGCAAATGTTTTGTGAAACTAATGAAACAGTTAATAAAAGACTACATAATGCTTTAAAAAATGGAGTAAAAGTAATTTTTTGTATAGGTGAAACACTATCTGAAAGAGAGGAAAATAAAACAATACAAAAGGTTACTAGTCAAATTACAGAAGGTCTCAAAGATATTACTATAGAGATGATGAAAGATATAGCTATAGCTTATGAGCCAATTTGGGCAATAGGAACAGGTGTAACAGCAAGTTCACAGCAAGCACAAGAAGTTCATGCTGAAATAAGAAAGATATTAAATAGTTTATTTAATGAAGAAGTTGCTCAAAGCACAAGAGTTTTATATGGTGGAAGCGTAAAGCCTGCAAATGTTAAAGAATTAATGGCTCAAGATGATATAGATGGAGCATTAGTTGGTGGAGCAAGTTTAAAACCAGAATCTTTTATTCAAATTGTAAAATTCAAATAAGATTTAAACTTTATTCTTTATGAGAAAATTTTTACCAATTATTTCTTATACCCTTATTTTAGTTCCTATTTTTTATTTAAATTTATTTTTATTGAAGAAAATACTTAGATTCTTTGATAAAAGGTTTATTCGTTTAAAAAAATATTTTATTTTATTTTTTATAACTATTATTTTAGATATTTTAGGAATAACAATTGGAGTATCATTTAAAATAGAATGGCTTTTAAAGCCAACTGCTGTTTTAAATATGATACTAATTTTATCTAATTTATCATTTTTAGGTTCTTTTATTGTAATTTTCTTTTATTTAAAAGTTTTTTTTAATAACTTTAAAGCTAAAAAATCATTAGTTAATGATAAAAATAGAAAAAATACTATAACGAGAAGAGATTTTATTAAAAAAAGTATTTTAATTGTTCCTGTTATTCCATTAACTATATCGTCAGTAGGCTTATATGAAGGGTTTTCATCTACTAGATTAAAAAAAATGACTTTTCATTTAAAAAATTTACCTCAAAACTTTAATAATCTAAAAATTGCTCAAATATCTGATTTACATTTAAGTTTTTTTGTAAGGCTTGATGATTTAAAAACTATAGTTGATGACTTAAATAAAATTAATGTAGATTTATTATTAATTACTGGTGATTTTGTTGATGATTATGTTCTTTTAGACGAGGCAATTGAACTTGTGAAAAGAGTAAAAACTAAATATGGCATATTTGCATCAGCAGGTAATCATGAATATTATAGAGGTATTAAGCCAGTTATCAAAGCATTTAAAAATCATAAATTACCTCTTTTAATAAATCAAGGATTAAGTATAGAAAACAGTGGAGAAAAGATATTTATAGCTGGAATTGATGATCCATATAGAATAGATGAATCTCAAAAAATAAAAGGAGATATTAAGCCATTTTTGGAAAATTCATTAAAAACTGCATTAAAAAGCTATAAAGATGAAGGGTTTAAAATAATTTTAAGCCATAGACCACAAATTTTATCTATTTCTGATAAATATAATATAGATTTAATACTTTCAGGTCATACTCATGGAGGGCAAGTTGGATTTAATGGTAAAAGTTTATTTGAATCTTTTTATCCTAAACACTTTTTATGGGGTAAATATCAAATAAATGAAACTGTTCTTTATACAACATCAGGTGCAGGGCATTGGTTTCCATTTAGAGTTAATTGTCCTACAGAAATACCAATTATTACCCTTAAAAGAGATGAGTAATTATACAAAAATCACTTCAGTTTGTAATTTTACATTAAAGTCTTTAAAAACTTTAGTTATTATTTGCTCTGAAAGAGATTTTATATCATTTGGTGTAGCATTATTTTTATTAATTATTATAAGAGAGTGTTTATCATAAACAGAAGCACCTCCAATTTCATAGCCTTTAAATCCTGAATTTTCAATTAGCCATGCAGCAGGTATTTTGACTAAGTTTTCATTTATAGGGTATGATGGTATATTTTTATATTTACTTTTTAATAAATTAAAAAGAGAGTAATTTATTATAGGATTTTTAAAAAAACTCCCACAATTTCCTATAACTTTATAATCTGGTAACTTATTTTCCCTTATTTTACTTATAGTATTTGCTATTATTAATGGAGTTAATTTATCAATATTTTTTAAGTTATTTTTTATATTACCATAATCCAAAATAAAACTTTTAGGTTTATTTTGAAGTTGAAAGATTGCAGAAATAATAAAATACTTTCCATTATTTTTCTTAAAAAAGCTATTTCTATATTCAAAATTTAATTCTTCTTTTTTAAAAGTGATAATTTTATTATTTTCAAAGCTATAAGCTTCCACACTAACTAATAAATCTTTAATCTCAACACCATAGGCACCAATATTTTGAACTATTCCACTTCCTACTCTTCCTGGAATTTTAACTAAATTTTCTATGCCTCCACCTAAATCATTATTTACAGAAAAATGAACAAAGTCATTCCAAATTTCTCCAGAATAAGCTTTTATTAATAAGGGAGAAGAGTTGGGGAGCTTTTCAATTCCTTTTATAGAGTTTTTAACAATTAAACCATCAAAATCATTTAAAAATAATATATTTGTTGCATCTCCAATAATCATTTTTTTATCTTTTTTAGAAATATACTCAATATTTTCATGAAAATCATTCATTGTTTTTAATTCAATAAATTCAGATGCAAAAACATCTAGTTTAAATGCATTTATTTGTTTTAATGATTTATTTTTCTGTATTTTTATTGTTTTGTTCATTGTTTTCCAAAATCTTTAATAAGGTGTTTTTATCTTTAGAAAAAATAGCTATCTCATTTTCCATTATATCAGATTCTACAAATTCTATGAATTTTAATATATTTATTTTTTTGAATTTAATAACAAGACTAAGTATATAGTTCCTTATTTCCATAACCTCTATGTACTCAATATAAATTTCACTCAAACCAGTTATTGAAGGAAAACCATTTTCTAATATTAAATTTTCTAGGTACTTTATTTTATCTAAGTTTTCATGTCTTGTTTTTTCGTATTCAATTATTTTTTTTAATATATAATAAGAGTGATTTGTTGCATAAGCGATAAGGCGAATTTCTATTTTTTCTTTATTTTCTTTATCTAAAGATGAATTAAACCAGTATTCAAGTAAAAAATCTAATTCTACCTCAGGGTCTAAATCTCTAACAACAGCTAAAAAATCTTTTAATTTCATTATTTTTTTTTCTTCAACTTCCTTTTTGTCAGATTCTTTTATTTTTACAATAAAATTTGAAATAAGAATTGCTACAATAATTAGAGCAATTACGAGTAAAACCATCATTAAAAATTCTCGCTAATAATTTTTAAGATTTTATCATCATCAAATGGTTTTGTCATATAATTATTTGCTCCTGCATCAAGGGCATCATCTTCATCTACTGATTGCCCCTTAGCTGTTAATATTAATATATATAAGTCTTTAAAGTTATCATCTTTTCTAATATCTTTAGCAACTTCATAACCATTTTTTTTAGGCATCATAACATCTAATATCATAAACTTAGGCTTATATTTATTTAATTGCTCTAGTGCTTCCTCTCCATTAGATGCTAAAATAACATCATATCCTTCCATTTCTAATATAAAAGCTATAGTTTCTCTTATATTTGCTTCATCATCAACAACTAAAATTAAATCATTTAACATATCTTAACCCCACTGCAGTCCAATCATCTTCTATTTTATTGTTTGTAAAAACTTTAACATCTTCAAAGATATTGTCTATCAAGTTCTTTACTTTTAATGTTTTATAATTTTTACAGATGCTAATAAAGTTTTCTTTACCCAAAAATTCTTTATCAGGGCTTTCAGCTTCTTCAAAACCATCAGTAAAAAGAATTAATAAATCATTATTATTTAATTTATCATTAAATTCTTTATATTCTAAGTCTTCAAAGAATCCTAAAGGCATACCTCCAACTTTTAAATAACTGATTTTGTCATTATCTCTTATTATAAAAGGAGGATTGTGACCAGAATTTACATATGATATGTCACCGGAGTCAAGATTAATTTTAACTATTGTAGACGTTATAAATCGCCCACTATCTCCAACTTCCTGACAAATAAAACGGTTTACTTCTTCAACTAAGTCCTTCAATTCTTGTTTTGATTTGAAAAATGCTTTTAGGTAAGATCTAAAATTATTAACAAGTAATGCAGAACTAAAATTATGTCCTGATATATCAGCTATTACTAAGTATAAAAATTTATTTTTCTCTAAAAAATATCCAAAATAATCTCCCCCAACTTTGTTTGGAGCTATATTCTTTCCATAAAAGTCAATATGATCTATTTCTGGAAATTCTTGAGGTAGGGTATCCGTTTGGATTTTTGCAGCTAAAGATAACTCTTTTTTTAATTGCTCTCCTTTTTTAATTTCATCAATTAATTTAATAGATTTAATAAACATTGATATTTCTTTTGATATTGATAAAATTATTTTAATGTCTTCAGAGTTAAAAGGAGTATGGTCAACTTTATCTGTTAAATTTAAAACACCCATAACTTCATCATCTATCTCTAATGGAATGATCATTATTGGTTCAGAAATAAATTCTTTTTTAAAAGAATGATTCTTTTCTGCTTTAGTTATCAATATACTTTTTAGTTCATCAGGTAAATCATTATCTGAGTTAACAATTAAAACTCTATTGTTATTAAATACCCAACCTGAAATTCCAGAAATTTCTAAGTATTTTAGATTTTTAATTCTATCAGGCAAACCAATACTAGCAGAAATAACAAAGTTGTTGTTTTTATTAACTAATATAGATGCTCTTGTTACTGTGATTATTGAAAGTAGATGTTCTAATAGTAAACTACATGTTTTTTCTAGTGATGATAAAAAATTTAAGCTATCTGTTATTTTTGAATGAAAGTTTATAATTTTCCATTGTCTTGCAATTGTTTGAATAATATCTAGTAAGTTGTCAGATACTTTTAATGTTGAAATAATAACTTTTAAAACTTCCGATGTATAGGATTCATATTCTTTTGTTTTAGAGGAAATTTTAATTGTAATTTTTAAGTCTTCAATTAATATTATATCTTTCTTTAATTGATATGCAGTTAGGTTTTCTCCATATAAAGAACTATTATCATGATATATATATATATTAAATCCTGTGTTTTCGAAAAATTTAAATAGTTTTATCACTTCTCGTCTTTTAAATAAATATTTTAGAATTTTATTTTTATCCATTTACTTCCTCTTTTTTTAGTATAGGTAATGTAAATATAAACTTACTTCCTTTATTTATTTCGGATTCAACCCATATTGCACCACCATGTTTCTGTATAATTTCTTTAGAGATAGGTAAACCCAAGCCTGTTCCTTTAGGTTTATCTGTTAAGGTGTCTCCTGATTGTTTAAATTTATCAAAAACGGTAGTTAAATCTTCTTTTATAATACCTATTCCAGAATCTTCTACTGATATTTTAAGTTTAGTTTTACTTGCATTCATTAATATATTGAGTTTAATAAAACCATTTTTTGTGAATTTTACGGCATTACTTATTAAATTAACCATTACTTGAATAATAGAGTCTTTATCAATTACTACATTTGGTATATTTCTGGGGATTGATATGAGAAATTTTAATTTATTTTCAAAAACAGATGGAGAGGTTACTACATATATATGATATAGTAAATCATAAAAATTTATTTCTTTAAAATTAAATGTCATTTCTCCTGCTTCAATTTTAGATAAATCTAATACATTATTTATTAGTCTTGTTAACCTATCAACTTCTTCTATTATAATTGAAGAAAATTTATCAATTGAAGTTGGCTTTTTTAAGCCATACTTATTTATAATTTTAGCTGAGGATTTAATTGAAGTAAGTGGTGTTCTTAACTCATGTGATACATTAGATAGAAAACTTGATTTTAATTCATCTAATTTTTTTAATTGCTTATTTGCCTCATCAAGAGCAATATTTTGTTCTATTAACTCATTTGTTCTTATTTCAACAAGTTCTTCTAATTTTTCGGTATACTGTTTTAGTTGTTTTTCTAAATCTTTTCTTGTTGTTATATCCCTAAATATAATTGTATATGTAATATAGTTATTATATTTATTGATAGATAATGATACTTCAATTGGAATTTTTTTCCTGTTATTTCTTATACCTATTGATTCTATTATTATACCGTGTTCATCTTTTAAGTTTTTGATATTATTTAATAAGTCAATATGTTTATCAAATGCGATTAATCTTAATAATGAAGTGTTAATTATTTCTTCTTTTTCATATCCAAAAATATTTTCTATAGCTCTATTGATAAAAATAATAGTGTAATCTTCATCAATTGTAATTATGCCATCATTAGCCTTTTCTGATATAATTCTAAATTCTGCTTCTGATTTTGAAACCATTTTATAGTAAAATTTTATAAGATTAAATTTATCATTTATTAATTCAATAAATTCTTTTTCTTTATTTGAAAATTTTTTATAATCAATATTCTTTGAAAAATGTTCTAAATCATTAGGGATTTCATGTATCTTGTTTAACTTTTTAATCATGTAACTTAGAATGTCTTGATTTTTTTTTGTTTCTAGCATTTTAAAACGAATACTTTAAGCTTGCTGAAAGTGAAATAGACATAGTGTCATATCCGGTCATGTAATCACTAGATACAAATATAGATGTAGAAAAATGTTTTAATAGTAAATAGTATTCAAATCCAACTAATCCACCTGCAGATACTTTAAGGCCATCAAATCCTAAAGATGGGTCAATCATTAATAAGCCTCCATGTAGATTTAAATGCAAATTGGTCCTTTCAGAATTTAAAACATTAAAGTTAACTCCAAGTCCTATTGTTCTGCTATTGAAATCTCTACTATAGAGTATGTTACTACTACCTTTAATTTGAGCTTGATTAAATATAAATTCACCATACATTTCTAGTGAAAGAGCGGTGTTTAAATCATAGCCTAAAGTTAAATGAGTATTAAAACCAAACAATGATTTTTGATTAGGTTCAATTTTCTCTGCTAATTTAGGAGATAGTAAATAAGTTGTTCCTGTTGCAAGTTTAAAATAAAGCCCCTTCACAACATAAGTATTTCTTTTTTTGGTTATTTTAACTTTATCTTCTTTTTTAGATTTTACATCTTTTTCTATTTCAGCCATATCAAAATTCATTTCTTTTTGATCAATTTTTCCATCTTCTTTAGCATCTTCATCTCCAAAAACCATTCCTGCATCTTCGTCACCAAAGTTCATTCCTGAATCTTCGTCACCAAAGTTCATTCCTGAATCACTTTTAGTTTCTTTTGGGCCTTTAGTTATTGAATTTTCTTTCTTTTCCTCTTTAGCTTCTGTAGTCGTTTCTTCTCCAAATGTCATTCCTGTATCTTTTTCAGGAGCTTTTTTAACAACTTTTTTCTTTTTATTCTTTTTCTTTTTTCTATGATGTTTTTTCTTAGAACTTTTCTTTTTTTTATGAGTTTGAACTTTAGGAGTATCATCAAAATTCATTCCACCATCATCTGAAAAATCCATTCCAAATATTGAAATAGAAAATAAAAACAAGAAAACTACTACAATAAATTTACTAAAAAACATATTAACCCCTAATTAGACCTAAAGTTAAATGGATATCTAACTTGAGCATAACCACCACCTTTTGGCTCTGGAAATTTCCATCTTTTAATTTTAGCCCTCATACACATTTGAACAGCTTTATCTTTTAATGTTGCTCCGTCTATTTTAACATAAACAACTTTTCCTTGTGGATTTATTTTCCAAAGAACTGTAACATTACCTTTTAATTTTGGTTTTCTTAGTAGTTGTTTCTCATAACAATATCTTATTTGGTCAATATTTCTATTAACAACTCTTTGAATTTGTTGTCTAGTTAAATTACCACTAATCATTCCATCTTTAACTTTAATTCTAAGTTTTCTACTTCTTTTTTTACCACCTTTAATACCAAGACCGCCACCTCTAATATGACCACCTCTATATCCTCCAGTTGATGGGCCACCTGAGCCTAAAGAGCCTCCAACTCCACCAGGACCACTACCTCCACCTCTAATACTTGGAGTTCCTCCTGAACTAGAGCTAATGTCAGTATTGCTATATAGTCTAATGTCATCATCTTCAAGGCCTGAATAGGTACCACTTCCCATTCCCGAACCAAGACCTTTCTTTAAGCCAAGAATACCTTTAGAGTGGACAAGCTTTTTGGTTTCAATTTGTTTTGCAGTTAATTGCTTTCCTGCATCTTTAGATTTAAATTCAAAATCAGAATTATTACTGTTTTTATTAAATTGAACATCTTTTTTGGCAACCTTATTTTTAAATTCGATTTTTTTCTTTTTCTTTTCTATTTTGGGAACATCTAAAATAACTTTTGCATATCTTTCTGGAATTTGATTCAACTTTTCTAAGTTAAATGTTTCTAACTCTGGAGGGATTAGGTATACTACAAATACTAACAAGAAGTGAATAATCATGGATAAAGTACTGAATTTAATATTTAAACCATCTAGTATTGGTACAAGAATAGACTTCCCTGCTGTAGCATATAGTGGAACATGGGATATTTCTATTCTATTTTCTTCAATTTCAAAAGCTATTTTAGTTCTAAATAATAACCTGATAGCTCCAGTATCTCCTTTCATTATAGCTTTTTGAGCTTGTAAAAGCTCATCCAAGTTATAAATGTCTTCACCTTCAATATATTTTACTTTTTCAGGTAGAAAATAAACTTCTCCCATCTTTTCCATTATTTTAAAACTTTTTTTGTTTGGTAATAAAGAGGAATCTATAAAAAAGGTATCTTCATCATTAGGACCAATTGTTGCAATATCTGCTTGATTTGAAAACAATTTAGATTCAATAAGGTTTCCTTTCCAATAATGTTTGATTTCTATACCTTTACCAATACTTTGTTTAAGCATAATTTCGTCTTCAACTGTATTATTAAAGAAGACATCTTTATCGGTTGCTCTTCTTGTTATTGTTGGTGTTATCCCCGTGTCATTTTCAAGAATATTACTTGCTGAAACAACTTTTGCTTTATCATCATTAATTAGTTCATTTATAACAACTTCTCTAACAGATTCTTCTTCTTCTTCTTCAAGAGTATTTACATCAATTCCAATAAAAAATATTAAAGATATTTCTCCAATTTTTAATACATCTTCATCTGATAACTTTACTTTTTGATTCTGCTCTAAAGCTGTATCATTTAAAAAAGTTTCTCCTTTCCCCATCAGAGTAATAGTGAATTCAGCATCACTATGTTCTATGATTGCATGCATTCTGGATACGGCAGGGTCTTTAAGGTTTATATGAGAGGTACTCATTTTACCTATTTTTATTACTCCCATATACTTGATTTGATTTTCTATCTCAGGAACTTCATTAAATACTAATTTATTAACTAGTTTTCCTGATTCAATAATTTTTACTGAAAGTAATGAATCACTCATTAATCCCCCTTATAATTCATCAACAGAACTAGATAATTCTGGCAGGAAATTTTCTCTTGGTTTTATTTTTGTTTTCATATCAGTATTTTTTAAAACATCTAAGTTACTCCCAGCAGGTTTAGTTTTATTACCTGTAATGTCTGCTGAATCAAAATCAAATGTTTTAATTTCTTTTTCTTTTTTTTCTGCAGCTAATAATAAAAAATTTGATAGGACTAAAATCGTTAATACTAAAAATAATTTTTTCATTACTCCTCCTAATTATTGCTTTCACTATTTTCTTCAGCTTTCATTTGTTCTATATCTTTAATCATTTGTTTACAGATTTTAATTCTTGCATTTACATCAAGTTTTCCTGATAGTGCTTTATACTTTTTATAGTCTTCAATTGCTTTTTCAGGTTTTTCTAAATATTTTTGCAATAATAAGGCTCTATTATAATATGCATCTTTATAATTAGGCTCTAGTTTTATTAAGTCGGAGTATACTTCTAATGATTTCTCATATTTTTTAGCCATCCTTAATGAAATAGCATATAAGTTTTTAAAAAGTATATTTTCTGGATATTTTGCAACAAGAGTTTTTAAGTAAATAATAGATTTTTTACCTGCTCCATATTTCATGTATAGTAATCCAAGTGCATAATTCGCGTCAATATTAGTTTTATCAAGAGTGATTGCTTTTTTATAAGAAGCAATCATTTTTACTGATTCAAACTGAGCTTTATAAAATCTTGCTTTAATTACATACAACTCGGCCTGTTCTTTTTTATCTTGTGTATAGTTTATACTTAGGTCAATAACCTTTTTTGCAATAGAAAATTTTTTGTTATTTGTATATAATATTCCTAAGTTTTTATATGCTAAAATACTTCTTGGTCTATATTCTAATATCTCTCTAATTACTGTGATTGCTTTATCATATTTTTTATTAATAATTAAAAGAAATGAATAATTTGCAAGTAGCTTTTCTTTGTTATCTTTATCAAGGTTTTTAAGTTTAGATGCCTCTTCTAAGTAAGGTAAAATTTCATCAATTTTATTAAGTCGGTATGATACATACGCTAAATTTATAAGGGCAGGAATATATTTGGATTTTTTATATGTTGTTAGTAGATATTTATATGCTTTATTGAATTTACTTATTTTAAGGTAGAATGTTCCTTTATTAAAGCCTATTTCTGGATATTTAGTGTAATTTGTACTTATTTCGTCAAAAGCTTCAATATAGTTTGAAAATGAGAGATTATTTTCTTTTTTATCAAGTTTATATTTTGACATCATTGTGTTAAATTCGTTTTTAATATCTTCATTTGATTTAGAAGTATTTTTTATTTTATTATTCTCTCCATTTGTAGGATTAGGCATAGCCTTATCCTTACGAGAAGATGTATCAGTAGATTTATTTACTCCTTTTTTTATATTTTCATTATCATCTTTTTTTACAGTCTTTCCTCCACCACAACTGATTGCAGAAAATGCTAATAGAATAATTATATTAACTATCAATTTTTTCATTTGTTCCCCACTTTTTTATTATTTTTTATTTTTAAAACAGGTTCTTTCTTGGCGAAAATAATATCATAAAAGTCAATTGATTGATGTTGTTCATCTAGATTTACTTTAAACGCTGAACTATCAATTTTTATCATCATTTCCATTGCTTTATCAACCCATTTATTAAAAATTTGATTTTTCATTGCAATATTGTAACACCTTAGTGATGCTTTAAATGCTTCTTGTTCAAGTGGATATACATAAGCTTGATATAAATCATCTTTATACATATCAATTTGTTCTTGTACTGTAATTCCACTTGACTTAACTCTTCTAAATTTAGGAATAGGGGCATTTTGAATATCTTTTGAAAAATCATATAGTAATGATGCCATTTTATAAAAATAAGCAATTGACCAATCTGGGTTTTTAAACTCTTTATATGCATCAATATAAGACTTCATTAGAAAATCTTTAAGTTTAATTTTTTGTTTTAAAGTTCTAAGCATAACTGATTTAGGTAACTTAATTCTAATTCTCTTAAATTCTTTATATTTTTTTTCTAATTCATAAAATTTATAACTAGCTAACATCTTTCTTGATTTTTTTATTCTCTTTTTCTTTCTTGAGGATAATTTTTGATAATACAGATAACCATCTTTATATTTTTTAATTGCTGATTTATTGCTACCTAGCTTTTTATACATATTTCCAATTCTAAATTGAATTTCAATAGTCTTTTCATCTGAAATTACTCTTTTGTAATCTCTTTCATATTTTGCCCAATACTTCAAAGCTGTTTTCCATTTTTTAGTGTTTTCAATATTTACACCTTTTCTAAAAAACCATTTTGATTTCTTTTTTAAGCTTAATCTATATTTGGAAACATATGTATCAATTAAATTATTTGCTTTTTTAAGAGATTTTAATGACCCATATATTTCATAAAATGAAATTGCAGCCTCTAAAGCATTTTTAGCTCTTTTATCTTTTGGATATTTTTCAAAGAAGCTTGTATATAATTTTGCTGATTCATAAAATTTTACAAGAGCCTGATAATTTTGTGCCAAAAAGAATAAAACATCTTTTCTTTCTTTTTTGTTATCAAATTTTTTGTTTGCAATAATTTCTTCACGAATCTTGATTGTTTCTTTCATTAAGCCTGCATTTTCATACATTTGTGATGCATTATACAATGAATAAAAAGCATTGTTTGAATTTGGATATTTTTTATAGTAAGCATAATAGGCTTTGGCTGATTCTACATATTTTTTCTTTTCTTCAAGTTCTTTTGGAGACATAAAGGCAAGAGCTTCAAAGTTTTCTTGTAATTGTTTTCTGAATTTCTTTGAAAACTTATTTTTATACTTCATAAATTGAGTAACTCTTTTATGCATTTCGGTATATTCTTTTTTACTATTAAGCATATCTAATAAAATAGATGCTGCAGGCTCATAAACTGAGCTGTTTTGATAGTTATCTACTATGTCTTCAAAAACAGGGACAGCTTTCTCAAAATGACATGTTTGATAGTATACTCTAGCGGCACTATACCTTGCAGATGGAATTTCTTTAGATTTAGGATTGTGTTCAATAAAAATATTAACTAATTTTATAAATTGTTCTTGTCGTCTTGTTAATTTTTGAGGTTTTTTCTTTTTTGTTCTATGACAATTACCTTGTCCACCTTTTTTAGCTCTTTCTTCTTTTATTAATTCTGCGTAAATTGAGAGAGCATTATTTACAGCATCTTCTACAAGGTTTTTAGCTTGTTTTCCGCCATCATCTGTTATAATTTGAATATAAACATCAATAGCATCTTCTTTACGATGTAAATCTTCATCTAAAAGCTGTGCATATTGAAATAACATAGGGTAGTAATCTTCATAACCTACAAATAATTTTTGATATTCTTTATAGAATTTCCAAGCAATTTTAAAATATACATCATTAAATGTTGTTTTGGCTTGCTTATGATAAGTTGTTGCAAGTTCTTTTATTATTGCTTCTAGTTGATTTTCAAGTTTTTTAAATTCACTATCATCTTTATATTGTTGTTTTATAGAAACCATGTAATTACTTGTTCTTAAGACAGTTCTGATTAAGTTTCTTAATTTACCAAGTGAAATAGCAACATCTAATATCGCTATTCTATATTGCATTAGTTTTATTTCATCAGCATCTAGCTCTAAAAGTCTATTAAGTATCACCACAGCTTCTTCATATTTACCCTGTTTGTCTTTATACAAATAAGCAAGTTTTTCTAGGTACTCTAAATATCCTGGATCTCCAAATAGTTTCTTAAAAACTTTTTCTGCCGCATCAGGGTTTGCAAACTGTGAAAATACAAAAACCAAATCAGCCTTAACCTGATTTATAAACTTCTCATTTGGGTCACCTTCTTGTAGTATTTTTACAAAAACTTTAAATGCAGTTTTGGTATCTTTTAAGTTGAAATCACACCAACCCCTTTTATATAAAGCATAATTATATAATTCAGAATCATTATACTGTAATACTTTGGTATAGGCTTTTTTAGCTGTTTCCATATCATCAATCATAAAATAATATTCACCAAGTGCTAAAAATGCATCTGGAATAAATCTTGAATTAGGATAATCTTTGGCCAATTTTTTGTATACTTTTATTGCACTTGAGCTTTGTTTAATATCTTCTAGAGTATGAGCCCAAGAAAATAAAACAAAATCCATTTTATCATAATTAGGGAATGTTTTATATATATCTTTATATATTTCTACAGATTTTTGAGTTACTTCAATTGATTTTTTCAATAAATTATCTTTTTCCTTTTCTAATTTCTTTATTTTTGACTTATTTCCATCATTTTCTGCAATTACATCATCATAGCTCATAGCTTTTAACCATAAACCTTTAGATTTTCTTCTATATTTTTCAGCTAAGTTTAATAAATATTTGGGTTTATCCTGGTTTTCATCATCCATGTCTTCAATGATTTCCGAAATATTTGCAATTTGAGTATTAATTATTTCTAACTTTTCTATTTCTTTCTTTTTTATAAATTTTTCTTGAGAAAACTTTTTATCATCTTTTTTAATTTTCTTTTTATTTCTTTTTATAACTTTTAATTCTCTTGATTTCCTTTTCTTAGATTTAATATTTACTTTAACATCCTTTGCTTCTACATTAAATTTAGAAAGCTTTACCTTACCTTTTGTTGTAAGCTTTTTTGCAAAGGCTAGTGATTGAAACATTAATGATAATATTAGAATAATATAAGCAACTTTCATAGTATAAAACCCCTATTTTTTATTACATTGAGATATGACTGGATAAAGATAATAACCAAGTTCATCTTTCCAGTATTCTCCTTCAAATGGCCAATAAACATAATCTTCAGGAGTTGACATGATAATTTTTTCTTTATCTAACTCAAAGTATTCATCTTTATTAATTTTAAGAGATATTAGTTCTTTTGTTATTTTCGCTTCTTTAATTTCAAGAATTGCTTGTTTAATAATTCTAAGATCTGTTAATAATTTTCTTATTTTATTTACAACTCTTTTAAATCTTTGTAATGAAATTTTACCAATGCCTGTTTCGATTTTTTTCTTTTCTTTATTTAAGATTTTAAGAAATGTTCTTGCCATTTCTGTTCTTAAAAAGTTTTTCTTTGAAGATTTAATTTTTTTTATTTCTGCACGAATAGAGTTGATTTCATTAAATCTACTAACGATTGCTTTATCTGAAAGGGCAATTTTTAAAATCCATTGCATTCTAGGGTCTTTATTGTTTTTTAAAGATTTTTTAATAACTTTATAAAATTCAAAAGGTTCGGGATGAGCTTTAATCAGCTTTGTTAGTGATTTTCTTAGAGGTCTATACTCTTTTAAGAATTTTTTTATAATTTTATTTGTTTTTTTATAGTCACAGTTATTATAATATATAATTGCTTCAATAAAATATTTTTCAGGATAAAACTCTTTATAAAAAGAAGGAGATCTAAGTGTTACTAAGTTACCAAGTGATTTAGCGTAGTCTCCTTTCATTAAATAGGCCCAAGATGATTCAAAAACAGCATTAAGCCAATACATTGAAAATCTAGGTACCTTATTGAAATATAGTATTGATCTATCATAATCTTTCATTTGATAATAAATTCTTGCTACAGCAATGATAGACATTTCTTTTAGTTTAAAATACTCATTAGTGCTATCTACTTTACCATTGTAATCTATAATTTCCTTCATTAAGGTTATTGCTGCATTGGCCTTACCTATTCTTGCATACAGAATTGCAAGTAAATATCTTGATTTTAAATATGATTTTGAATCTTTGGGTAGTAATTTTAAGTATTGAACAGCTCTTGCAAATTTACCCTTTTTATAACTGTATTTTCCTGCAATATAATATAAACTATTTTTATATTTTTGAGGAACGATTTTAGGGTCATATTTAGATATATTTTCAAGTAACTTATCATTTTTAATTGATTTTGATAAATTAGTAAAATATTTTAATGATGGATTAAAATATGGTGAGCTATCTCCATTCTCAATTGATTTTGAAAAATAGTATAAAGATAAATAACTATATCCTAATTTTCTTGTTGCTTTACCTAAATTAAAATATGCTTCTTCAAAATTTGCTTTAAATTCAGAATTATTGCTTACCTTAAAAAAGATATTTGCAGCAGTACGATACTT
Source organism: bacterium (assembly GCA_027064085.1). Lineage (GTDB taxonomy): Bacteria > UBP6 > JAFGXH01 > JAFGXH01 > JAFGXH01 > JAMOQH01. Next base: position 36,186 of record JAMOQH010000022.1, on the reverse strand, counting down.
TTTTTTCTTTTTATATATTCTTTTACCTCTATCAAGAGCTTCTCTTGCCTCAGGCTGTTCAGTTAAACTTTTTTCAACTTCTTCAGAATCAAAAGACATTTCGTTGTTTGAAAAGTCCATGCCCAAAATAGAAATAGAAATAAATAATATAAAAAAACTATATTTGATGATTTTCATAATAAATTCCCCTTATGGAAAAAAGAGACTAATACCCATATAAAGATTAACAAAATTTGTTATATTCTTTGATGTTTCATCATTTTTATTTGGAACAACAATGTGGTTATAGTTTTCAGTATAGATATGATCTTTTATTTCAAATCTAAATGCTAACCAACTTGATAAGTAATATTTTTGGCCTATACCAATATTTGCCGAGATAGTACTACTATTAGTAGTTTCTATATAACCTGCTCCAGTTGTTAGGTAAAATTCAAAATACAAAATTGTCCAATCCAAAAATGAGAATTTTCCAGAAATGGGAGACCAAAGAAAGTTAAGATCTGCAAAATATTTAATAGCTGATAGTTCGGGCATTAAATTTGCATCTCTTGGCAAGTCTCTTGCGGCATCTTTGTAATAAGGTTTAGGGATATATCCACCAAATAATTCAATAGAAAATGTTTCTTGTAAATGGAATCCTAAGCCACCAGAAAATGAAAAAGATTGTATGAATTGGTCATTTACTGACATCCCAAAGGCAGGAAATAATTCGATTTTATTTTTATTTTGAATTATTTTCTTTTGAATAACATTAATTGCATCCATGTTTTTTTCTTTTTCCATTTTTTGAGATTGGACTTTTACATCTTTTTTTTCATTTTTTTGGACATCTTCTTTTTTATTACTTTTTCCTAATAATACGGTTGTTATGAGAAATAAAGTCAATAAATAGATTTTCACAGACCTCTCCTAAGCAAAAATATTAAATATGATATCAAATCATCTTGATAAAAGCAATATTTTTTTAATATTTAAAATTTAATTGAGTTATTCCGTTGCTTATCAACTTTCAAAGTTTATGGAAAGGCATAAAATCAAAATAAAATCTTGACTTTATAGAAAATATTACATATTTATAATAAACTTCTTTAAACTTTAACAAGAAGTATTTAGATATTAAATAAATAGGAGGACTCTTGGCCGCTACAAAACTTTTAATTGTTGAATCACCATCAAAAGCTAAAACGATAAAGAAATATTTAGGTTCTACCTTCTTAGTAAGAGCTTCTGTTGGACACATTAGAGATTTACCTAAAACAAGGCTTGGAATTAATATTGATGAAGACTTTAAGCCAACATTCCAAAATTTAAGAGATAAGAAAGATATAATAAAAGATTTAAAAGAAGCAGCAAAAAAAGTTAAAATTATATATATTGCAACTGACCCCGACCGTGAAGGAGAAGCAATTGCTTTTCATTTGCAAGAAATATTAAAAAAGATAAATCCTAATATAGAAAGAGTATTATTTCATGAAATAACTAAAACTTCTGTTAAGGCTGCTATAAAAAACGCTGGTCAATTAAATATGAATTTGGTTAACTCACAACAAACTAGAAGATTTTTAGATAGAATAGTTGGTTACAAAATCTCTCCATTATTATGGAAAAAAATAATGAAAGGTTTGAGTGCGGGTAGAGTTCAGTCTATTGCGACTATGATAGTTGTTGATAGAGAAAAAGAAATTGAAGCATTTAATCCCGTTGAATATTGGAATATCAAGGCTCTTTTTGAAAAAGAAAAAATGAGTTTTATTTCTTCTTTATACTCTATTAATGGTAAAAAGTTAGATGTTAAAAAATTTAGAGTAAATAATGAAGCCGAAGCTAAGCAAGTATTAGGTGATTTAAAGAATAATACATTTGAAATTACTAAAATTGAGAAAAAAGAAAGAAAGCAACAGCCACCTGCACCTTATATAACATCTAAATTACAACAAGATGCGGCTTCTCAACTTGGATTTTCAGCTAAAAAAACTATGAGTGTTGCTCAAAAACTATATGAAGGTAAAGATGTGGGAGATTTTGGAGTAACCGGGTTAATTACTTATATGAGAACTGATAGCGTTAGGATAGCTAAAGAAGCCATAGATAGTTTAAGAGATTATGTTGAAAAAAACTACAGTAAATCTGAATTGATTCCTAAAACTAGATATTATAAAACTAAAAAAAGTGCACAAGATGCTCATGAAGCAATTAGAGCTGTAAATGTTGAAATAACACCAAGTTATGCAAAAGATTATTTAACAAACGATGAATATAGGCTTTATACCATTATTTGGAGACGATTTGTTGCTACTCAAATGAAAGAAGCAAGATTTGATAAAACTGTAATTGATTTAACTGTTGGTAAATATTTATTTAAAGCAAATGGTGAAATATTAAAAAGTAAAGGCTTTTTAGTTTTATATCCAAATCGTAAACTAGAAGCTACTTTACTTCCAGAACTTTCAGAAAAAGAAAAGTTGGCTGCAAAAGATATTACTAGTGAGCAAAAATTTACACAGCCGCCTGCAAGATACACTGAGGCATCTCTTATAAAAAAACTTGAAGATGAGGGGATAGGAAGGCCTTCAACTTATGCAACTATTGTAACGACTATTGTAAATAGAGAGTATGTTGAAAAAATTGATAAGAAATTTCACCCCACTGATACTGGTAAAATTGTTACAGAACAACTTGTTAAATTTTTTCCTGATATTTTAAATATTGAATTTACAGCTAAGCTTGAAGATAGGTTGGATTTAATTGAAGAAGCAAAAGATGATAGTTTAACTGTGCTAAAAGAGTTTTATTCTGGTTTTGAAAAGGATTTAAATAATGCAATAGAAAATATGCCTTCATTAAAACCTAAAGATGAAGAAACTGATTTGGTTTGTGATAAATGTGGTTCAATGATGGTTGTTAAAACAACAAAAAGAGGTCAGTTTTTAGGTTGCAGTAATTATCCTGCATGTAAAAATATCAAAGATTTTAAAAGAGATGAAAACAATAAAGTTGTTATAGTTGAAAAAGTGTTGGTTTATAGTGATAAGCCATGTAAAAACTGTGGAAAAAGAATGGTTTTTAAAACAGGCAGATATGGGGATTATTACGCTTGTGAGGATTATCCTAAATGTAAAACAACCGCTCCTGTAACACTTGATATTGATTGCCCTGATTGTAAAGATGGTAAAATAGCTGAAAAAAGAGGGAAGAAAGGTAAAGTATTTTATAGTTGCTCAAATTATCCCGACTGTAAGTTTATATCATGGTATAAGCCAATAAATAAAGAATGTCCAGAATGTAAAAGTAATTATCTAGTTGAAAAGTATGATTTTAAAACAAAGCATAGATATGTTGCATGTCCAAATAAAGAATGTAAGTATAAGGAAAACTAGAAATAAGTAGGAACTTATGGATACTATAAATATTATTGATAAAAATGGAAATCCTATAAATGGAATTATAAAAGATAAGAAAATTAATTTTAACTATAAGGATTATAAGTTATTGAATTTTTTTGATAAAGAGCTTAAAGGCCTAAAGAAAAGATTTAAGTTTCATCATTTTAATTATTATGGTTTTTTAAGTGATAAGTATATTTTAGCCTTTGCTGTTGTTGATTTAGGATATATAAAAAGTTTTTTTATATATTTATATGATTTTAATGGTAAATTTTTAATAAAAACAGAAAAAAAGATATTACCATTATCAAAAAAATTAGATTTTCCTATAAATCCTGATAATCATACTATAAAATATAAAAATAAAAAGGATTTTTTAGTAGTAGCAAAGGATTTTTTTGATAATTTGTTATCAGTTAGTGGCCAGTTTAAAAATTTAACATTTAATTTTAATATAAACTACGGTATTAAAAACACTCCTTTAAAAGTGATTACTCCAGCTGGACACAATGGCTGGACTTTTACAGAGAAATGTTCAAATATAAATGATTTTAATGAAATTTATGTTAATTATAAAGGTGAAAACCTTGACTTTACTAATGCTTCTTTAATTTATGATTGGAGTGGTGGATATTTAAAAAGAGAAACCAATTGGGTATGGGTTTCATTTTCAGGTATGGCAGGTAATCATTCTATTGCTGCTAATTTTGCTGCTATGGTGAATGAAACTTATGAAACTGAAAACATTTATTGGATAAATAAGAAATCATTTAAAGAAGGTGTTATTCTTTTTAATTATGACAAAACTGCTCTTTACAATTCTTGGATAATTAGTAATAAGAATAAAACAATTCAAATTGAATTTTTTCCAAAAGATGAAATTAATGATAATACCAATGTTTTACTTGTCAAAAATTCATTTAGGCAATTTATGGGTAAGTTTAGTGGATATTTTTTAGATGAAAATAGCAAAAAAGTTAAGTTTAAAAACATAACAGGAGTAGCTGAAATCCATAAAGCATTATGGTAGACTAGAAATGAATAGGAATTTCGCAAGAGGTAAGACTGGGAGAGACTAGAAATGATTAAACTTATCTTAGTATTATTTTTTACAAGTATTTGTTTGTTAGCAAATGATACAACTAAACAAGAATTAAGTATTCGTAATAATATCAATAGAGCAAAATCATATTTTGAATATGGTAATTATAAAGAAAGCATAAAAATATTAGAGAAATTATTAAAAGATAAAACAAAACTAAACCCATCCTCTTTATTAAATATTTATCAACTTATCGCAAGATCTGAATATTATAATAAAAATTTAGATTATTCTGAGTTTTATCTTAAAATGTTGTATTTATTTAAATCTGATTATCATTTTGACCCTGTTTTTGTTAATCCTAAGTTTATTGATTTTGCAAATAAAATATATCATAAATATGAAAAAGAAATTATTAAGAATAAAAATGATTTAGCAGAGCTTTTAAGAAAAAAGAATCCCGAAAAATATGGAAATATAAATACTAAAAAATATTTTTATAAAAATTTTATACCTTTTGGAGTTGGACAATTCCAAAATGGACATAAATATAAAGGCTATATGTTATTAGGCTTAGAAACATTTTTTATTGTAACAAGTGTTACAAGCTATGCTTTATTAAAATATTACCAAAAAGATGATTATACTTTTAGCAATAAAGATTTAGCATATAATACTAAAATAATGAATAATATATCTTTTTATATGTTTGGGGCAATTTATCTTTATGCTACAATTGATGCTATTGTTTATTATAATGCTTCTAATATAGGTGTCATTCAATCAAAAAACTTTAAAATTTCTCCAATTATAACACCTAATTTTAAATATGTATTGTTTAAATGGAATTTTTAATTAATTTGAAATAATAAGTAATAAAAAATGTTTTAAGTGTGATTTATTGCTTTACAAAAAAGAAGTTTATACATATAATACTAAGTCATTTTTTAGAGGTAATATGATAACACAAAATATAGATCCAATTATTTTAAGGCTGGGACCATTACAGTTAAGATATTATGGTATATTATTTGGTACAGGTATTCTGACTGCATATTTTATTTATAGGCATTTCTTTAGAAAATGGGGATATAAAGATGATATACCTGATAAATTATTAATTTATTTAGTTGTGGCAATTGTTTTAATGGCTCATTTAGTACATTTGGTTTTTTATGAACCGTCTGCTTTTACCGATCCATCAAGATGGCACAGGATATATGAAGTAGGGCAGGGCTTGGCTTCTCATGGAGGCTTTTTAGGTGGTTTACTAGGATTATGGATATTTATGAGGGTACATAAGGAATATAATATCCCTTATATGAAATATGCTGATATTTTATTTGTTGGAGGTTCTGTTTTTCCCGCATTTGTAAGAACAGGAAATTTTTTTAATTCTGAAATATATGGACGAGCAACAGATGTTCCTTGGGCTGTAACTTTTTTAAGAAGGGATAATATTCCAAGACACCCATCACAAATATATGAAATGATTGTAGGGTTAATTATATTTTTTATTATATTTACATTTTATAAAAAAAATTACAGAAGAATTAAAAATGGAACAATTACAACTATGTTTATTGTAATGTATTTTACTACAAGATTCTTTCTTGAATACTTTAAAGAATATCAATTTTTGTCAAAATCATTTCCATTAACTATGGGGCAATTATTGTCTATTCCATTGATTTTAGTAGGCTTATATATTCTTTTTGTAAGAAAATATTATCAGTTATTACCAGAAGAAGTTCCATTACCAACAGGGCCTGGAACAATTTATGAAGATAAAGAAGAAAATCTTACTGATTCTGTACAAGAATCATCTGCTAAAAAAGAAAGAAAAATAAATTATAAAAAGAAATCTAAGAAGAGAAAGTAATAATTTTAGTTTGATATAACTATTTTTTACCTAATGCTCTATATAAATCTATATAAGTTAATATAAGTCCTTTTTCTAGGTTAATTATATTGATTTGTAATGAAAATTGACTTTTAGTTAAATCTAAAATTGTTTTATATTCACCAACTCCACCAATAAACCTTCTTTTAGCCTCTTCTAATGATTTTTTAGAGTAATTTAATGATTCAATAATATTTTCTTTTTGTTTTTTTAATGAATCTATTTTTACTAATATCCCTTCTACTTCATTAAAAGCATTTAAAATAGTTTTTTTATAGTTTAATAATGATAGGTTATACTGTTCTACTGCTTGTTCATAAGCCACTTTTTTACTTCCATAGGAAAATACAGTATAGTTAATATTTGCTCCACTACTTACAGTTATAAAATCACTATCAAAAAAGTTAGATAAGTCTAATATATTCATATAACCAATAGCCGCAGAAAGTGAAATTGATGGAAATCTATCTGCTTTTTTATAACCTATCATTTCTCTTGCACTTTCAAGTTTTTTATGTGCTGAAATAATATCAAATCTATTTTTTAATAAATCTGATGGAATTCCTAATGATAAATCTTCAAGTTTATTAAGGACTTCTTTTGTATTATCTTCAAAAATCATGTCATCTTTAGGGTATTGTCCCAATAGTATCTTTAAACTGTATTTTCTTAACTTTAATTGTTTTTTTAATTCTTCTATTTGAGCTTTTTGAGATGAAATTATCTGTTCTAATGAATTAACATTAAAACTTATACCTATTCCCGCTTCATATTTCTGTTTTTCTATATCTAATTCTTCTTTATATGATTTTATTATATCTTCATTTAAATTAATACTCTGTTTAATCATTTTTATATCGTAATATGCCATAATAGTTTGAGATATAATTAAAAAATATACCTTATAATAGTCTGCTTGACTAGCTTTTAAATTATTTAATGCACTCCTACTTAAAGAGCCATATTTATCAAAAATATCAATTTCAAACATTGCTCCTAATTGTAAACTATAATTATCATTTATTTGAGAATCATAAGCTTTACTCATTGCACCTGTTGTTCTATCAATAGAAAATCCTGCAATAGGAGCTCTTGCAACATTTGCACCTGCTGATGCATTAACCGTTGGTAATTTTTTTACTTTGGAAATTTGATATTGAGCTTTTAAAATGTTTATATTTCCCAAAGCCATTTTTAAATCTAAATTGTTTTTAATAACATTTTCTATTAATTTATTTAATTTTTCATCATTAAATTTCTTCCACCATTTAGTGCGGGTAGGTTTATGCCCTTTAAATGAATTCGCATTATATTTTGATGCAATGTCAAATTCATATTTAATATTCTTTTTTGCAGGGGTCATACTACAAGAAGAGAATATTATAAAAGAAAGAAACAATAGTATATTGGTTACTTTCTTCTGTGTAAAACACCTTTGGTGGTTGAAACAGCCAAATATATCTTTTTTATTCATGGCTAGCTCCTTTAAAAAATTCTTTTATATCCTCTACAACCAAAACCCCGCTTGGAATCAAATAAAGGGTAATTACTGTTGCAAATATAATACCAAAACCCAAAGAAATTGCCATAGGAATTAAAAATTGGGCCTGAATACTTTTTTCAAAAATCATTGGAACAAGGCCCAAAAATGTTGTTATTGAAGTAAGGAGAATTGGCCTGAATCTTCGCAATACTGCAATTATAATCAGTTCTGTTTTCTTTTTGTTTGTAAGTTCTTCATCGGAATCTCTAAAAAGTTCATTTATGTAATCTACCAGAACCAAAGCATCATTGACAACAACTCCTGAAAGGGCAACAACACCTATTGCACTCATAAAAGTAAACATAAAACCTAAAAAGTAATGAGCCCATATTGCACCTATTATACCAAAAGGAATAGAAAGCATAATAATAAAAGGTTGAATATATGATTTAAATGGTATCGCAAGAAGCATGTAAACAATAAATATCGCAATTAAAAAACCTGATAAAAGACTACCCATTGATTTTTTTCTCTCTTTTTGAGATCCTTCAAAGTTAAAACTAACTCCATAATATTTGTTTTTTATGTCTTTGTTGAGATATTTTTTTATATTATTATTTATGTCATTTGAGTTGCCTGCTGTTTCATCAACAGAAGCAGTAACCTTTATTGTTCTCTTTTGGTTACTGTGGGTAATGGTTGAGTACCCTCTACCCATTTTGAAGGTTGCTATTTCTGAAAGAGGTATTTCAAGACCTGTTTTTGTTCTTATCCTCATATTTTTAATATCATTTATGGATTTTCTATTTTTTTCGGGATACTGAACTCTTATTTTTACTTCATCTTGACCTCTTTGTATTCTCATAACTTCATCACCAAAAAATGAATTTTTGATTTCAGAAGCAATATCAATTAATCTTACACCTAAAATTCGGCCTTTTTCTTTTAGTTTAAATTTAATTTCATACTTTCCCTCAAGAAAATCGTCTTTTATATTATAAACACCACTGTATGTGGAGAGTTTATTTTTTATATCTTCAACAGCAAGATTAAGACTTTTAAAATCATCTCCATTTATTTCAATTGCAATTGCATCTCCAACACTCATGAGTATTGATTGATACTGTATATTTTCTATACCTGCAATATTTCCAACATGATTTTTCCAAACCCTGATAAACTCTTTTGTTGTAAAACTTCTGTGCTCGGAAGATAGTAGTTCGAGGCTTATTTCTGCTTTAGATGGATCTGCAATACTTGACTTATTGCTACCACTGTGACGGCTGTTTGCATCAGGTTGTGTTCCTATTGTTACATAAATATTTTTTAATAATTTACCTTTTGATTCGGGATATTTTTTTTCAAATTCATTTATTGTTTTATAAGCTGCATTTTCAACTCTTGATATAATCTTTTTGGTTGCATTTATTGTTGTTCCTTGTGGCATACTTAAATAAACAATAGCATTATCTCCTTCAACTTCAGGAAAGAACTCAAATTTTACAAAACCTCCAGCCATTAGCCCCAAGGAAACTATGAGTAATGAAAAAAATCCTGCAAGAGAAATATATTTATATTGTAAAACTTTTCTTATGCTTGGTTCCAGAGCTTTTTTAAGAAAAAATCTAAGTCCTCTGTCAATATGTAATGTTATCCAAGAAGATGCTTTAGTTAAAAGAGTATCTGATTGTAACTTTATTGTTGATAAATGAGCAGGAAGAATAAAAATTGATTCAAAAAGTGATAGGAACAATATTGAAATAACAATAACAGGAACTGCATACATAACCTGTCCCATTCTTCCGTCAACAAATAATAATGGTGAAAATGTTGCAACAGTTGTTAATACTGAAAATATAACAGGTACTGCAATTCTTTTGGCTCCTGCCTTGGAAGCAGCTTTGGGAGTCATTCCTTTTTCCCGATTTGAATAAATTTCCTCTCCTATTACAATTGCGTCATCGACGACAATACCTAGTACAAGTATAAAAGCAAAAAGAGAAATTAAATTTATTGTAACTCCCATTATATACATAATAACGAAAACACCTAAAAAAGATATAATAATACCACTTGATACCCAAAGAGCCAGTCGTAAATCTAGGAATAAAGTTAAAGTAATTAAAACCAGTAAAAAGCCCATCGCTGCATTTCTAAGCATTAAGTCAAGTCTTGCTTTAAGTAATTTAGATTTATCATTCCATGTTAAAATTTTAACGCCTTTGGGAAGTTGTGATTTAATAGAATCAGTATAGGTATATACAAGTTCTGCAATTTTTAGGGCCGATTGGTTGCCTGTTCTGTAAACATTAAGCATTACAGCGGGTTTTCCATTAAAATATGAGTAAAGATCACTTTCTTCATAACTATCTTTTATTGTTGCAACATCTTTTAATCTTAAAGTCGCTCCATTAAAATTTACTTTAAGTATAATATTTTTGTAATCATCAGCATTATATCTTATTCCTTGGGTTCTGAGCAGTATTTCATCATTTTTTCTTTTAATTTTACCTGCTGGCATATCAAAGCTTTCCATTTTTATTGCATTTGAGATATCTGTCAGTCTTAAACCGTATTTATGTAGTTTTTCTTCGCTTACTTCTATGTTTATTTCATAATTTTTGGTGCCTGTTATGCCTACTTGTGAAATTCCATCTATTGCAGTTAAGTCATCTTTTATTCTTCTGGAGATTTTATTCATTTCGTCATAGGTTAAATTTCCTGAAATTCCTATTTGTATTACAGATGTGTTTCTTTCTGCGATTGTAATTACAGGTTTTTCAGCATCAACAGGAAATGTTAATATTCTGTTTACTTCTGTTTCTATTTTATCTTTAACTTCGTTAACATTTTCTCCTAGTTTAACTTCTGCATTTACAACTCCAATTCCCTCAGAGGAGCTTGAAGTAATTTGTTCTATACCATTTACATTTGATATGGCTTCTTCTATTTTAGTAACAACAGAGTTTTCTATGTCTTCAGGTGTTGCTCCTCTGTAAACAACCTGTATTGAAATAAGATCAACTTTTATTTCAGGAAATATTTCTTGATTTATTTTTAAACTTGCAACAACTCCTGAAAATATAATTAGAAGCATCACAAGATTTACTGTAACATGGTTGTCTATCATCCATTCTATAGCTTTTTTCATTATTCCTCCAGCTTTATTTTCATGTTGTCAACAACATCAACAACCGGAGTTATTATAATTTTGTCGTTTTCTGTAATACCTTTTATGATAACAAATTTTCCTTCCTGCTTAAGATATTTTATTTTTTTTATTTTTAAGAATCCATTGTTGTAGATATATATATGATTTTCAAAAATGGCATCTTCGGGTAACTTAAAAACTCCATTTTCTTTTTTACCTTTTATTGTAGCTGTTATATAAGTTCCCGAAATAATAGGAGTGGATTTATCTTTATAGGGATGTTTTATTTCTATTATTACTTCAAGCATTTTTGTTCTTGGGTCAAGTTCTGTTGCATATGATATGATTTTTCCTTTTCTCTTGATAATTTTACCGCCCTGAATAAAAGATATTTCTACATCTGACTTGTTATTAAACACATCGTCAATAAATTTAATATCTTCGTCTTTAAGGTAAACTTTTGCATAAGCTTTTTCTATATCCTGTAATTTTGCAATTATATTTCCAGGAGCAACAAACTGTCCTTTTGAAACTCCTTTAAATTTAACTTTTGAATCAAATGGAGCTTTTATATATGTTCTTGATAAATTTAGTTTAGCTCTTTTGAGATTTGCTTTTGCGGCTTTTAAATTTGCTTTTGCAGAATTAACTTGTGGAATTCTAAGTCTAAGTTTTGATGGAGTGGCATTGGGGTGTGTTTTTTTATAAATATCCCATTCAATTTTGGCTAATTTAGCTTCTTCTTCTTCTTTTTCGAGCAATGTTTGTCTATTTAAGACTTCAGCTTCAGCTGTTTCTATGTTAAGCTTATAGTCAGACTGTTCAATTACAGCAAGAAGTTCATCTTTTTTAACAAAACCACCAATAAATAACTTAGGAGATAATTTTACAATATTTCCACTGACTCTTGGAATAATATTTACTTCATCTGGAAAATATATTATTCCTGTTTCCCTTATTATAATATTTTCATTAAGTTTTTTAAATTTTTCGATTTTTACAGATGGGATTCTTTTTTCTATTTTTACTTTTTTAGGTGCTTTTTTGGCTGCCTTCATTTTTTTAAATAAGAAGAATCCAACTCCAAGTATTAAAATAGGTATTATTACATTCAATAATATTTTTTTAATTATTTTCATATTTTTTCTCCTCAACAATCTCTTAATAGTGCATTATATGACAAAAACAAAGCCGTATTCAAGCACTAAACTCTAGAGTATGACTTTAATATATTGAAAAGGTTAATTTTTTTGAAATAAAAACTTAAAAAGAGTGTTGATTAATTGTTTTGATTTTGTTATTATTCATTTTATTTTTTATTTGGAGTTTTATATGAAAAAACTAATTATTCTTTTACTTGCAGGTGCTTTTGTTGTATCATCTTGTGTCAAGCAAGATGCAGAACAAGGTAATTCGAACAAAACAGAAAAATCAGTAACTAAAAAAGAAGTGAAGAAGGATGCTAAAACAACATCTAAAAAAGTTGCTAAAGCTAATTCTAAAGCAGAAAAGAAAAAAGAAGTTAAAGATGAGCCGCTTGTTTTACCAGCTATTTTAGCTGATATTAAAGGTGAAAAGATTAAAAAAGAAGAAGTTGAGAAAGAAATTCAAAAAATGGAAAAAATCTATAAGCAATTTGGTCAAAAACTTAATTTAAAGCAAAAGCAAAAAATTGCAAAAGATATTTTAAATAAATTAATTGACAAAAAACTTATATTAATTTATGCAAAAGAGGGTGATTTTAAACCTGATGAAAAAAAGGTAAAAAAACAACTTGAAACATTTAAAAAGAGCTTTAAAAAAGAAGAAGATTTACAAAAATTTCTTAAAAAACATGATTTAACTGAAGAAAAGTTAGTTACAACTCTTAATCAAAGAGCTTTGAGAGAGGCTATAATGACTAAAGAAGTTGTTGATAAAATTAAAATTGACGAAAAAGATGTTCAAAAATATTATGATGAACATAAAAAAGAATTTTTACAAGAAGCACAAGTTAAAGCTAAGCACATTCTATTTAAAACACCTCGCGTATTGCCTAAAAATGCAACGCCAGAGCAAAAGAAAGATTATGAAGCAAAGGATAAATTAGCAAAAGAAAAAGCTGAAAAATTACTAGCTGAAATTAAGAAAAATCCTAAAGTTGATTTTGCTAAATTAGCAAAAGAAAAATCAGAAGGTCCTTCTGCTAAAAAAGGTGGAGAGTTAGGTTGGTTTACACAAAAAAGAATGGTTAAAGAATTTGCAAATGCTGCTTTTAAACTTAAAAAAGGTGAAATATCTAATCTTGTAAAAACTAGTTTCGGATATCATATAATTAAAGTTGAAGATAAAAAAGTAGCAAAGCAACTATCTTTTGATGAGGCTAAAAAAAGAATTGAAGATAGGTTAAAAAGAAGTAAAATTAGAGAAAATACTAAATCATTTCAAAGAATGTTGAGAACTAAATACCAAGTTAAGGTGTTCTTAAAATAACTTAAGATTTTTCTTCATCCTCAAAAACTTTTCTTATAAAATTTATTAAGTATATAAAAAAACCAATATAAGATAAGACTACAGCAAGATATAGTGAATAATTTCCTATTTGATTAAAGTTAACTAAAGGGGATGCAAATCCAAGGTGCCAAACATACTTTCCTTGTACAAGTAAAAACATTAACCCTATCATCTGAAATAAAGTTTTTACTTTTCCCCACCATCTTGCTTGTATAATTATATTTCTTGATGAAGCAATACTTCTTAAGCCACTCATTGCAAAATCCCTTACAATTAATAGTATTGCAATAAGACCAAGAATTCTTCCTTGATCGACGAATGCAATCAGCATAGAAGTTATTAGAAGTTTGTCTGCAAGTGGATCTAATAATTGACCCATAACTGTTGTTTGATTCCATTTTCTTGCTAGATATCCATCAAGAACATCTGTAAATGCTATAATTGTAAAAATCCATGGAGCCCAAAAGTGGTATTGTGAAGGAGCTTCTGCCGGTGAAAGATATATAAACCAAACTAAAAAAGGAATTGCAATAATTCTCATTAATGTTAATAAATTAGGTATTGTTAATAAATCTTTCTTAAAATCGCCTTTAGCCATTTAACCCCCTATAACTTGTGGTATTTTTAACAGATTTTTAAAAATAAAGCAATAAAAAAGGGGCCTAAGCCCCTTTAAATATTAAATGTTTTATGATTTACATCATTCTTGCATAAAATTCAATGATATAGCTATCATGTATTTCAACAGGAATAGCATCTCTTGTTGGCCATTCTGCTAGTTTTCCAACTAATTTATCAGTATCTCTTTCTAAATAATCAAGTTTAAAATTTGAGTTTACTGTAAAATTTTCTATAAACATTTCAATTTTTTTAGATTTTTCTTTTAGCGCGATCACATCACCTGGTTTACAAGCATAAGATGCAATATCAACTTTTTTACCATTTACTAGGATATGTCCATGATTAACCATTTGTCTTGATTGACGAAGTGATGAACCAAAGCCTAATCTAAATACTAAATTATCTAATCTAGTTTCTAATGCAATAACTAAGTTGTCACCAGTAACACCTTTTTGTTTAAAAGCTTTTTCAACATATTTACGAAATTGTTTTTCTAATAATCCATAATATGCTCTTAATTTTTGTTTTTCTTTTAAACGAACAGCATAATCAGAAAGTTTCTTTCTCTTTTTACCGTGTTCTCCTGGAGGTGTCATTAAACGACTTCTTTCGCCTTCTAATCTAGAATGATAAATAACATTAACTCCTAATGCTCTTGCAACTTTTAATCTTGGTCCTCTGTATCTTGCCATAAGATAACTCCTTTTAAAAAAATCCTTGATAATAATCAATTAAGCATTGAATAAAAATTATCCTCAAATAATCTATTCAAGCAAAAACTTGTAAATTATACATTTTATTGGTTAAATGTCAAATATTATTACTGAACAAGAGAAATTGTTTCAATTTCATATAATAAATAAAGAATTTGATAAAGTATTTCTTTTTGCTTTTCATTATAGTTCAATTTTTCTAGATTTTGAGAAATTGTTTTATTGTATTCAATCCCCTTAAATACTTTGTAGTAACTAGGAGGAAATTTAAATTTTGATAAGTCTATATTATGATTATCTTTTTTTACAATTTTAAAATTAGATTTTTTACTAAAAATAAATATTAATTTATTTTTAGGGTAGTAATCAATTAATCCATTTAGTATTGTTTCATAAAAATTTATTGTAATTGGAACAACAATTGAAACCATATTAAATTCATTATAATAATCAAAATTACCATCCATCCATGTAAAAATTTCATATATTTTCTCTTTTACCTGTTTGGATAATAACTCAAATACTTCAAAAGGTTGAAGTATTTTCTGGGCAATCAAGGCTTCCCCAAGTTTATTGTTGTGGTTTCCCATAACTCTAAGTGCTTTATCAAGTTGTTCTTTTTTTATATGTCCGCTTTTTAATAAAAAATTTCCCAGTAATTCCGATTTTTTATTTGATTTTATAAAAACAGGAAGACCTTTTTTAAAAATAATTTCTTTTTTAATACCTTTTTGATTTTCTAATTTAACAAGGCCTGTCATTTTTTTTATATAAAATTTATATAAAAGTCTTACAAAGGATGTTGTAGATAGGTTAGCACTATAAATAGGTTTTCCTTCTTCTTTTGTAATTGTACTATGCATTGATATTAGTGCTTTTATTTCTGGAAAATAATCTACAACTTTAAAATCAATACCATCTCTAGAAAAAAATTCTTTTCCCGATATACCGTTTTCTTTTATTTTTTTTACAAGAATTCCTAATGTTATAGGACCGATAATGGGGTTTACCCCATCATTGATATAATAAGCATCATTTACATCTGTAACAACATAACGACCTTGTTCTAAATAGATTTTACTATCATCTTGGCCTTTCTTTTCTACTTTAGGTATATAAGTAACATAACCCGAAACAACTTTTCCTGATTGATTTGATTTATATTTTTCT
Organism: bacterium; assembly: GCA_027064085.1. GTDB lineage: Bacteria > UBP6 > JAFGXH01 > JAFGXH01 > JAFGXH01 > JAMOQH01. Next base: position 20,224 of record JAMOQH010000022.1, on the reverse strand, counting down.
TTTGCATAAAGATAATTTGTTTTTCCTGTTTTTATTTTTTGTTGAGCTTTCTCTATTTCTTCTTTAAATATATTATTTAAAAATTCAGAAAATTTAGACCTAGTCATTCTAAGATTATTAGTATATGCAATTTCATCTAAAGCTTCAACTATGTCTTCCGCTGTTTGATATCTGTTATCAGGATTTTTTTCAAGTATTTTGTTAATTACATTAGCCAAATCTTTTGGAATACTTGGATTTATTTTTAAAATATCTAGTTTTTCATTGTTTGTAATTTTATTTAATATTTCTATATCACTAGAACCCTGAAACAACCTAGTTAAAGTCAATAATTCAAAAGCAATTATTCCACCTGCAAATAGATCCGATCTTGAATCGATTTCTGAGCCTAATACTTGCTCGGGAGACATGTATCCAAGCTTTCCCTTAAATTGTCCCGTTTTAGTTTCGTTTGCTCCTTTAATTTGAGTCTTAGCAATACCAAAGTCAGATACCTTAACAACACCATTATAAGAGATTAAGATATTTGAAGGTGAAACATCTCTATGTATGATGTTTAAGGAATTATTAAATTCATCTGTTGCTTGATGTGCATAGCCTAAGCCAATGAAAATTTCTTTTAAGATAAAAATTATTATATTGGTTGGAATATATTCTCTTCTTTTACTACTTTTTCTTAATAATTGTAATAAATCTTTTCCGAAAATATATTCCATTGCAATAAAGTAATTTTTATTTATTTCACCTAATTCATAAATTTGAACTATATTATTATGTAATAATCCTGCAGTAAGTTTTGCTTCATTAATAAACATTTCTCTAAATTCTTCATCATCACTATATTTAGGGAGTATTTTTTTAATAACTAAAACTTTTTCAAAGCCACTGACTCCAAATGTTTTTGCTTTGAATATTTCAGCCATACCTCCAACACCAATTTTCTCAATTAAGAGGTATTTCCCAAATGGTATAGGTTCAAATCCTTCAATATAATTCATAAGCTACTTTTTAATTGTAATAAAGGTTTTTTTGATTCCGCTTTCTTTTTCAAAACTATTTTTAAATAGTTTTGCTTCTTCTGAATTTTTAAAAAATCCAATTCTCACTCTATTATAAAGAACTCCATTGGAGTCTACTTGCTCTATGAATGCTTTATAGCCTGATTCAATTAAACGATTTTTTAACTCTTTGGCTTCTTTTGCTTTAGGGGTGGCGAGTACTTGTATTATGTATTTTCCTTTTTCATTAGAGTTTAAAATCGTTTTAAATGGTTTATCTCCTGTTCCTTTGTTATGATTTGTTTTTTTTAGTAACTTAGGAGGAATATTTATTGTAGAATCAACAGTAGCTTTTGATACAATATTTACTTTAGTCTTATCCTCTATTTTTTTCGAGTTAGTTAGTATTTCATTTTTTTTATTTGCAACATTGATTTCAGTGATGCTTTTTGTTTTTACAATATTTTTATTACTAGCAATAAGCTTACTTTTATTGGTGGATGTATTACTTTGTATATCTTTTTTCTTTTTATTTGGAGTATTTGTGTTTATTATTGCAATATTTTTAGTTTTTATTTCGTTGTTAATAGTCTTTTTATTAACTCTTTCTTTACCAATAAAATAACCTGTAGAGAATAATACTATACCTAATGATATCGTTGAGATAATTATTGATACTATCTGTTTATTATCAAGACTAAAGGTGTATCTATCATCCTTAAGTTCTTTTATTTTATTTATATTTCTCATCAAATCCCAAAAAACATTCGGTTGTATAATAACATAATTAAAGTATTTTCTCAATATTTTATAGTAATTTATACTTTTTATGTGTTTTTATGAAATATTCTTCATTTTTTAAGTATATCTCTACTAGATCGGGATCAAGTAATTTTCCCTTATAGTCCACAATCATCATTCTTGCAATATCTAAATCTAGCCCTTTCTTATAAATTCTATCAGTTGTTAAACCATCAAAAATATCAGCTAATGCAACTATTCTTGCGGATAAAGGTATTTGCTTCCCTTTTAAACCATAAGGGTATCCTCCACCATTATATCTTTCGTGATGACCTAGAGTTATTTCTTTTAGGAGTCTTAAAAAAGTGGAATTAGGATACAATTCTATTAACTTATCAATCATGCTTGCCGCGATAATAGTGTGATTTTTAACTGTTAAAAATTCTTCTTTTGTAAACTTAGAATCTTTAAATAGAATACTTTCTTTTATGGAAAGCATTCCTATATCATGTAATGCAGCTGCTCGAGGAAATACTTTTAGGTAATCTAAGTCAATATCTTCATTTAAGTTGTTCTTAAATATATATTCAGCAATAATAAAGGAGTACTCAGCTATCCTTTCTAAATGATTACCAAAATCTTCATCCTTATTTTCGAAAAATTTTAGTGTTTCAAGCATTACTAAATCAGAAGTTTTTATTGTTTCATCTATTTCTATTTTTAATAATTGATCAAATTTACTTTTTAAATTTGCAAATTTTTTAGTAATGAGCACTTCAGATGTTATATTAAATAGTTTTAAAAAGAAATAACCATTTGATTTTAAAATATTACCAGAAACTTTAAAGTTTAGCTCCTTACCATTTATTGAAATTAATGATACATTTGTAATACTATTTTTTTCATTTATGTTTAATTTTTTTAAATATTTAAAAAAATTATGGTTAGAAATTTCATTTTGTGTTAAAAAATTAGTGATATTTGATTTTTGATTAGTGATGCCTAATATGTTTTTTAAGTAATTATTGGATTCAATGATATTTAGTTCTAGATCGATAACAATAACTCCAAAATCACTTTCATTTTTAAGAAAATGATTTTCGGATTTAATTTTTTTTAATATTTCTTCTTGTTTTTGTGTTACTTGAGTCTCTTTTATTAAAGACTCTACAGCATCATTTTTCAATAATTTTAATTCATAATAATCAAGTAAAAATGCTATTTCTAAAGCAAGTCTGTTAATTAAATCTTTATTTTTAGAAAATTCTTCCATATTATCAACTTTAAAAATAACTTCACCGATTTGCTTTTCCGAAACCTTAATTGGTATTTTTGCATATGTAAAAGCCTTATTAAAATAATTATTCCCCTGAAAAGGTGTGATGTCGATAATTATTTCAAGTTTATCACTTCTTTCCGGAAGTAATTTATATTGATATATTTGCATTACCATGTCATCATCAAGGTAATATAATGTTGGAAATAGTTCTTCATACTCTAGAAAAGATACGGCTACTTCAAATTCTGTTTCTACAAATATTAATATTTTTTTTATTAATTCATCTTTTGTTGGTAGCTCAGATGAGTTAACTAAAGCTAAAATAGATGTTTTATTCATCAAAACCTCAAAATGTGATAATAACCTATCGTCATAGATTATGTCAAAAATTAATTTTTTTATTAATTTTTTTTTAAAAATTATGTTAAAATATTTGACAGAAATTAATAAATAATTATAATTTAGTAAAATTGTAAGGAGATGTCATGTCTGATCAGAAGCAATATATAAAGATAGTGTTAAAAAATTTTATGTTTAGAGAATTAAAAAATGATGGATTTAAAATTTTATTTAAGAATGCAGTAATAAGAACATATAAGTTAGGTGATGTAATTATTAAAGAAGGGGATAGTGGTGACAGGTTCTCAATGATTGTTGATGGTTCTGTAACTGTTAGTACTTTAAAAGATGGGATCCCTACTGAATTAGCTCATTTAAAAGTTGGGGCAATAATAGGAGAAGTTGCAGCACTTACTGGAGCAAAAAGAACAGCTACAATAACAGCCTCCGAAGACTCAAAAGTAATATTTTTTCATAAAGACGCCTTGATTGAATTAACAAAGAGATATGATTCTTTAAAAGAACGCTTCCAAAGTGTTATTGAAGCAAGAGCAGAAGAAACAATTAGTAAATTAATAAGCGATGATGAATAATTAATGTATAACTTTACCAATAAAGATAATTTTAATATCTATGATTTTATTGCTTATTCAATAATTATAGTCATTTCACTATATATTGGTCATTACATTGCGTATGGTTGGATACTAAAAAATATTTTTATCACTTACACTGGAGCAACGCTTTTAATTATATCAATCTACACGACAGTAATGTTGACATCAAATTTAAAAAATCCATTAAATTTAATTATATTTCTTAAATATATGTTTTCATTAGGTGGTGCTTGGGTATTATCATCTACCTTTTATTATTATCTTTATGGATATAGATTTATGCCAAGAGCATTACTATATTCTACAATAATGATTTTTATATTTTCTTATATATATAAAATATTCTTATTTCATTTCACAACCAAGAGTAGGTTAAATATTATGATTATTGGTACGGGTAAAGAAGCCAAGTTTTTATCTGATGAAATAAACAAACATAACAAAGAGTATGACTTTAAAGGATATATTGACTATGAAAAGTCTAATTATGAAGATTTAGACCCTACAAAAGTATATAGGGATATCGATTCAATTGAATCGATTTTAAAAAGCAATAGTGTTGATTTAATTATACTAGCAGATGAATTAAAGGAAGATGATAATTTATTAAAAAATGTTGTTGATATGAAATTACTAGGTTACAATGTGACTTATATGGCTAATTTTTATGAAATATTAACAGGAAAAGTTCCTATTCGCTATATAAATAACAATTGGTTTATAAATTCTGATTTTTATGCAATTTACAATAGGTTTTATTTAGTTATTAAAAGATTACAAGATATTTTTCTTTCCTTAATAGGTTTAATAGTGGCATTCCCATTATTATTATTGGTGATGTTACTCATTAAACTAGAGGATAGAGGAAGTATATTTTTTTTGCAAAATAGAGTAGGGGCTGCGGGTAAAGTTTTTAAAATAATAAAATTTAGAACAATGAAGATGGGTTCTGAGAAAGGCAATAAATATACACAAGAAAATGATAATAGAATTACTAAGTTTGGTGGGTTTCTAAGAAAAACAAGAATAGATGAAATACCTCAGTTCATCAATGTATTAAAAGGGGATATGTCTGTTATTGGGCCAAGAGCTGAGTGGGATAAATTAGTAGATGAATATATAAAAGAAATATCTTATTATCATATAAGAAATCTAATTAAACCTGGAATAACGGGTTGGGCTCAAGTTGAATATAGATATGGTGCAAATTTAAACGATACTTTTGAAAAGTTACAATATGATCTTTTCTATATTAAGCATCAATCATTAATATTGGATTTATCTATCATGTTTAAAACGATTAAGGTAGTTTTTAACTTTGCAGGTAGATAAAATTTGAAATGCAGATTGATATCTGCTTTATTATTTATAGGAGAAAAAAAATGGCCGAAAAATTAACTAGAACTTATGATTATGATGAAAGTACTTTATATACTAAAGCAAAGGCTGAGTTAGAAAGAAAAATAAATGAAAAACTTGCTAAATATAATCCAGAATTTGATTGGAATGAAACAAATAAATCAGGAAAGTTTAAAATTATGGGAGTGGTTGGAGATGTTGTAATTAAAGGTTCTACTCTTACAATTGAAATGAAAATTCCTTTTGCACTAAAAATGATGAAAAAGTCTATTGTTGGTTCTATTGAAAGGTCTTTAGATAAGATATAATAAGTTCAATTTATAGATTTATTTTTTATAATTTAGTATGGTGATTGGAGAATATTAATTTTTATAAGCTAATTTTATTTTTTTTATTTTCTCCTTCTCTAAAACCGTTAAATCTACATTATCAGTTTTACACTCTTTTTTATTACAACTATTTTTCATATTGCAAGTATCACATCCATATTTTTTATCCCAAGTAATTGATTTTATTTTATAAACAGTATAAGCTATACCAAGTCCAATAATTAAATACCTAACCATTTCTTCCATTATTTTCCGCCTCCAGACAATGAAAATCATTTTCATTATAGTGCATGTTGAGAAAAAAGCAAGAAAATTTATAAAATATAGCTAATTTATTTGTATAATGATGACGATTTATATAAAATGATAACAGTGGTTTGCAATCTTATTCTATAATGGAGGTTTTATGAAGTTTTTAATTTCTTTAACAATGTTTCTATTTGCGTTGGGGATATATGCCCAAGAAAAAATAGAAGTTATTCATATCCCTATAACCAATGGTGTTGAATATCAGGAGTTTAATATTACTACTAATATCAAAAACTCATACTTAGCAAATGCTATTTACTTAAATTATAAACTAGATAATGGTTCTTGGAAAACAATAGAAATGTTACCTAAAAATGGTAAGTTTAGTGCAACTATTAATGGAAATGAAATCAAAGGGGATGCTTTATATTATTATTTTACGGCTCTTGATTTAGATGAAAAGACTATTGATATTTTTAAAAATAAAAATAATCCACAAGTAATTAAATTAGAAAAAGGGGAAAAGAATAAGTTTCAAGCTGACAATAATACCCAAAATACCACATCTTTAAATACAGAAAAAACCGAAGAAGATTCGGAAGCCGAATTCTTTCATGATGAATTTGAGGTATTTATTGATGAAGATGAAGTAAAAGTTAAACTAGCTTCAGGTAAAGAAGAAAGTTTATTTGATTCTCCTTTATCTGCTAGTGTTTTAACAAAAGAAGAAATTAAAAGAGCAGGTTCTGTTTCGATACCAGAAGCATTAAGGCTTATTCCTGGTGTTATTGTTAGAGAACAAACATCTGGTAATTATGATATTCACATAAGAGGTTTTGATTATGTTCCTCCTAAAGCATATTTACCATTTTCAACGAATTCAGCTACTTTACTTATGATTGATAACAGAATTATTTATAACTATATAAATGGTGGTATTTACTGGGAAGCCTTACCTATTGATATCAATGATGTTGAAAGAATAGAAATAGTAAGAGGAGCTGCTTCTGCTATGTATGGACCAAATGCTGCAACTGGTGTTATAAATATTATAACTAAGCGTTTTGCTAAAAAAAGAAAAGAAAATAGTTTTCTTGATGTGAATATGATTAAAGGAGATACTACAGATATCACTGATACTAAAAAAGGAGATGTAACTGGGGTAAATGCTGTAATGGGTATTAGAAGAAAAAAACTAAATATTTTACTTTCAGGTAATTATGTTGAAAGAAGAAGACCTTATACTAAATATTGGGGTTGGAGAAATGGAGAATTAGATGAAAATGGTAATCCTGAAGGTGCTTGGGTTGATGACGCTAGTGATTTAAAAGCTGTTGATTATCAAGATCAAACTATGAAAGAGGCTGATCTCTTAGATAATCAATTTCCTAATCAAACTTTAGCATTAAGAAGATATGGAGTAAACTTATTTACAAATTATGATTTAAGTAAAGATATAAAATTTAGTTTAGATTTAGGTGCTCAGTATGACGATGCTCAAAAAGCTTTTTTAGAGACACTAGATAGCTTTTTGAGTGGGGTAAGATTAGGCTCTCAATATGCTAACTTTAAAACAAATTTTTGGAATGGGGAATTTCACTTAGCTTATAAATCTGAGTCAGAAAAGGCATATAATTATCCTAGCTTTAGTTATGATTCTAATGTGCTAAATATGATACTTAAATATGATTTTGATTTATATGGTTTAAGTATTAGACCTTTGTTGAATTATAATAGAATTAGTTATGATGGAAAGGGCTTTGGTGGAGAAAAAGTTGCAAATGCTACAATGGAAGATGTTGCTGCATCAATTCGTTTTGATTATACCTTATTAAAAACTCTTCGTTTAATTGCAGCAGGTCGTGTAGATAAATATGCTCATAATGATAAATATATTTTTACATTTCAATTAGCAACAACAGTAAATATTAAAAATATTGCATTATTGAGAGCTGTTTATTCAAGGGCTAATCGTAATCCTTTTTTATCTGATACCTTTTATAGAGTTAGAAACTTAAATGTTGATGAACCAAGAGTTTTTATTGGTAATACTGATTTAGACCCGTTAACTATGGATATGGCTGAACTGGGTTTAAGATTAAAATTTGGAAAGACGGCTTCGTTTGATTTAGAAGCATTTTATACAACATCTAAAAACTATGATGATATTACATTTACTGGAGAAATTGTGGTTATTGATGGAGTATCAAGAGCAAAAGTCGGGTTTCAAAATATGGATTTAATCGCAAAGCAGATGGGGATTACGGCAAATTTAGACTTAAACATTAGTATAGTAAATTTAAAGTTATTTGCTACAATTCAAAAAACTAATATTGAAAAATACAATGATAGCTTTTTAATGAATCCTAATAACCAAGATTTAAAAGACTTAGAACATAAAAATACTCCTAGATTTTATGGTGGAGCTTATTTAAATATTAAAGCTACAAAAAATCTAAATTTTAATATAAATCCATACTACTATAGTTCACAAGTGTTTATGCATAACCTTGGAACAATAGATGTTGATAGTAAATTTATTTTAAATGCTAAAATAGAGTATAATTTAACTGATAAATTTTCATTATATTTTGATGGAAGGAATATTTTAAATAATAAAAGTCGTGAATTCGGTTATGCTGATGAGATTGGAGGATTATATCTTATTGGTGCAAATATAAATTATTAAAGGAGTTTTTATGAAGAATATATTGATATTTATAATAGTAGTATTTTCAGTTTCAGGCTGTATTATGCAGACTCCTGATAAATTTGAGAATACAAAACATCCAGAACCATGTTTTCAGAATGGACTTTCATTTGATAAGTGTACGGGAAAGTATGCCGCTCCATTGCCTTCTGATTATGCTGCTGCAGTGCTACCAAGTGGCTTGCCAATTTCTTTAAGTTTTCCATTAAATTATCCATTAAATATTAGACTAAGTTCTCCTGTTGATGAAAAAACATTAAAAGATGGTTTATTTGTATTAAAAGCAGGAAATGGGGTTTATGAAAAAGTTGAGCCCTCTAATTATATCTTTCAATTTGGAGAATTAGATACTACAACATTTCAGTTTAGTGATGATAAAACATTTTTAAATATTATTCCTATAGATGATAATGGGCCAAGTAAATGGGATGAAGGATATACATATATTGTTGTTATGACAAAAGAATTGCAAGATATAAATGGAGATAAATATGCTAGTCCAGCTGCATTTTTTATGGCATCTAGTACTTTTGAGATTACTCCAGACATAGTAAAAGCTTTAGACCCAACAATGAGTGATGAAGCAGCAGCTGCAACAGTACAAGTCCTTTTAGGAATGAGGGCAGAATTAGATGCTCCATATCAATTAATTGATATGTTATTGCATAAAACAAAATTTGATGTAACTTTTTTATGGACATTTACTTTTAATAATCAAACAGTATGCTTTCAATCAACAGATATAAAAAATTGTGAAGAAACCCCCATTCCAATGCCATCTGATTTTATGAGTATGGTTTTACCGGCAAATACAAATTTAAATATTTCGCAAAATGATAAATTTTCAATAAATTTAAGTGATGATGTTAATTTACAAAGCTTTATTGATAATTTAGTGATAATTAAAAAATCATTAACCACACAAGATACCCCCGAAGTTATTTCATCTAGTGATATACTTGTTGAATTTGATGGAAAGAATCATAAAAAGTTATTGATTTCTAATAAAAATAATAAATGGGATAGTGGATACTCATATATAATTTATCTAAAAAAAGGTATTACTAGTTCAACTAATGTAGAATTTTTGCCTTCATTAGCATTTTTCTTTTCAACTTTAGAAACACCTTTAATTGATGAAAATGGAGTAATCCTTAGTTCAATAGCTGCTCTTTTTGATAAAGATAATCCTGAAGATATTGCAACTCTTAAATTATTAGAAGGATTAAGATTGTTTAATGCTCCATTAATTACTTTAGTTGAAACATTGGGTGTTTTAGAAAAAAAAGATTTATTAATGATTTGGACAGCAACAATTCCAGAAGATATTATTATTCCATGTTTTAATTCATCTAGTATTGTCGGTTGTGAGAATGCTGATGCTGCACCGTTACCTTCTGATTTTATAATGGCCTATAATGAAGATGGTACTCATCATTTAGATTTACCAATATCTGATAATTCTTCGGATATGATGAAGGGAATGCTTGGTGCAATAAACACTTTAGATGGTTGGAGTACAACAAAAGGTTTTAATTTGACATTGAGTGGAAATATTGATTCAAGTACATTAAGTACCGATTTTACTAATAATCCAACTTTAATGGTACTGAAAATTGCTGACAAAAATGGTCCTTTAGCTACACCTCAACCTATTGGAACAATTGCAAACTTTAATAGTGATTGGAAACAACTAAACATTACTCCTGTAATGAGGAAATGGGATGAAAGTTCTACTTATTTAGTTGTTTTAACTAATGGCGTAACAGGAGTAACTGGAGAAAAATTAGTTAAACCTATTACTTTCTCTTTGATGAGTGAAGAGGAATCATTATTAAATGAAGATGGAAGCTCTAAGTATGCTGCTTTATCAACAGATGAAGCAACTGCTTTAGAAGCTGCAAGATTACAATTTTCACAAGCTTATGCTGGTCTTGCCACAATGGGCATAACAAGAGATAAAGTTGCAATGATGTGGACAATAACAACTCAATCTGTAACAAAAGAAATGCAAGACATGAGAAATTTTGTTTCTGTAAATCCCGCATTTCCTACTTATATGGAGTTAGATCCAAGTAAAACGATACCAAGTTCATTATTTCCAACTATATTTTCTGGATTTGATTTAACTAATGTTTCTGTGATTGCTTATGGTAAATTTAAAGCTCCAATATTTTTATCAGAACTTGAATCTCCGTATATGGGAGCATTTGATCCTAATAAATTTCCTGCTAATGATACTACTCCACCTACAGTTAATGCTCAAATAGAAAAGCTACCATTTTTAGTTGCATTTCCAAAACCCGCAGACGGAGCGGTAAAACCAGTTGCTACAAATAAAATAATAATTTTTCAACATGGATTTACAAGAAGTAAAGAAGATGTTCTTCCTTTATTAAATATCTTGACTGGAGAAGGGTATATTGTTATTTCTTATGATATGCCTTTTCATGGAGAAAGAAGTGTTGAACAAACAGATAATTTTAGCAACAGAACACATGAGGTTGGTGCAGATGGTATTCCTGATAAAAGTGGAGATGGTTTTATTTCTTTAAATCCTTTTGCATCAAGAGATAATATTAGACAATCAGTTTTGGAACAAGTTGAATTAATTAAAACTTTAAAAACTATTGATTTTAGTGGTATAGATACTACTAATCAAATTGAATACTCAACCGTTAATCCTAATGAAATTTATTATATTGGCCACTCAATGGGAACAATGGTTGGGAATATTTTATTTTCAGTAGAAGACTCAATTAAAGCTACTGTTTTAAATGCTGCAGGGGCAAATTTTACTAAATTATTAATGTCAACATCTGAAGATATAAAAACTCCAATAGTTGAGCAATTAAAAGCTTTAGGTCTTGAAGAAGGTACTCCAGGATTTGAACAATTTTTATATTTAACTCAAACTGCTATAGAAAGAGGAGAAAGTTTAAATTTCAAAAGGGATAATACTGATAACTTGTTAATACAAGAGGCTCTACATGATCCTGTGATTACTAATAGCATAACAAGAGATTTAGGGGTAGTTGAGGGAAGTGTAAATCCTTTAGATGCAACAATAATTAAACCTAATAATTATAAATCATATTTTGTAAATGCATACTCTGAATATGTGCATTCGTTTATTTTACTAGATACTAATGTAACAGATGAAGCAAGAAATGATATTATTAATTTCTTTGAGAATGTTCAGTAGATATCATTACCCCGCAGGCCATGAAAATGGTCTGCCTGCCATTAAATGAACATGAATATGAAATACTGATTGCCCCGCATCTTTTCCTGTGTTAATAACTGTTCTATAGCTTTCTAAGTTTAATTGTTGTGCTATTGTTTTTACTGCAAGCATTAATTCGCCCATAAGAAGTTTATCTTTATTAGTTTGTTCATTTAAAGATGAAATATGTTTTTTAGGGATAATTAAAATATGTATTGGAGCTTGTGGGTCAATATCATTAAATGCCAAAACAAAATCATTTTCATAAACTATTTTAGTCTCAAATTCTTTATTTACAAATTTACAAAATAAGCAATCACTCATTTTTTTCTCCTATAATCAAAAAAATAATAAACAATTTTCCCTTTAAATTTAATTTTTTTAAATACGGGGAAAATATTTTCTAAATATTCTTTATTTTCTACCATTATGTATCCGTTATTTTTGTTATTTTTTTTTAATTTTGTTAGTGGAATTTTATTAATTTTATCCAATACTTTTAGTACATTCATGTTTTTAGCAAAAATTATTTTATCTCCATTAAAAAACATGTATAAACTTTTATCTTTAGTTGAATATATATCTTTTAAATTTACAGTGTAATGAAAGTAAGTTTTAGAAATTATTTTCTTGAACTGACTTATTTCTTCAAAATCTTTTAAGCTGACAATTAAAATATATGGATTTTTAATGATTTCTTTACCATATTTATTTTTTATAAATCTTTTGGAGTATTTTAGCATTATATATGATTTTATTGTTTTAAATTTATATTTAAAGTTTATAAAATTGATAAAATAATTATAAAACAATGGATTTTCTTCATGAATCAAGATTTCTAATTTTTTATTTTTAAAAATATTTATTTCTTTAGGGATTTCTCCTATAATATTATCATTTCCTGTTGAAAACAATACAAGTTGGGAGTTGGTTAGAGATATTATTCTGAATAAATTTTTATAATATAAAAAATCAAAGTTTTTAATATGATAGTTAAATTTGTTAACATGATAATAAGTAATAGGTGTAAGATAGTAATAATTTAATTTCATAGTATTATTACTTGTTTTTTGGTTAGAAAGTAAATGACTATGCTTATTATAGTAAAATTCGTATTTAACAGATGGAGAGTAATTTTTGTTAAAAAGATTTCTATTAAATTTATTATTTTTTATAACAAATTCTGAATTTCTAGGAATATACTCCTCAATATTTCTTTTTTCTAACTTTTTTTCTATTTTTCTAAGCTTTTTTTCAGTACTACATGAAAATATTGATAATACTATTAAAGTGAATAAAAGGCTTTTTATCATTTAATTCTTTTCCAATGAATGTAAGGAATTGTTTTACTTACTGCAGGAGATTGACTAGAGAGAACATAAATTGCCCTACGATTCATTGCTTCGTCAACTTCATCTTTTGTTTTTTTTCTTAATACAGATTCTCCAAATCCCTGATAATAAATTGGTATATTAAGCCCAAGCTTTTTAAATGCTTTTGCAATTGCTTTGGCTCTTTTTTCAGATAATTTTAAATTTGAGTTTTTATCTCCCACTGTATCCGTATATCCTGCAATATATAACTTTAATTTGAGAGCTTTACCATATTTATTAATAGCACCACGAACTTTCTTATAGGAATCTTTCATTTTAGGCATTTCCTCTTTTTTTACATTCCATTTACCCGAATCAAATTCAATTTCCTTATGAGGAATATTTACTGAAAAAGGATTTATATTCATTCCACTCCAGTAATTCCATTTATCATAGGCATTGACATTAATTGTTAATATTTCATCATTTAATTTATCCCAAGTTATTGATATTCCTTTTTTAGTAGGAGGATTTATTATATTTTCTTTTTTGTAAATAACTTTTTTTTGAGTATTGTAAATTGTAACTTCAACTTTTGTTATTTTCCTGCTTGCATCAAATTTAACATCTCTATTTTCAACATCAACATCACTTGCTTTAAAGAAGAGTTTTATTGGTTTTACTCTTACTCCCTTCATTTCAAAGCTATCTTCTATTGTTTCATCGTCAAAATGACTTCCTTTAAGGGAAACTGTATATTTAACTTCACCTTCTTTTTGTTTTAATTTTATTGTTTTTTTCACTCCCCTTGTTATATTTTTATATTTCTTTTTTATAAATAATTTTCCATTTTTTTTAATAGTAAGAGTTAAATTACCTACTCTTTTGTCTGGAGTAAAACTAAAAGAAGGATAGCCTTTATTATAATCTGAAAATTCTTGTATTGAGTATTCTAGTTTAGCAAAGACTAATGTGCTTATAAAAAATGATATTATCAATAAATATCTCATAATGCCTCCAAAAACAACTAGTATTAATATAGCCTTATTTTATTATATTTTCAATATTTTAATTTAAAAGTTCTTTTAAATCATTTATCATAATAGGTTTTTGTAATATATTTGAAATATTATATTTCTTTAATAGCTCTTCTTCATTTGTTTCCCAACCACTTAATAATATAATTTTTATTTCAGTATTTTTAAGTTCATTTCTAATTTTATCAATAAGTTGCCAACCATTCATTTCAGGCATACCAATATCTGTAATTAATATATCGTATTTATTTATTTTTAATAATTCTAAAGCATCAAAACCGTTTGTTACCGCATCACCTGCATACTGAAGGGCATTTAAATATCTTTTTGCGAGTAAAGAAATTATTTTATCATCATCAACCCATAAAATTCTTGAGTTCTTATTGGCTAATTTATTATTTTCTTTTTTTATATTTTCATTTTCATTTTTTTTAGCAATAGGTAAAATAATTTCTATACTTGTTCCATAATTAATTTTAGTTTCTTTTACTTTGATACTACCATTATGTTCTTTTATTATACTATAAACTCCACTCATTCCCAAACCTCTACCAATTTCTAAACCTTTTGTAGAGAAAAATGGTTGAAATATTCTTATTTTTGTATCTTCATTCATTCCAATTCCTGTATCTTTAATAATTAAATGTATTTTATTATCTATTTTCGTTATTGAAAATGTAATAGTTCCGCCTTTAGGCATTGCTTCAATAGAGTTTTTTAATAAATTAAAAAGTGCAGAACTTATTAATCCTTTATTTCCTTTAATGTAAAAAAAATCTTTATAATCTTTAATAATATCAATATTTAAGCCTTCTTTATTTACTTTTGTTTTCCATAATGGTCTAGCTTGAAATATAATATCATCTAAAATAGAGTTAATGCTAATCACTTCTTTATCCGTTTCTTGATTTTTATGTCCAGAAAACTTTAATAATGATTTTACTCTATTTGATGCATCATTAATTTCCGATTCTATTATTTTTAATTTCCTATATAATTCAGTATCCATGTTATTGTGTTCATATAAGCATAGTTCAATATTTCCACCAATTCCTTGTAGTGAATTATTAAAATCATGTGCAATAGCTGCGGCCATTTCTCCTACAGCACTAAGCCTCTGGTTTTCAATATAAGCTTTTTCGGCTTTTATTCTATCTGTTATATCATGTATAATAGTAAATAAATAAATTTCATTTTTTACTTTTATTGGAGATGAGTATAGTTCAATATCTCTTATTTCTCCATTTGCTAGTTTATGTTGAAAATGAAATCTATTAGATTTTTCTTTTATTGCTTTTGACATTTTTATATTAATTTCTTTTATTGAGAGCGTATTTAATTCATCTATTGTTTTAGAAGTTAGTTCTTCTTTAGTATAACCATAGTAATTCACTGCAGTTTTATTACAGTCTATTATTTGTTTATTTTTAGTGTTTATTTTTAGTATAACAGCCCTATTATTTTCAAAAAAAGCCCTAAATTGTTCTTCGCTTTGTTTAAGAGACTCTTCTAGTTGCTTCATTTTTGTTAAATCATCATAAATCGCAACTATTTTACCATCAGGTAATTTATGGACATAATTTTCTCGCCAACCAGTAATTCTATTATCAGAATACATTTTTAATGGAAAATTTTCTGAAATACCTGTTTGATAAACTCTTTTAAAAACTTCTAATAAACCAAAATCAATTACTCCTGGGAACACATCTATAACATTCTTTCCTATAATATTTTCTCTTTTCACATTTTCCGTGATTTCTGCAAATTTATTTAAATCTTTAAAAATAAAATTTTTACCATCAATAGTTTCATAAATTGCAATATTTTTGTTTATGATATCAAATAAATGATAGTTGTTTTTATCCATATCCACTTTAATCCTCTTAATCTCTTACTGTATCATATTACAATTAGTTTATTCAAGTAATAGTTTTTATTGGAAATTTCTCGTGGTATTAGTTTATCTAGTTTATGTTATTTATTTTTTAATATCTTTCCCCTTTCATAAAACCAAGTATCCTTCTCTTTTAAAAATCTACTGTTTTCACTAAAAGATATATCATTGTTGCTTTTACTTAAAAGAGTTGCTTTAAAACTTACAAAACTTTCTTGTTCTCCATTTTTTACATCAAGAATTTTTAATCCTAAAAATTTTGTATTATTACTAAAAAAATCAATTTCAGATTTCCAATTTGGATTTTTAAAATTTTCATGTGTTTTATAAGTTGTTTTGATTATATAATTACTTAAGCCTATTGCGTAAGCAGAAAATCTACTCCTCATTAAAAGTAATGCTGTTTTAGGGTAGTCTCCATCATGATATGGTTTGCAACATTTTTTATATTTTTTACCTGATTTACAAGGACAAGGTGAATTTGATGATATTTTCATAGTTAATACCCATAAAAAATCAATAATAAGCCTTTATTTATTGAAAATCAAGTAATAATTACTAAAAAAAATTTAAAATATAATTTGTTTTCTTTTCTTGACCTATTGTTGTTTCTGCACCATGGCCAGAATATACTATTGTATTATCTGGAAGTTCAAAAAGTTTTTTGATAGATATTTTTAAATCCTCAAAATTACCTTTTGGTAAGTCGTATCTACCAAAAGCACCTTTAAAAAGAGTATCTCCTGTAAATATCATTGATTGAGACGGAATATAGTAGGAGTAACCACCTGGAGTATGTCCAGGAGTTTTAATTATCTGTATTTCCTCGCTATTCAAATGTAATCTATCAGTGTATTTAATAAATTCTTTTGGTAAAATAATTTTTCTGTTAAATAGATAAGTAAAATCTTTTATTCTTTGGGTGTAGATTATATCCTGTTCATCAAGTAATATGGGCAGGTCTAATTTATCAGAGAGATATTGATTAAAAACAGTGTGGTCAAAATGCCCATGAGTATTCAAAAT
The DNA here is from genome assembly GCA_027064085.1 of bacterium. Lineage (GTDB taxonomy): Bacteria > UBP6 > JAFGXH01 > JAFGXH01 > JAFGXH01 > JAMOQH01. Next base: position 3,107 of record JAMOQH010000022.1, on the reverse strand, counting down.
TGCCTTAATACTCAAATGATTATCATTTATAAAATCCAATATTTTATCAGGTTTTGAGCCTGGATCTATAATAAAACCTGTTTTAGGATTTTCAGAATACAATATATAAGAATTTTCTTCTAAAGGTGGTGCATAAAATTTTTTAACTTTCATTTAATATGTTATTATTGGAAATTAACTTCTGATCTTCTATTTTCAGACCATGCTTCTTCGTTTTCAGCTGGGTTTAGAGGTTCTTCTTCACCTTTTGATACTGTTCTTACTTTTATTTTTACACCAAGACTTTTTAGGTATTTTTGAACAGCTTTTGCTCTTTTCATTCCAAGGTTAAGATTATATTCTTCTGTTCCTCTATCATCACAATGTCCTTCAATAAGTATTTCTGATTGATCTGGTCTTGATTTAATACACTCAACATCTTGCTCTAAAATAGAACGAGCATCTGATGTTAAAATATATTCATTGAAATCAAAATTAACTCTTTGAAGTTGGCATAGTTCAACTGCTTTTGCAATTTTTTCTTCTTTAACGACACAAGCATTTTCTACGCATACTTTTGGAGCATCACATTGCATGTCAGTTGTACATTCAACATCAAGTTCACACTTGTGTTCTTTACAGTCATAACCTTCATCACAATCTTCTTTTTTTTCACATTCGTAAGCACATTTTTGTTCTTTACAAATTTTAGGGCTATCACATTGAGCATCAGTTGTACATTCAGGCTCACATTTATTTTCTTTACAAAGTAAACCATCTTTACAATCTGAATCGGCTCTACACTCTTCACATTTTTGTTGAATACAAACTTCATTTGGATTTTCTGGGTTTTTACCTTTACAATCCTTATCTTCCTTACAAGCAGGGTACTTAACACTATCACAAGCGGTTACAAAAAACATAGTTAGTAACATAAGTGTAAAAATTACAATTTTTTTCATGAAATCCTCCAATCTCTTAAATATCCTAACTAGTAACAAAAAATCAAATAATAATCAAGAATTATTTAATTTTTAATACATATAGTGTAGAATTATTTGTTAAAATAATTAATTTATCATTTTTTAAAATAGGCTTAATAGATACTCCAGAGCTAACACCTACTTTACTACTACTGTCTAAATTATTAATATCTATTAAATAAATACCCGTATCTTTTGATGATATAGCAATATACTTTTTATTAAATAGAAAGTAATTACTTGGATTAATAATATTCAATTTATATTTATTTAATATTTTTCCTGTTTCTATTGATATTTTTATCATGTTATCAACTGAAAAATAATAGCCAATGTTATCAAAAATAAACAACTTGGATATAGCAGGAATCTTACTTATCCAATTTGTTGTTTTTGTTTTTATGTTTACTGCTACAATTCCCTTTTTATAAGATGAAATGAAAGCAGTGTTGTCTTTGATTACCATTGAGGCGGTAATATCATTAAATGTTTCATCAGTTGTAATACTATCTTCATATAAGGTTTTACCATTATTTAAATCAAATATAGAAAATTTACCATTAGAAAATCCTGAAAATATTTTATTATTTTTAATTGTTATTTCTGCTTCTGTATTAAGAGGCATGAAATCTGATAAATAAGATTTTGTCACCCAATTTAAACTAGAATCATTTTTATTAATTGAATAAATTCTATCTTTAGATGTTTTAAAAATAATCTTATTGCCAATAATTTTATAATCACCAATGACAGATTCATTGCTTAAGTGATATTTCCAATAGATGGTATTTAAATTTAAATCAGTAAGGTATATATTACCATCAGAAGCATAAAAAATAATTTTATTATTATCAACTAAATTTATATTTCCAAATATTGAAAAGGATAATTTCTTTTTATAGGTAATAAAACCTTTTTGGTAATTAACTCTATAAAAATAGTTTAGACCACTTACCAATAAGATTTTATCATTTAATATTAATGGTCTAGATGTTTCAATTTTTTCTCTACTATTAAATATTGAATGAGAAAGATCTAATTTAAATAATGTAATCAAACTTTTATTACTGTGTTTTAAAAAGGAATTATTGTAATTATTTATCCTATTTGTTTGGACTATATTGCAAGATGTAAAAAGAATTATTGATAGTATTAGTAGTATATATTTATTCTTAATATTCATATTAAAGTTTATTGTCTTGATTTAATTTTAATGCATAATAGCTTTTAGGGAACTTTTTATTTAATTCGTCAATAAACTTTTTAGAAGATTTATTATCTTTTTTAGTTTTAAATATATTTGCTAATTTATATAGAGATATTGAAGCGATATATTCATTTTTTGAGTCTTTAAGAGACTTATAAACTTCAATGGCCTTATCTGTATTTTTTTTGTTATCATTTAGTATTTCAGCTTTCTTAAGAGAAATTAATTCTTTTAAATTATTATCATCATTACTTGATAAAAATAAATCATAAGATTTAATTGCGTTATCAAAATCATTTAATTGATAATAAGCATTTCCTATGTACATATTCATGATGTTTGATAGTTTTGTATTTGGGTGTGCTGCAATAAATGAATTAAATTCTTCTATTGCTTTATTGAGTTTTTCTTTTGTTGATTTAAATTGACCTTCTGCTTGCGAATTAGGAATAACTTCTGCGTTGTACACTGATAATGCTTTTGAGAATTCTTGAGAAAGAGTGTTTATTTTTTTCTTTTTACTAGAATCCATAAAAGCTAATGTTCCTGCAATTGCAATAGCTACAAATATCATAGCAAAAACAACATATTTATATTTTATAGATGTATCTAATGCTTTATTTGCAATATCAACAAATTCATCACTGTATTCAACTTCTTCTTCAACTAAATTTTCAACAACTCCTTTTTTTACTTTTGGCTTATGTTTAATTTTGTGTCCCACTATGTACCTCTTAAAACAATAGGACGCCATTATAATTAAAAACTAAGTTATTGTCAATTCTATTTTCAAAAATTAGTATTTATTTTTTATTATTTGATATTTTATCTTAAAAATAAGAGAATAACTTGCTAAAAACTTCAAAATAACTAAAACTATATATGTGCTTATTTGTGGAGGTGGCTTGTGAAATTAGGAATTACTAAAGAAATATTTT
>JAMOQH010000021.1 GCA_027064085.1 bacterium | reverse complement strand
ACTTTATCAGTTGCATCTATGGATGAAGCTAATGGTCAGGTTAGTTTAGGAAGTGTTGATGCAAGATTTTCTTTGGGTGATACCGGTACTTTACCTACAGATGGTTCAGCAAGCTTTACTGCAACTGAAAATGGTGGTGGTGATGTTCAAGGAAGTACTAAACTTCAAGATATAGACAGATTTTATAATGCTGATGGACAGATGATACTTGGTGAAAATGGAGAAACATTTTCTATTTATAATGCAGGTGGAGACAAGGCAGATGTTTATATAGACAAAGGCGATACATTAAATGATGTGGTTGATAAATTAAGAACAGCTATAACTAGTGATGTTGCTGATGGTGGACTTGGAATGAGTACTGGAGATCAAACCCTTGATAAAAACATAGTTAATTTAGTAAGTGACCCAACTAGTGGTTCTGTTGAATCTCAAAAGGGCTCTATTGTTATTAAATCTGCTGAAGCTGGTTCTAATGGTAGGATTTTTGTATCCGGAAGTGAAGCATTGAAAACTGCTTTAGGTTTATCTGAAGTTCAGGAAGCAACAGAAAATGAGTTAACAGTTAATGTTAAAGATAATCTAAGTGGTAATATTGTTGGTGGTGATACAGTTACAGATAATACTCTTCATGGTGTTATTGGTGGTGTTGATATTGAATTTGATCAAGGAATGGATATTAAAGCTTCTTTTAATGAAACTAGTAAGAATTTTGAATTTAGTTCTTCAAATGGAACCGTTACTGAAACATTAAAAATAGTTGATAATTCAACGGATTTCCAAATTGGTGCAAACCAAGGTCAAACTCTTAATGTTAATGTAATGAGAACAGATAGTCATTCATTAAAAATAGATAAAGTTCAAGTTACAGATCAAGATACAGCTAAAGATGCTATTACTCAAGTTGATAATGCAATTAACAAAGTGTCATCAGAAAGAGCAAAAATTGGTGCATGGGTAAATAGATTAGAGCATACAATGGCTAATTTAGATGTTCAATCAGAAAATCAAACTGCAGCTGAATCAAGAATTAGAGATTTAAACATTGCACAAGAAACAACAAAATTATCTAAGTCTCAGATTTTATCTCAGGCTTCTACATCAATGTTGGCTCAAGCTAATCAACAAGGCCAAAGCTTATTGGCTTTATTAAGATAATTTTATAGGGGTGGGGGAGTAATCCCCCTCTTTATAAGGAGTAATTTATGAATATATCACCTATTGAACCTAAAATGATAGAATTTATCAAGAGACCAGAAGCTGTAGAGAAGGTAAATAAGGTAAATAAAAAAAATGAAAAAGCTAAACTAGAAGAAGCTCCTAAGCAAAATAGATTAGAAGAAAGTTCAGCAAATAATGATGTGCATCAAGAAAACTCATTAATGAATAGAATAAAAGAAGTTCTTAATGAGCTTGATGCTAATACCGTTGATGTAAATGTTGGATTTAAATTAAGAGAAGATTTTGAAAAGCCGGTTATTGAAGTTGTTGACAAAGACAGCAAAAAAGTGATAAGACAAATACCTACTGAGGAATTCATTGAAAGAATGAATAATTTAGATGATTTAAAAGGTTTGTTGTTTGATGATAAATTCTAATTTATATCTAGATAAGCTAAGAGAGATTTTAGACTTACAAAACCAAGTTTTTGATATTGTAAAAAAAGGTGATACTGTTACCAATAATTATTTTGAAACTAAAGAAAAACTAGTTGCTCAACTTTCCATATTAAATTATGATGAAAACAATGAAAATGTAATAAAATTAAGGCAACAAATTATTAAAATTGAAGAAAAAATACTAAAAGAAGCAAATAAAATGTTTAATATTTCTAAATTAAAAATTTCACAACATGAAAGGTCCACTCAAAATATGGTTAATTATTTTAAATCTCAAATAGAATCACAATCAGAGATAGATTTTAAAGTATGAGTGAAAAAATAATAAAAGCTTTAAAAAAACTTGCTGATTATAGTGAAAAACTTGATGAAGTTCCTGTTGGAGCTGTTATTGTTTGTGGTAACAAGATAATTGCAGGAAGCTATAACTCTATGGAGAGAGATAACACTTCTTTATCACATGCAGAATTGAAAGCTATCAGAACTGCTCAAAAAAAATTAAAAAACTGGAGATTAAATAATTGTGAAATATTTGTTACTCTTGAACCTTGTGTAATGTGTAGTGGAGCAATACATTTTAGCCGAATAAAAAAAGTTACTTTTTTAGCTAGTTCCAATGACTACGCTTTAAGTGATTTACCTTTTGATATTGAAATAATAAACTTACAAGATGAAGAGTATATTAAGCAACTCAAAAACTTCTTTAAAAAAGCAAGAAATGCAAGAAAAATAAGAAAATTAAATAAAAAAAATGATTAAATTTGCAATTAAAATCCTTATAAATTAAAGTGTTGTATTGTTTTATTGAGGTAATCATGAAATTTGGAGTTATTTTTAATAGAAACCGTAGTTCTGCATTAAAAGCTGTAAAAGAATTATATGAATTATTAAAAAATAAAAGTATAGAGCTGTTTTTTGATGAAAAGAGTAATTTAGATTTTAAAAACATTAAGTTAATAAAAGAAGTTGATATGCCTAAAGTTGTTGATTTTATAATAGTTTTAGGTGGAGATGGAACATTGTTACACACCGCCTCTCTTATAAAAGATGAAAATGTTGCTATTATAGGTATAAATCAAGGGAAATTAGGTTTTTTAACAGAAACAATGACAAATGAAATGAAGTTTTTATTAGATTCTATTATAAATAATAAATATGAAATAGAAGAAAGATGTAGGTTGACAATTCATGTTCATACAAAAAAAACTAGGATAATAGAAAGAGACATATTAAACGATATCTCTATTAATAGTGGTATTGTTGCTAGGATTATTGACTTAGAGCTCTCTATGAATGGAAAACGAATAACTTCATATAGAGCAGATGGATTAATTGTATCAACTCCAACAGGCTCAACAGCTTATGCTTTGTCTGCTGGTGGTCCAATTATTTATCCCACATTACCTATTACTTTAATTACACCAATTTGTCCACATACTCTAACAATGAGGCCATTAGTTTTATCTTCAAAAGAGAATATAAAAATCTATGTAAAAGGAGAGAATAGAGATATTTATTTAACAATAGATGGCCAAGAATCTGTTCAAATTACTGAAGATGTAGAATTTATTCAAGTGAAAAGTAGCCGTAATTCCATAAAATTAGTTAAGCCATTTAATAGAGATTATTTTGATGTGTTAAGAGATAAGCTAAAGTGGAGTGGTTCAAGTATTGAGTGAAAACTAAAAAAATATTGACTTACAAATATATAGATGTTATCTTACATTGTGTTTTATGAGGGGTTAATATGGCGGATATTAAGAAAAAGGCAGATAAAAGAAAAAAGAGTTTTTACCTACCCGCACAATTTATTGAAGAGATGGAAGTTGAGGCTTTAAGGTTAGATAGGTCTTTATCTTGGATTGTTCAAAGAGCATGGGTAGAAGGAAGAGAAAAAATTAAATCTTACCCTTCTATGAATGATGTAGATGACTAATATTTTTGAATATTTGTATCAACAAAGATTTAAAAAAGGAATAGTTCCTACTTTAGATAGGATTACTAAAATTTACCAAAAATTAGATTTAAATATTGATGATAGTCAAGTAATTACTATCGCTGGGACTAATGGAAAGGGTTCAACTACTGCTGTTTTGACCTCTATACTTGAAGCTAATGGTAAAAAAGTCTGTAGATTTAATTCTCCGCATTTGTATGACATTACAGAAAGGTTTTATTTTACTGATAACAAATTCATAAATAAAACAATTTTGGAGAAAATACTAATAAAAATAAAGAAAATAGTTGATGAATATCAAAATAATCACCCCTATCATTTTATTACTTTCTTTGAATATATGCTCTTGGCTGGGCTTTATTGGTTTAATTGTTTAAATTATGATTATATTATTTTAGAAGTTGGAATGGGGGGGCGTTTTGATGCAACAAATATTATAGATGCGTCTTATTCTGCAATTACAAGTATTGCTCTAGACCACACTTCCTATTTAGGTGATACA
>JAMOQH010000020.1 GCA_027064085.1 bacterium | reverse complement strand
GATTGTACAGACAACAAAATATGTGTAAATCATGAATGCACAGAACAAACAGTAAAAACGATAAAGAAGCATGTTGTTGTAGGGGCAGGAAGTAAATCATCTTCTGCTAGTTTTAAATTAAAACTAAATGTAGGAAAAACTACAACAATTAAAAAATTAAAATCAACTAATTTTAAATTAGGAATAGGTACATCAATAATAGATAAAAAATAGGAGGAATGATGAAGAAATTATTTTTTTTAATGCTTTTAATAAGTATTACAGTATTTAGTGCAGATATTAAAATACCGGTACAAGGATATTTAACTGATAACAATGGTATTGCTCTTAGTGGAGAGCAAAACATCAAATTTTCACTTTATAATACAGATGAAAATGGTAATTCTATTTGGAGCAATCAAGATTATGTTAAAATCAATGTAGAAAATGGTGAATTTTCATATATGTTGGGAACAACTGATTTTATTGATAGTTTAATTATGGAAAATTCTAATCCACTATACCTAGAAGTAGAAATTAATAATGAGGTTTTATCTCCAAGAATTGAGCTAGGAACTGAAAGTAAATCAGTATATTCCTATAAATCAGAAATTGCAAATAATGCATTAAATTCTGAGAAATTAGAAGGTAAAACATTAACTGAAGTTAAAACTACTGTTAAATCAGAAGTTAAAACAGAAATTGATAATGAAAAATTAAATGCAATTTTATCTCGTTTAGATGCCTTAGAAACCAAAGTTACTACTTTAGAAACAGAAAATGTAAATCTAAAATCAAGGGTTTCTACATTAGAAAATAGTTTGAATACTTTAACAACATTAGTAAATACATTAAAAACTAAACTTGATTTAATAACTGTTACACAAGTTATTAATTTAGATAATTTGAACACAACCGTCAATAATAACTCAACAAATATTGCAACAAATACCCATGAGCTTAATGATTCTGATGGTAGATTACAGTATTTTAATGATCTATTATCTGCTAGAATAGCTTCTGTTGAAACCAAAACCGCAGATATGAGTATTGTGAATTTAAATTACGAAGGTGTTAACTACAAAACTGTACGATTTAGTCATGTTAATGTGCAAATTGTAAATGGTACTGGAGCTACTGATAGAGAGTCTGAGGGTTTTACTATAGGAACAGGTTTAGGTAACTTAATTATTGGTTATAATGAAAAAAGTACTGGACTTACTCATGATAACAGAACAGGTTACCATAATCTCATTGTAGGAACTTTAAATAATTATACTTCTTATGGCTCTGTTGTGTTTGGAAGTACTAATAAAGTTAACTCAAAATATTCAAGTATTACTGGAGGCTATGACAATGAAGTTGCTAAACCATATTCATCAATTAGTGGTGGCTCTTATAAAAGTACGCCAGATACTCCAGATAACCAAGATTGGTCTTATTGGATAGGTGATCAATATCATTCTAATTAAAATATTAAATTTTTAAAACTTATTTTTTAAAACAGTAATTTAACAAATGGAGAAAAATAAATTAATCTTTTTCTGAATCTTCTATATATTCATCTTCAAGTAACTCTTTTTTATCCTCTTCTGATAAATCTGTAACACTTGGATGATATTTTCTGTATCTGAATTTAACTAAACCACCTAATAAATTTGCTACGACATAAACTAAAGTAAATGCGAGTAAAGTAAATGCTGGTTTTCCTTTAATTAATGAAACAATTAATATTGCAATAATTGTTAATAAAATGGCTACAACTTTTTTGTTTAATTTAATATGTTTAAAGTTTTTAAATGGAATATTAGAAACCATTAAGTAGGAAATAACTAAAACAATTACTGATAAAATTATTTGCCATGCAATAGGATTTTCTCCTTTAGGAATACTTGTAAGACCTTTTACTTGATAGTAAGACATAACAATCCCAACAATTAATCCTGCTCCTAATGGAATTGGCATTCCTGAGAAGTGATTTTTGTTTGCAGTACCATTAATTGCCATAACATTAAATTTAGCAAGCCTACTTATACCTGCAACAACATAAATAAAAGTAATTGCCATACCTATTTCACCTAGCCCTTCTAGTCCCCATCTATATACGATAATTGCAGGAGCAATACCAAAAGATATAGCATCGGCTAATGAATCAAGTTGCATTCCAAAATCGGATTGAGTTTTGGTCATTCTTGCAACTCTACCGTCTAAACCATCAAAAATAATGGCGTAGAATATCAATACAGATGCTAGATAGATAGATTTTTGGTTATCTGGGTCAAATGCAAGTATTATTGCATAAAATGAGGCTAAAACACTGCTAAATGTTATCATACTTGGTAGTACAAAAATTGCTTTTCCTAGTTTCATTTGCTCCTCCTAAGATGAGTGTTTTTAACATTTTTTATTAATTATTGCAAGAGATAGAGAGACTGATGCTTATTTATAAGATTTTTTTAGTTTGAAAATAAAGATTAAAAATAGGAAAAATAAAGCTAGAGTATTATTATTGGAGTTTGTATAGTTACAACCTCTAGCTAGTCTATCATCTTGTTTAGCAACGCATTTTACTGTACCTGAAGAATCATCACAGTATTCATTTGAACTACATGAATAATTATTTGCACAACTTGGTTTACAAATATCATCATTATCATTATCTTGGTAGCCTTTTTTACAAATACATAGAGCAAGCCCAGATTCATCAGAGCATTCTTGATTTTCTGTACAGGATAAAGGAGTGATTCCTTTATATTGACCCTTGTAAAAAACTTTTGCCTTTGTTGGCTTAGTTGTTATTTCAATGGTGTAAACTTTAGGGTTTAACTTTAACATTCAAGGCTTCGTTAGTTAATTTTTTAGAAAAGGATAATAATTTATCTATATCAGTTAAACGACTTTCTGTTGTTGTTTAGAAATAAGTACATATCCTTGAGCAGTTAAGCTGTCTTCTGTTCCTGAACGAAATGTATTTAGTATTGGTGCTTCTAAATTAAAATTTGATTTAATTTTTAGCATTATAGGTAAATCATTTTTAGCATAAAGACTAGCTGTAATAAGTAAAACTAAAGCTATCAAAAATTTCATTAATTTTGCTCCTATATAAAATTATGCGATATTTATATATCATTTATTTTATATTAAATCAATAAACTTTAATTTACTTTATTTTTTAAATGTCCAACTTGATATATTGAATGAGATGATATAATATACGATTCCATTTGTTAATTAAACGGGAGTTTAAATGTGTGGAATAGTTGGGTTTTGTAATGAGACTAAATTTGTTAGTAAAAAAATATTTAAATCGTTAAAAATTTTACAACATAGAGGAAGTGATAGTTGTGGTATTTCTACATTTGATAATAGATTTTATATACATAAAAAATCAGGAAAAGTTAGAGATGTTTTTAACGAGCAAATTTTAAATAAATTAAAGGGAAAATCTGGAATAGGACATGTTAGATACGCAACTCAAGGAGAAAATAATGATGAAGAAGCTCAGCCTTTTTTTATTTCATATCCTTTTGGAATATCTATGGTTCATAATGGCAATATTACTAATAGAAAAGAAATTCAAAAGAAACTAGAAAATCAGTTCTTTTCAATAAAAAGAACAAATGATGTAGAACTAATACTTTTTACTCTTGCAAATGAGTTAAAAAAGATAAATTTATCAGATATTAATGAAAATGATATATTTAATGCTCTTGAAGTTACTCAAAATACATTAAAAGGAGCTTATTCTGTGATTTCTTTAATCGGAAATAAAGGAATGCTTGCTTTTAAAGATGAATATGGAATTAGACCTTTAGTTTTTGCAAAGAAAGTAAATGAAAATAATAATATCTCCTATGGTTTTGCTTCTGAGACTATTGCCTTAACTAGATTAGGGTATGAAATTATTAAAGAATTAAAGCCTAGTGAAGCTATATTTATAGATAATCATGGAAATATTCACTCCAAAATATTAAAAAAAGAAAAAAAAGAAAAAATTTGTATATTTGAGTTCATTTATTTTGCTAAACCTGAATCAGTTATAAATAATTTATCAATTGCTAAAGAAAGAGAAAAGTATGGCGAATTAATTGCAAATTCTTTAAAAAAGTATAATATAAAAGCCGATTTTATAACAGAAATACCAGAAACCGCCTATTTTTCAGCAATATCTCTATCTAAGTCACTGAATATTCCTTATAAAAAAGTTATAATTAAAAATAATAATATAGGCAGGTCTTTTATTCAGCCAAATCAAAAATCTAGAGAAAGTATTTTACAAGAAAAGTTTACGATAATTGAGGAATTTATTAAAGATAAGATAATTGTAGTTGTTGATGATTCTATCGTAAGGGGGACAACTGCGAAACATATAATTAAACTAATGAAAATTGCAAAAGCTAAAAAAATATACATGATTTCAAGTTCACCTATGATAAAATATCCATGTGTTTATGGTATTGATATGTCTATAAGCAGTGAATTAATTGCAAATAATAGAACTAAAAATGAAATTAAAGATATTTTAGGGGTAGATGAGTTATTTTACCTAGAATTAAGCGATTTAAAAGAATTTTATAAAGAATATAATTTTTGTGATGCTTGTTTTAGTGGTAAATATCCAACAAATATAACAATCAAAGAAATTAAAGAAATAGAAAGAAAAAGGTTGATTAATAAAAATAATAAAAATCTTTAGTTTATAAAGCTTTTTCCCAATAATAAAAAGCAATAGAAGCACTAACTAAAATTATAAAAATCAAGTAATCCTTAATTTTAGGTGTATTTTCTTTTAGTTTAATTATTTCTGAATAATTTTTAAGTTCTAATTGTAATGAAATTTGTTGAGAATATGAAAATACATGTATGAATAATGGTGATAAAAATAAAATCCAACCATTGATAGTTAGAAAATCCCTTTTTCTTAGACCTCTAAGTCTTTGAGCATCATATATTTGACCTGCTGTTTTAAAAATTAATGGAAGTATTGATGTTAATATCATAATTGAAAATAAGAATTTTTTAGACAACTTTAATCTATTAAAACTATCAGTTAACTCAATAAAGGATGTCGTTTTTATAAAAATGATATTTAAGAAAATTAAATTTAATAGTTTTAGTGTTGTAATTGAGCTATTTATAACGGAGTTATTTAGTATATTAAGGGTAAAGCCATATTCTATCATATAAGTTAAACCAAATAGGAAATAAATAGGTAATATTATAAAAAAAATGTATTTATAAGGGAGTTGTATTTTAATAAATGAAATTAAACCATATAATATTACAAAAATAATACTCACAGAGTATATTTTTGTATAAAACATAATCATAAAAGAATAAAATAATAAAAAAATGACCTTTAATAAGGTTTTACTCATAGTTTTATCCTTTCAACATCGCCTTTAATTGCAGTTTTGAACCATCTATCATGAGATATTAATATTTGAATTGCTCCTTGCTTGTTATGGTATTTAATAAATTCAAGTAAAATTGCTCTATTTTCATAATCTAAACCAACAGTAGGTTCATCATAAATAATAATTTTAGGTAAATGAGCTGTTGCTGATAAAAAATTAACTCTTCTTCTTTCTCCATAGCTAAGAGTATGTGGAGATTTATCCAATAAGTTCGTTAAGTTAAATTTATTAATCCAATAATTTATGTATACTTTGTCAGGATTGCTTAATCCATAAAAAATTTCTTCTTTAACTGTATTAGCAAAGATTTGATAATCTGGATTTTGAAATATGTAGCCAATTTTATCTCTAATATTTTTTAATTTAGGGTTTATTATTTTTTTATTATCTAGGTAATAAATTACATTTCCTTTTTTGGGTTTTAATAGCCTTGTTAGTATTTTTACTAAAGTTGATTTTCCTGTTCCGTTTTTTCCATCTATAATTAAAAAACTTTTATCTAATTTAAAATAAAAATCCTTTAATACCTTAAGTTTTCCATAAGAAAAGTGTATCCCTAAAAAAGTTATACTAATTTTGTTTTGCAGTGAATTTAAAAAGATTGATTTTATCTTAGGGTTTGTTATTTCTTTATGAATTTCGTAGGAATTAAGTTTTAACTTTAGTATTTTATCTGCAATTAAATTTAGCATATAGTAGTTATGTTCTATTATGATTACTGTTATTTTTGGGTTATGTTTTTTTATATTTAATAAGTTTTCATGAAAAGTGGAGTTATCTACATACTGAAACGGTTCGTCTAATATAATTAAGTCTGGGTTTGAAATCATTATAGATGCAATAGCAACTTTTTGAGCTTCTCCTAGTGATAGTTTATCTATAGGTTTATTTAAAATATTATTTATACTCCATTTGTTGGATATATTTATTATACTTTCTTCAGTAATATCCTGAGAACTTAAATGTAAAGTATTTTTAATTTCATCATAAACTTTTGTTGAAAATATTTGGCTTAATGGATTTTGAAATAAAATTGATATATTTTCTATATTATTTCTTTTTATTTCGCCTGTAGTTTTTAAATTTGTTTGGGTAATTCCTGCAATGGCTAAAGCCAATAAAGTTTTACCGGATCCTGATTTTCCTATTATTCCTAAAATACTACCTTCTTCAATATTAAGTGAGAGGTTTTTAATAAAGTATTCTTGGTCATTTTTTTGTATTGAGTAGTTTTTTATTTTTATCATTTATTTTGTTATTTGCATTTCTCTATAGAGCAAAGAGAATTGTTTTCTATTAAATTTTTTATATAAAATATTAGTTAAAATAACTGAAAATAAGGCAATAAACATAATTGTGATAGTTTGAACTACAAAAGATATTTTTACTATGTTAATAAAAGGAAAACCTAATAATATTTTTACTCCTATTAATGAAAATTGATTAATGATTGAGCCTATTATAGCTGCTCCAAATAAATTTATATTTAGTTTTTTAGGTAAAAAATAATATAATAATTCAAATGTAATTGCAAAAATAAAGGCCGGAAGCATTTTTAAGATCCCCGGAGTATCAAAGCTCATCGGCATAACAAAAGAAGCTCCTAAAGCCCATAAAAATTCATAAACTAAAATCGTTCCAAATTTACCTACCCATTTTCTTGTAAAAAAAATTATTGTTAAGGGTAAAATCATATCAAACCTAATAAAAGCAGTAATTCCCGTTAAACCAAGTAGTGGTTTCAAAAACATTCCTACACCTATGTCAAAAGCAACCATCGTTGTAATAAATACAATTTCTTGAGTAGTAAAATAATTATTCTTTATTTTTATATTCATTTAATTTCTCTTTAGTAAATTTTTTAAGTTCATTATAAAAAAAATCATACATTTTAATTATTTCAATTCCTTTAGGAGATAAAATTGATGCTTTTCCTGGAGTTCTTATTAAAACATTTTCTCCTAAATTCTCTTCTATTGATTTAATATAGGAAAATGCTTTTTTATATGATAAACCCATAGCTTTAGAGGCGGCATTAAGAGAACCAGACTTATCAACTTCTTTTAGTAACTTATACTTGCCTTTGCTTATAATTGCATTGCCATTTTTAGTTAGTAAAAGTTTAAAATCCACATTCATAAAACTAATATAGCAAACTTATAACATTTTTGCAATAGGTTTTGAAATAAAACCTTGAATTACAAATTCATTTAATGTAAAATAAGCCATTATTTTTAGGGTTTGTGATATGAAAGAATGGTTTAGTAATATAGTTGATTATAAGCTTTGGGATATTCCAATGGGAAGATTGGGGCTTTTTATTGTTTTATTTATTGCATTATTGTTAATAAGGGCATTTATTGTTAGTTTTACTTTAAAGTATATGCAAAAATTAGCGGAAAAGACTAAAAACACCTTAGATGATGACTTATTAAAAGCAGGTATACCACCTTATAAATTATTATTATTAACTTTTGCTTTAATGATATCCGCAACTGTATTACAATTAAAAGGAAAACCTGTATCATTTTTTAATCATGTAACAAGAAGTATGATAATTTATTCTGTTTTTTGGTTTTTGTATAGAACAACATCAATTGTATCAGGATTATTAAAAAATTTATCTGAGAAAACAGAAAGTGAATTGGATGATAAAATTGTACCTTTTGTTAATAGAATATTAGGGATAATCGTTTTTATTATTGGAGCAATGATTATTGTTCAAGAATGGAATTTTGATATTACGGGTATAGTAACAGGATTAGGCCTTGGTGGTTTAGCATTTGCATTAGCTGCAAAAGATACTCTTTCTAATATTTTTGGTTTATTAATGATATTAACAGATAAACCGTTTAGACTTGGAGATTGGATTAAAACTCCACAGGTTGAAGGAACTGTTGAAGATATAGGCTTTCGTTCTGTTAAAGTAAGAACTTTTGGCCAGGCATTAGTTTCTGTTCCAAATTCAATAATAGCAAGTAATACTATTACAAATTGGTCTAAAATGGGAAAACGAAGAATTAAATTTACTGTTGGGTTTACCTATTCTTCAACTAAAGATCAGATAGATGCTTTTACTATGAAAACAGAAAGATATTTAAGAAATCATGATGATATAGATCAAGGAACAATTTTTGTTAAATTTTCAGGATTTAGTAATAGTTCGTTAGATGTATTTTTCTACTTTTTTACAAAAACAACAAATTGGGGGGATTTTTTAGATGTTCAGCATGAAGTTAAACTACATATTGCACAAATTGCAGAAAGTTTAAATTTATCATTTGCATTTCCTTCTCAAAGTATTTATATAGAAACGTCTCAAGCTAAAACAGAAAAAATTAAAAAAAGTGACAAAGCGAAATTATATTTAAAAGATATGGAAGATTCAAAAGAAATGCCAGAATCAATATTACAAATAAGTAATGAAGATAGTGGAGAATAGGCTAATTTTTAGGAGAATATATGGAAGAACGAAATTATATTTTTACATCAGAATCAGTTTCTGAAGGGCATCCTGATAAAGTTGCAGACCAAATAAGTGATGCTATTTTAGATGAATTTCTTAAAAAGGATCCAGGAGCAAGAGTTGCTGTTGAAACACTAGTAACAACAGGTTTGGTTGTGATTTCTGGAGAAGTTTCATCTTCAGCTTATATTGATATGAAAACTATTGCAAGAAATGTAATTAATGATATTGGATATACAAGTTCAAAACTTGGTTTTGATGGAAGTACTTGTGGTGTATTGCTTTCTATAGATGCTCAATCTTCTGATATTGCTATTGGAGTTAATAAAACTGATGTGCATGAGCAGGGAGCAGGAGACCAAGGTATTATGTTTGGTTATGCAACTAATGAAACTGATGTTTACATGCCTATGCCTATTTATTATGCACATAAATTAATGAGTTATTTGGCTAAAATTAGAAAGTCAGGTGATATAGGTTTTCTTGGGCCAGATTCTAAATCTCAGGTTTCTGTTTTTTATGAAAATGGTAAACCAAAATATATTTCTTCAGTTTTAATTTCAACTCAGCATTCTGAAATGATTAAATCAGAAGAATTAAAATCTTTTATTGTTAATGAAGTGATAAAAAAAGTGATTCCTGCCGAATTAATAAATGAAAATACTGAGTTTTTGGTAAATCCAACAGGTAGATTTGTTGTTGGTGGCCCTGTTGCAGATACTGGTTTAACCGGTAGGAAAATAATAGTTGATACCTATGGAGGAATGGGGCGTCATGGTGGAGGTGCTTTTAGTGGAAAAGATCCTTCAAAAGTTGATAGAAGTGCAACTTATATGATGCGTTATATTGCTAAAAATATGGTTGCTGCAGGTTTAGCTGAAAGGCTAGAGCTTCAAGTTTCTTATGCAATAGGTAAAGCAGAGCCTATTAGTGTGATGATTAATAGTTTTGGAACTGGAGTTTTATCCGATTCAAAATTAGAAGAACTTGTCAGGAAATCATTTGATTTAAGGCCATCAAAAATAATTAATACATTAAAATTAACAAGGCCAATTTATCTACAAACTGCAGCTTATGGGCATTTTGGAAGAGAATTAGATGATTTTACTTGGGAAAGATTAGATAGAGTTGAAGATTTAAAGAAACTAGCAGGAATTTAAGGAGTATTTATGAAGATTTTAATAATTTTTATTTTATTTATGGGGCTTTTTTCGGCTTGTGTTAGTCAAAATAATCTAGAAAATAAATCCAAAATGAAAAAAGTAGAAGAAAGTAGTAATTATGAAAGTTCAATTAGCTCCACAACTGAAGTAAAAGAAGTAATTACTGACCCTATTACTATGGATAGATGTGATAAAAAAGTTGCAATTGAATACGATGGGAATTTCTTTTGTTCTTCTCAAAGTGTTGATAAGTATAAAGAACAAAAAAATTAATAGGTTTTTATGGGAAATGTAGATCCTTACATATTATTAGGTGCAAAAAGAACAGATAGTGATGAGTTACTAAAAAGAAGATACAAAAATTTACTTTTAAAGTTTCATCCAGATCACTACAGTGATAAAATGGAATCTCTTTATAAAACCAATATAATAATTAGAGCATATAAAGTAATAATGCTAGAAAGAGAAAACATTAATTTTTTAGCTTCTTTAAACAAAAATTCATATAAATTAGATGAACATAAATTAAATCTCTTTTTAAAATATCAAGATAAGTCATTTTTATCTATGTTTGAGCAAAATTCACAAATTTATCCTATAGTATTAAAAAAAATAGATTTTCCAAAAGTTAGTACTTATGCTATAAAAATTCACTATTATCAACTTGATGAAGAATTAAAAAGAAATTATAGAGAATTTACACTTCCTCAAAAAATGGTAATCAAAGATAGTAAAAAAATAGTACTAAAAAAAGCAGGTGATTTTCATAATGAAGAGTATAAAACATTAGTTGTTTACTTAAATATCAAATAAAAATTAAATCCATTTTTTATTTATAAAATTAGTTAATTTTTGGCAATGAAAACAGCTATTTGCTGGTTGAATGCCTCTCTTCCTTGCATAATTTCAAAAATAAGTTATAATATTTTAGGAGGTATCGTGAATAAGAAGATACATAACAAATTTAATTCAATAATGATGAGATTATTTAGTTATAAAGAAATTGTTACTGAAATGATGTTGTATTTAGTTGGTGAAAATTGGGTTAAACTTATTGATTTTGACAGCTTAAAGGAAGTAAGTAAAGATTTTACATCACCAGAAGAATTAGATGATTTTCAAAGTGATATGTTATGGTCAGTTAAGTTAAAAAATAGTAATAAAAAGTTTTATATATATATTCATGTAGAATTTCAATCAACACCACATAGATTAATGCCATTTAGATTTTTAAATTATCAATATTTAATTTACGATAGAATAATAAATCAAATAAAAGAAAGAAAAAATACAGACTTGTTGCCATTTATTTTCCCAATACTTTTTTATCATGGTAAAAATAAATGGAATTTTGAAACTGATATATCAAAGCTAATAGAAATACCTTTTGATAAGGCTAAAAATTATATACCCAAATTTAATTTCTTTAAAATAATGATAAATGAAAAGACTTATGAAGAATTATCAAAACATGAATCCGTTTTAGCTAATAATTTTGCATGTAATAATGTTAAGTCTAAAGAAGATTTTATAAACTCAATTCTAAGAGTTAGTAGATTATTATATGATTTAATACCCAAAGAACATAAATTAAATTTATCTAAAGATTTAGCAAAATATTTATCATTTATAAGCAACGATAGAATTCCAACAAGTAAAATAATAGATATCTTAAATATTTATGAGGAGGATAAAATGACAATAGCAGAGATTCTTGATAAAGAAAGAATAGAAGGTAGAGTAGAAGGTAAAATAGAAGGTAAAATAGAAGGTAAAATAGAAACTGCTAAAAAAATGTTAAAAGAAAAAGTTGATATAGCATTTATTTCAAAAATAACTGATTTATCAATTGAAAAGATTAATGAATTGCAACAAGAGATGGAAAATAAAAATTAAATCCATTTTTTATTTATAAAATTAGTTAATTTTTGGCAATGAAAACAGCTATTTGCTGGTTGAATGCCTCTCTAAAAAAAACATGATATTAATTTTACTTAAATAATTATTTAACTCCTTATAAAAGTTTTCTTCATTTATAGTAAGTAATTTTTTACCCTTCATCACAAATTTACCGTTAATCATTACTGTATCTATTGCTTCTGTTGGCATAGAGTAAACTAAATTTGAAATGGGATTATAACTTGGAAGCATAGAATAATGATTTTTTTTGATGAAAACTAAATCTGCAAAATTGCCTTCTTTAATTGTTCCTAGTTTTGAATTTAAAATTTTTGCTGGATTTTTTGTTATTAGGTTAAAAACGGTATGAACATTAATTGGTTCTCCTGACTCTATATGGTGAAGTTTTGCTGCTAAATTCATTTCAGAAAGTAGTGATATATGATTATTAGAAGCTGCACCGTCTGTTCCTAGTGTAACATTTACATTTTCTTTTAAAAGAGAATGTAATCTTATTATTCCTGAGTTTAATTTTAAGTTACTATTTGCATTATGAGAAACAGTAACATCATTTCTTTTTAATATTTTTATATCTTCATCAGTGAGCCATACCGAATGTGCAGCTATTAAATTTTTGGTTAGAAAACCAATTTTTTCTAAATAATTCATTAAATTTTGATTGTTTTCTTTAAAAAAGTTTTCGTTTTCAGGCTTAGTTTCTAGCAAATGAAATTGATAGGCTAAATTATATTTATCAGAAATTTCTTTTACCCATAATAAATTATTTTCATTAGTTGTATAAATTGCATGAGCAAATGGAGAAGGGGTAATTAATTCATCATTTTTATAATTTTCAATAAAGTTTACTGCTTTTTGTTTTCCGTTTTCTGTTCCATCTCCACTTCCTATACCTATATAGCCTCTAAAACCAATCTCTTTAAATGTTTCTGCCATGATTTCAGGTAGATAATACATTTCAACACTAGTTGTTATACCTGATTTAATCATTTCAATAAGGCCAAGTGTAGAACCGAATTTAATAAAATCATTATCAATAAATTTACCTTCAACAGGGAAAATAACATTAAAAAGCCAGTCTTGTAGAGTTAAATTATCGGCAATTCCTCTTGTTATTGTCATGGGTAAATGGCTATGAGTATTTATCATTCCGGGGATAAGATAATAATCTTTTGCATCAAATATTTCATCATCGGCATGCTTATTTGATATAGGTTTTTTTTTTGTTTTTTCTTCCAATAAATCAATAGATGAGATTATTCCATTTTCTACATAAATATTAGCCTTTTTAAATTTTTTGCCATCATAATATTCGCAATTTTTTATCAACATTTTACACTCCAAAAAAATCTTGTTTTAATTTTTTCATTTTTATATTAACTTCTTTGCCATCTCTTGTCTTAGCTAGCCCACCTCTTGCGGTTTCTTTGTAGTCTTTATTTAATTTGTTACCTATTTCCTGCATAGCTAAAATTACTTCATCGGGAGAAACAAATGAGCGAACTCCTGAAAGAGCCATTAAAGCACAACTTAATGCCATAGAGCTATATATTCCATTTCTTTTTACACATGGAACTTCAACAAGACCACCAACGGGGTCACAAACCAGCCCTAAACTATTTTTAATTGCTAAGGTAAAAGCATGAACTATGGCTTCAACACTACCACCTTCTAAGTATGCTATTGCTGCTGCTCCCATTGCTGCCGCAGAGCCTATTTCTGCTTGACAACCAAAATCTGCTCCTGCAGTTGTAACATCATTAAATAATATCATTCCTAAAAATCCTGCAACAAGTAAAGCTTTCCATATCCTTTTATCATTACATTGAGTTAATTCCTGATATGCTTTTAGTACTCCGGGTACAATTCCTGCACTCCCTGCTGTTGGACAAGCAACAATTAAGCCCGATTGAGCATTAAATTCATTAACTGCAGTTGAATAAAACACTGCTCTTTTAAATATGTCATTTTTAAAAACACTGTTTTTAGGATTGTAATCAGATATTTTTTTAGCATCTCTGCCTGTTAGCTTAAAATCGGATTTTTTTGGATTTTTTAATGGCTCTGATATTGATTCTTTCATTATGTCCCAATAGTTTTCAAGTTTACTGTATATTTCTGATTTATCTGTAAACTGTAGGGAATATTCAAGTTCTAGAATTATATCTATAATATTTTTTTTACTTTGTTTTTGATAATCTAAAAATTCTTCCATAGTGTTAAAAGGAGGCATAGTATTTTTTGATACTTTTTTTATGTTATATATTTTCTTTATTACTCCATTAGCTTTACCATTTTTTAAAAATAACTTTAAATTATAATCTTCTTTACCGGTAATAACATCAGAGAGCTTAATATCATTTATATATCTGATTTCTATATTGCCACCACCAATAGAATAACCTGTTATGGAAATTTCTTCATTTTCTAAAAATAATGTGATTTTTGCAATATTTCCCTGGTTTTCTAATTTAGAGTTTGATTTATCAATAAAATAACCTATAAAATCAATTTTAATACTATCAATTATATTAAAATTATTTTTGATATAATCCGGTTTTCCATATTCTGTCATATTTTTACTGTCGGTTTCATAACCAAGTAAGCCTGCACCTATCGCATTTGGGGTTTTATGACCAAGGCCAGTGTCTGCAAATGAGGAATATAGTTTTACTTCTATAAACGGAGTTTTTTTACCTTTATTTTTTAGAATATAATCCTTCAATGATATAAAGAAATTTCTTGCAATATGACCAATTCTGTTTGCACCAGCGGTATGAGAACTTGATGGACCTATCATTGAAGGCCCTATCATATCAAAAACAGACATAGGCTTAATATAATGCTGTAAATATCTTTCAAAATCATCTTTTAACGAATAAATCTCATTTTCATCAAGTTTATAATTAAAGTGAATATCGATTTTGTGATAAGTTCTTATCCTTTTATCTTCTGTTTTATATGTCCATATTTTAATATAGTTTACTGCTACTTCATTTTTTTGTATAGTTTCTATTAGGTTTCTGAAAGTTGTAATTGAAGAGACATTTATTATTTTTAGAACCATTACAGAACGCTTATTTTTCTCTATAACACTAATATCAAGCTCTTTAATTATTTTATTATTGCTAATGAAAACTTCCATTTCTTTTTTTAAATCTATTGGGTTATAGTTATTATATTTTAATTTTGAATTTATTTCATTATAGAAAGTTGTTAGCATAAAATTATGTTTTTTATTTAAAACAATTTTTATTAATTCAACAGATGGCACAGAGAAGGGGAGAAGTCTAGTAAGCCTTTTGGATAGCTTACTAAAACTAAATCTATGTAAAAAGAATCTTTCAATATCTCCTTTAAATGATGCAGAACTTTTAGGATTTTTTTTTAGTTTATCAATATGTAAATATATATTTAATAAATCTTCTTTATCTGCTTCATGTATGTATTTTGATGGAAATAAATTTTGATAATTATTTAGATTTTTTAGTAGTTCTTTCATCTTGACTCCAAAATATAAGATAAATTAACATCTTATTATTATGAAGTCAAAAAGTATTTTTATTTACCCATTTTCTTTAAAGCATCACCAAAGATTTTTGGAGCTTTTGTCCAGTATTCAAGCTTTGTTTCAAAAGTAACTGAAAGATAATCACCATCATTGTTAACTTTTAAAGTTTTAAGAACTTTTGCAAAAATTTCACTACCTTCTTGTCCTAAAATAGGTTTAACCATTCCAAGCATTGGTGAATTAGCTTGTGTTAACATTGCCAATTGAGGTTTTGCAACTGCCATAACCTGGTCAATACCTGCTTTGTTTGAATGAAAATTGAAAGCAAATTTTAAAGCGTCTTTAGTAATTGAAACACTAAAAGAACCTGAACTTAAATTCTTTAAGAATTCAGCGGCCATTGCTCCTTGACCTTTAGATAAATTTTGTAATTGGTCTTTTGCTAATTTATTAGTTACAAAAGCTATTCTAAAAGCAGCCGCTTTAGATTTAGCTAAAATATTATTAAATTCTTTTGCTGATTCTGATTTTGCTAAAGATTTGATTTTTCCTTTTTTTACATCAATCATTTTTTTAATTGAACTAACTGATCCAGCTAATAAATCATTTCCAATTGTTGCAAAACCTGCATCTTGTTTTTCATCAATCATTATTTCTGTAGCATTATATTTTTCTTTTTTTATTTTAAGACCTGATTTCTCTAGTAATTCTTTAGGGATTTTTAAACCATTTACTAAAACAGCCATATCATGATTTGTACCTTTAAGGCTTTCTATATTTACATAGTAAGATAGAAAACTAACTGTACTTAAGTCTATTCCATTTTTTTTAGCTTCAGAAAAAGCTTGTTCTAAAAGAGGCTTTAATTCTTTAATAGTAGCAAAAGCTTTAATATTGAAAGAACCAACTAAAACTGCTTTTTCTGGGAAGTAAGATAAATCTAATTTAGCTGAAGAAGCAACAACTTTTTTAGTTACTTTTTTAGTTACTTTTTTAGTTGCCTTTTTTAAATCTTTAGTAGCTTCTTTTTTAGCTTTTGTTTTAGTGTTAGCTTTTTCGCCTTTTTTACAACCTGAAACTGAAAGTATAGAAACTAGTAATAGGGTCAATAAAATACTTAGTTTTTTGTTCATAATAAACTCCTTAAAATGAAATGAAACTTGCAAATCTATTATTGTTATTATAATAGAAAGATACTATTTAATATATTAGGGCAGAAATGTCAATTAAAATGTGCAAATTACTAGTGATTTGAAATGATTAAGATATTTTAGTCGTTTTTTATCTATTTTTTAATTTAGCTAATAGCTTTTCATAAAGAGAAATAGCTTTTTTTAAATAAGATTTCTTTTTAGCTTTTTTCAGAACGGCTTCTAAGGCAGGAACATCAGCCTTTGTTCCCAATCTGTCTATGGTGAACGCTCCAGCATTTCTTACACCAGGGTCTTTATCAAATAAAGCTTTTTCAAATGCAATTTTTTTGGACTCAGGGGTATTAAAATGAGACAACATGTAAGCAGCTTTTTGTCTTTTGAATACAGGAAGACTTTTTGCCATTTGTATTGTTCCTAATTCTTTTGTTAATTCTTTTAATAGTTTTCCTTTGGGTTTAGGATTTTTCTTTTTATCAAAATATTTAGCATAACACTTAACATCTTCTTTACAATCATTAGCAACTTCCATAATTTTTAAATAAAGCATCATATTTTTCTTTCTGTTTACATTTTTTTCTGTTGTCCATATTTTTTGATATGTTTTATAGTATTTTGCTCCAGCAAAATTTGAAAATGAAGAGATGGCATCATCTTTTAAATCATTATATTCTTCTCCATCAATTTTCAATGGCTTAGAAAGCATTTCTTTAACTAAGTGCTTTTCTGCAGCTTTTCCACCTATCATTGCAAGCATTCTATTGATATTAGTTGCTTCTTGAACTTCTTGAGCAAGTTTCTGCTCATCACTTTCTTTAACAATTTGTTTTTTTAATTTAGCATATTTTTTTATTAATACTGGAACAGCTTTTTTAATACCAATACTTCCCATTCCTGCTTCCGCTTGAAGTTTAACACCATGATCTTTACTATTCATGTATTTTTCTAAAATAGGATAAACGGATTCATTTCCTAGTTCATTAATCATAACGATTAAGTTATAAGTAATATCAGAGGATTTAATCATTGGATTTGCTTTTTTAAATTTATTAAAATCTTCATTTTTACCATTTAGGGTATTAATGATTTCCTTTAAAGCAGCTTCTCCAAATTCATAAAGTGCATTTCTTGCAGATACAAAAGCTGTACCTTTATTATTTGTTCCTTTAACATTTTTTTTAATAAATAAACCTTTTATCAAGGCAGGAATAGCTTTAGGGTCTCCTATTTGACCTAATGATCTTGCTGCTTGTTTATTTAAAATGATATGTTGTGTTGTTGAGCTATTTACGAGTACTTTAATTAATGGAGCAACAGCCTGTTTGACTTTTAGTTGCCCTGCTGCAATAATTGCTTCTTGTCTAGTAAATTGCTCTGTTGAAGTAATTCCTTCCACAATAATTTTATAAACTTCAGGAGTTTTCTTTTTTAATTTTTTAAGTGCATTTATTGATGAAGTTGTAACAGACTTATTTTTAGAATTAATTCCAACTTTAGCTGCTGCTATAATTTGAGGTTCATCACCAATTTTAGTAATTATTCTTAAAGCATTTTTTGCACTATTCTTCTCATCTTTTTTTAGTAAATCCATTAAAGCTGGAATAGCTGATTTAGCTTTTGGACCTAGTTTTTCAAGCTCAATAAGAGCTTTACTTTGTTTTTTGTCATTTTTTAAGTCATTAATGTAGTCTTTTGCTGTAATTTCCTTTTTACCACATGAAGCAAAGAGTAAAAGCCCTACAATAGTTAAAATAATACTAAGTTTCATATAAACTCCCATAAAAATATTCTCACAAGTATATTAGATTATTATGATTAAATCAAGGAATTTTTAAATTTTACTAATTTGACAGTTTAAATTATTATAAGTATAATAAGATTTTATTTTTAGGTGTATAATGAAGTTTATATCATGGAATGTTAATGGAATAAGAGCTTGTATAAAAAAGGGTTTTTTAGAGTATTTTAATTCTCAAGATGCTGATTTTTTATGTATTCAAGAAAGTAAGTTACAAGAGGGACAAATAGATTTAAAACTAGATAATTATTACCAATATTGGAATTATGCAGAAAAAAAAGGCTATTCTGGTACTGCTATCTTCACTAAGCATAAACCTTTATCGGTTTTTAATGGAATAGGTAAAAAAATTATAGTTAAAGAGTTTCATGAAAAGAAAAATACCGAAAAAGAGCTAGAGTTGTTAACTAAAGATAGAATTCCTACTGATGAAGGAAGAGTGATTACTTTAGAATATGAAGAGTTTTATTTAGTGACTGTTTATACTCCAAATTCAAAAAATAAAATTCAAAATAAAGCAAATATTCCTGAAGGTTGGGATAAAAATAAATTGTTAGGAATAGATACAAGAATGAAGTGGGAAGATGAATTTAAAGAGTACTTATTAAAATTAGATGAAGAAAAACCAGTTATAATGTGTGGAGATTTAAATGTTGCTCATAATGAAATAGACTTGAAAAATCCTAAAACTAATACTAAAAATGCAGGTTTTACTATTGAAGAAAGAAATAAAATGACAGAATTACTAGAATCAGGTTTTACTGATACTTTTAGGTATCTTTATCCTGATAAAACTGATGCTTATTCTTGGTGGTCTTATAGAGGAGGAGCAAGAGATAGGAATATAGGTTGGCGTATAGATTATTTTATAGTTTCTGATACTTTAAACGAAAATATTATTGAAGCAAGCATAGATAGTGATGTTTTAGGTAGTGATCATTGTCCTGTTCTCTTAGATTTAGAGTTATAATTTATTACACTCCATTTGAAATTAATTGTATATAATTAAGTTTATTTATTTATAAATAAAATAAGCAAATAGAAGCAATGCATAACATAACTTGTATTTTATTGTATTATTCTAATTTTTCTTGTAATTCTCTAACTTTTTCAATAGATAATTTACTGATTTTTGATACAAATATAAGCTCTGTACCCATTTTTAACATTTCAATTGCAGTTTCAATTCTGGCCTTCTCAATTCCCTTCTCAATTCCCTTCTCAATTCCCTTCTCAATTCCTTTCTCAATGCCTTCCTCAATGCCTTCTTGTTTTTCTTTTTCAAATAATTGTGCAAGAGTCATTTTATCCTCCTCATATAAATTTATAATGTCTATTATTGTTCTTGTTGATACTCTTCCTTTTGAAATAAAAGAAAGATATTTTGCTATATCTTCACTTAATTTTAATTGTTGTTCTTTGGGAATTGTTGATTTTAACAAATCACTTACTTTCCATAAAGCATTAGTAAATTCTTCTTTAGATTTTACATTATTACAGGCAAAATTAGCAGCTAATACTGATTCATATTTAGATAATTCTTCATAAGTTTTTTCATTTATCATTATTTTGAAAAATTTAAAGTTTGGAATATACTCCAAAGCTTCTTTAATCGGAATTTCTATTAATTTTGATATATCTGTTTCAAAATTCCACTTGTTTTCACCATGATAAAATAAAACAGGTAAAATAAAAGGTAATTTTTTATCCTTTTCGTCTTTTTTTCTCATATCCATTATTTTATCATATACCAAATATTGATAATTTAAAAATCTAAATGGCATTAGCCTGTCTGGTGTTGATTGAAATTCTGTATGAATATAAATAAATATCTCTTCTTTAGTATCCTTAATATTAATCTTCCAAAGCATATCACTTTGAAAATCATCGAGTTCTTTAGGAGAAATAAAATCTTTACTTAAATCTTTTACTGTATCCAAATCAAGTTTACTTAGCCAAGGCTCTCCTATAAAAAAAATTAACATTTCTTTAATCATTTCAGGATAAGCAAATAATCTCATCATTATTGAATTAAATCTATTATGTAATATTTTTTTATTTTCGTTTTCGTTCTTTTTTACCATTTTATCCTCCTAACCATAATATAACTTGTAAACTTGAATTTGGCAAGATTTTTTTATTTAACATATTATAAAAAGTATGATATATTAATTTTGTATTATATTTTGGAGATAATTA
>JAMOQH010000019.1 GCA_027064085.1 bacterium | reverse complement strand
CTGATATTAGCATTCAGTGTTGGTTCATTGTTTGCAAGTGGAGCAATAACTGGTGAGGTGCAAAAACAACCTTTAAATATCTCTGCAATTGTTATGTTTTTAATTTTTGTGCTTGCAACTCTTGGAATTACATACTGGGCTGCAAAAAGAACAAGAACAGCTAAAGATTTCTATACAGCTGGTGGTGGAATTACAGGTTTTCAAAATGGACTTGCATTAGCAGGTGATTATATGTCTGCGGCATCATTTTTAGGGATTTCAGGTTTAGTTTATTTAAAAGGATACGATGGACTTATCTATTCAATTGGATTTTTAGTTGGTTGGCCATTTGTATTATTTTTAATAGCTGAAAGACTTAGAAACTTAGGGAAATATACATTTGCTGATGTTGTATCATTTAGATTAAAACAAGGTCCAATTAGAACATTAGCAGCATTTGGTGGTATTGCTACTGTTTTACTTTATTTAATTGCTCAAATGGTAGGTAGTGGAAAATTAATTCAAATTTTATTTGGACTTCCTTATTCATATGCAGTTATTATTGTTGGTGTTTTAATGATTTTATATGTAACTTTTGGTGGTATGCTTGCAACTACTTGGGTACAAATTATTAAAGCAGGACTTTTATTAACAGGTGCGACATTTATGGCTCTTGCTGTAATGGCTCATTTTGGTTTTAGCCTTGAAGAATTTTTCTCAAAAGCTATAGAAATTCATTCAACTCATGAAAAAATTATGGCACCAGGAGGGCTTGTTAGTGATCCATATTCAGCAATAAGTTTAGGTGTTGCTTTAATGTTTGGGCTTGCAGGACTTCCTCATATTCTTATGAGATTTTTTACAGTTGCAGATGCTAAAGAAGCAAGAAAATCTGTATTCGTTGCGACAGGATTTATTGGATATTTTTATATCTTAACATTTATTATTGGATTTGGAGCAATTGTATTTGTTTCAACAAACCCTCAATATTTAGATATGGCAGGAAAAATAATTGGTGGAAATAATATGGCAGCTATCCATTTAGCTCATGCAGTTGGTGGTAATCTATTTTTAGGATTTATCTCAGCAGTTGCATTTGCTACAATTTTAGCAGTTGTATCAGGACTTACACTTGCAGGTGCGAGTGCAATTAGCCATGACCTTTATGCTAGTGTGATTAAAAAAGGTCAAATTGATGAAAAACAAGAAATGAAAGTTTCAAGAATAGCTACATTTACTATTGGTATTTTAGCTATTATTTTAGGTATTGCATTTGAAAAACAAAATATTGCATTTATGGTTGGACTTGCATTTGCGATTGCAGCTAGTGCAAATTTCCCTGTTTTATTCTTATCAATGTATTGGAAAAATTTAACAACAAGAGGTGCAGTAATAGGTGGAAGTATTGGTCTTGCAACAGCTATTATTTTAGTGATTTTAGGACCTACTGTATGGGTATCAATTTTTGGATTTGAAGAAGCAATCTTCCCATCAAAATATCCAGCACTTATAAGTGTGAGTGTAGCATTTATTGCAATATGGTTCTTTTCAATTACAGATAAAAGTGAAGATGCTAAAAAAGAAAAAGAAGCATTTGAAGCTCAACTTATCCGTTCACAAACTGGAATTGGAGCAGAAGGTGCAACAGACAAACATTAAGGTATAAAAAATGAATGAAATTCACGATTTTGTAATCTCAATTCCTCCTTTCGATTTAATAACAGAAGAAGAGTTTTCTTCTGTTATCAATAATACAGAAATAGCTTATTATCCTACACATACAAAAATAAAATCTAATAATTTATTGCTTATTATAAAAGGTAAAATAAAAAGTAAAGATGATATTTTTACGAATGAAGATATTGTTTTTGCAAAAGAGATAATTGAAAATAAAGATGTAGAATTTGAAGTAATTGAAGAATGTTTATGTTATGAAATAAAAAGAGATATTTTTCTTGAAGTTTTAAATAAAAATGATAAATTTAAAAGTTATTTTTTACAAGATATAGCGACAAAATTACAAACATTAAGAAAAAAATCTCTTGAAAATCAATTTAGTAGTTTTTTATCAGCAAGAGTAAAAGATTTAATCATTCATAAAGTTACATTTGTTGATAGTAATACAACTATTAAATCTGCTGTAATAAAAAAAGAAAGCGAAAAATCATCTTTAATCATAGTAGATAATAAAGGAGTTGTTACAGATTCAAATATAAGAAAAGTAATAACCGATGATATTTCTACAAATTCAGAAGTTAAAACTATTATGACTCCAAATTTAATCACAATTGATGAAGATGACTTTTTATTTAATGCTTTACTTACAATGACTAAACACAATATCAAAAGAATTGTAGTAACAAGTGATGATAAAATTAAAGGCTCTATTGAGCAAATTGATTTATTAAGTTATTTTTCAAATCACTCTTATCTTATAAGTGTAAAAATAGAAAAAGCTAAAAATATAAATGACTTAAAAGAGATAACAAATTCATTTATAGACCTTATAAATTTACTTTTTAATAAAGGATTAAAAGCTAGATATATTGCAAAAATTATAAGTGAGCTTAATAGAAAAGTTTTTAGTAAAGTTAGTGAATTTGTTTTTGATGAAGAATATTTTAAAAACATATCTTTAATAGTTATGGGAAGTGAAGGTAGAGAAGAACAAATAATTAGGACAGACCAAGACAATGGGGCTATAATAAATGATAGCTTTAATTATGATATGAAAAAATTTGAAGAATTTTCTAAAAGCCTTGAAATATTAGGATTTCCTAAATGTCCTGGAAAAGTGATGGTAAATAATCCTTTTTATTCAAAACATTTAAAAGATTTCAAAAAAGATATTTTTAATTGGATTGATACACCTACACAAGAAAATATGATGAATTTAGCTATTTTACTTGATGCAAATGTTATATGGGGTGAAAAAAAATACTTAAATGAATTAAAAAATTATCTATTTGAGCATATTAGCAATAATGCTACTTTATTAAGTTCTTTTGCTTCATTTGTAAATCAATTTGAGCTTCCTATTGGTTTATTAGGATTAAAAGAAAAAGTAGATATGAAAAAAGTAAGATTTATTATAGTACATGGAGCAAGAGCTTTTGCACTTGAACATAAAATTCAAAAAACATCTACTATTGATAGAATTAAAGAATTAAATAATATAGGAATAATTGATAGACAATTTGCTACTGAGCTTATTGAAAGTTTTGATATTATTTTAACTCTTACACTAAAACACAAATTAAATCAAATAAATAATAATGAAAAATATTCAAATATTATAAATATAAAAAACTTAACAAAAATTGAACAAGATATGTTAAAAGATTCTATAAAAGTTATAAATGAATTTAAAAAACTTATAAATCATCATTTTCATTTAGGTGTATTTTAATGTTTGAGAAATTTTTTAAAAATTTAAACAAAAAGAGATTAAAAGATAAAAATTTTAAATCTCTTTTTGATGAATATAATGGTGATGAATATGTAGTAGTAGATACTGAAACGACCGGACTTGATAGAAAAAAAGATGATATTATTTCAATAGGTGCTGTTATAGTCAAAAATAATAAAATTTTATTAAGTAAAAAATTTCATATTTATGTTAAACCTACAAAAGAATTATCATCTGAAAGCATTAAAATCCATAGAATAACTCCAAGTATGTTAAAAAATGCATTTTCTCCTGAATTTGCAATAAAAAAATTTTTAGAATTTGCACAAAATAGACCTTTAGTTGGTTATTATTTAGAATTTGATATTGCAATGTTAAATAAACTTACAAAAAAATATATAGGAATTAAACTTCCAAACAAACAAATAGAAGTTTCTGCTCTTTATTATGATAAAAAAATAGGACTTATCCCACAAGCACATATTGATTTAAGATTTGATTCAATTATGAAAGATTTAAATTTACCTCTTATAGGAAAACATGATGCACTAAATGATGCTATTATGACTGCTTTAATATATATAAAACTTCAAAATAATATATATAAAAATAAAAAATGGGTAAATAAAACTTTTTCTTAAACTTTTTCATATTTTCTATTTTGCTACACTCTTGCTATGTTTGTTTGTTATTATTCTCCAAACTTTTAAGGAGAGATTATGATACTTGAAGCTCTTAAATATATGATACTTGGAATGA
>JAMOQH010000018.1 GCA_027064085.1 bacterium | reverse complement strand
TATTAAAAAACAAGACAATGCCTTTATTTTTATAATATGATTTTGCACGGAAATTTCAACCCAAGGTTTAAAATTTATTATTTGTAAAAGTTAAATAAATAAACTTAATTATCTCCTAATAGAATAATAGCTTTTTTACAAAAAGCTTAACTCAAATGGAGAGTATAATAACTATTATCTATTTTTTTTATTTTTATTTCTTTAGGAAATTTTAAATCAAATTTAAATGAATCCTTCCATATTTCATCTATATCTTTATAATACCATTTTTGTTCTTCTACTGATTTTTTAAAATTTTTGATATTTTCACTTAATTCATTGCTATAATCAAGCTCCTTTATCGCATTTATCATTCTTACTAACTTCCAAATACTAACAATTTGTTCTCTATTAAAAGATTTGCCAAATTTATACAAAGCACTTCCTCTTAAATAATCTCTATTTGTTGGTAAACCTAAATTTTCAAAGATATCTATATCGGGAATCATATAAAGGGGAGAAAGTCCTATTTTTACAGGCAATTTTGCTAATTCTACTATATCATCAATTAATGTTTGAGTAGTGTTTTCTTCAAGTCCAGCTATTAAAAAGACAACTATATCGATTTTATTTTGGTTAATATCAGCTATTTTCTTTATTTGTTCTATAAATATAGGCCTATTTATGTTTCTAGCAGTATTTTTATTTGTTGTAACAAGTGATAAATTAAATTCAATAAATCCAACATCTATGGCTTTTTGAGTAAAAGGAACTAAATTAATTGCAGTGATTCCATTCATCGCAGTAAAATTCAGTCCTTTTTTATGAAATTCATCTAAAATATTTAAAAATTTAATACTCCATTTTCTATTAAAAAATAAATTATCATCTTCAAAATCAACAATTTCAATTCCAATGCTTAATAAATATTCTAACTCGGCAATAATAGATTCAAAATTTCTTACTTTAAAATTATTATATCTATGGATTGCACAAAAACTACATGAAAACTTACATCCTCTGCTAATTACCATTTTGGCAATCTTTTTATTTTTAAAATAATAAAAATTTTCTCGCTTAGGGAATACATTAAAATCAAAAATCAATTTTTTATCCTCTTTATGAGGTACAATCAAGGCATTGCCTTGATTCATGATATTCTCTTGATTCAGAGACGAGGCAATGCCTTTCTCTTTATGTAGAGACGAGGCAATGCCATCGTCTCTACATAATATACCTTTTTTCTTGGGGATAATTCCTTTTTTTAATGAATTAATTAATAATAAAAAATTATTTTCACTATCACCATAAATAAAAAAATCTGCATTTGATATTTTAAATAATTTCTCTTTTTCTGCCTCTATTGCCCAACCACCAACAATTACTAATGCTTTGGTTCGTTTTTTGATTTCTATAATTAATTTTTCAACATTATTATGATAACCCGAAAATAAAGATGAAATTGCAATGAAATTTATGTCTTTTTCATTAATATAATTAATTATTTTTGTAAAACTATCACCAAATCTTTTATATGTTGAAAATAATGAAAACATTGACAAATCTTTAAAATAATATTTTTTTAAATATTCAAAATGTTCGGGAATTGCTCTTTTTTTTACTTTTCTACTGATAGTGGAGTCATATAAAAAAACATTTATATCTTTAATTTGCTTTAAGGATTCTTTCAAATACAATAAACCAAGTGGCTCTCTCCTTGCAGGAGTAAAATAAAAATCAAAAACAGGTGGAGAAAGCAATAATATATTCATGTATGCCAATAAAAAAGATAAGAATATATCAGATTTCATATTTTGTAAAGTTTTTTATATTCTACTCTTGAATATAGTGGCTCTTTGTTGTAATATCCCATTCTAGCTTTGATTTGTAAGGAGAAGATATGGAGAAAATTGTAATTGCACTTGGAGGGAATGCTATTAAACAAGCAGACCAAAAAGGAACTTATGAAGAACAATTAGAAAATGTACTTAAAACTGCAAAAGAAATTGTAAAATTAGTAAAAAAAGGTTTCAAAATAGTTATAACTCATGGAAATGGGCCGCAAGCAGGGAGTTTATTAATACAACAAGAAGCAGGAAGTAATGAAGTGCCGGCAATGAATTTAGATGCTGTTGGAGCAATGACTCAAGGTCAAATCGGTTATATGATGTTACAAACTTTAACAAATGAACTAAAAAAAGCTGATTTAGATAATAAAGTGGTGTCTATTGTTAATCAAGTTTTAGTTGATAAAAATGATAGAGCATTTCAAAATTTAACAAAACCAGTTGGACCTTTCTATAATGAAGAACAAGCTAATAAACTAAAAGAACTAAAACCTAACTGGACTATAAAAGAAGTTAAACCTAAAACTATTGAAAATAGATTTAGAAGGGTAGTCGCTTCTCCTACTCCTATTAGAAATATTGAAGAAGATGCTATTAAAATTATGGTTGAAAGTGGTTTAACTGTTATTGCATCTGGTGGTGGAGGTGTTCCTGTAATTGAAGAAAATGGAATGCTTAAAGGTGTTGCTGCTGTTATAGATAAAGATTTGGCAGGAGAAAGATTAGCAACTATGCTTAATGCTGATGCTTATGTTATTTTAACTGATGTAAAAAATGTTTTTATTAATTATGCTCAAAAAAATGAAAAAGCATTACAAAAAGAAAATTTAGAAACATTAACAAAGTATCAAAATGAGGGGCATTTTGCAGCTGGCAGTATGGGGCCTAAAGTAAATGCTGCAATGGAATTTGTTAAAAATGGTGGAGCTAGAGCAATAATTACAAGCCTTGATAATGCTTATGATGCTCTATTAAATGGTAGCGGTACACAAATCATTAAGTAATTACAGTGAATCAATTTTATTTTCTAACTCAAGTTTAAAATCAGAACAAAATTCAATTACAATATTAGGAATTTGCTTAAGTAAATTATTTTCTTCAAATTTTGCATGCTTAGAGTTTGCTAGAGCAATGAAAACTTCTTTTTTGTATAGATTAATCCTTTCCATAAATTCAAAATTTTGTTTATTGGGAGTTAATATTAATTTATGATACTCCTCTTGATTATTTATGAATTCAATATTAATAAAAACACCTAATCTTTTTAGGTAGTCTTTAGGGATTATTGGAGAATTTGTTAACAATATAATGAAATCAAATTTTTCTTTAATGAAATATAATGATTGATGATAATCTATATCAGGATAAAACTTTTTTAATTCTATTAAATTATTAACATTATCATCGACAATAGAAATATTGTTAGAGTTAGTAATATAGGCTAACTCGTTTTTAGTTATAGCCCCATAAATTAGAACTGATTTATTTTTTATTATTTTTTGTAAGTATTTAAAAATATAATCATGCATAATAACCTCACTTAATTAAGACTAATATAAGCTACGAAATAAATTTTGCAATATATTTATTAATTTTCTAAAAAAACTTGACAAAAATATTAAAAAACAATAAAATGACGCAGTGCGTTATTTGGGAGCATTATGAATTATGATGTAGCAATTATTGGTAGTGGAGTTAGTGGTGCAAATATTGCAAGGACACTATCAAGATATGATTTAAAAACAGTTATTTTAGAAAAAGAAACTGATGTAGCTTGGGGAGTTTCAAAAGCTAATTCAGGAATTATACATGGTGGATTTCACCATAATTTAAAATATTTAAAATCTAAACTTGAAATAAAGGGTAATTTAATGTTTGATCAACTCAAAAGAGAATTAGATTTTCCTTTTACAAGAGTTGGCATTATTGTAGCGGCCTTAAATGAAGAAGAATTAAAAGTTGTAGAGCATCTATATACTCAAGGAATAGAAAATAATTCTATTGGTATAGAAATGGTTTCAAGAGAAAGATTGTTAGAACTTTCTCCTAAGTTAAATCATGATGTCATCGGTGGATTATATGCTCCTAGTGGTGGAATAATTGAGCCTTATAGATTTGTATATTCATTAATTGAAAGTGCTAAAAAAAATGGAGTTGAGGTACTTACTGATTTTGAAGTGACAAGTGCTATAAAAGAAAATAAAAATTTTATAATAACTTCAAAAGATAATAAAAAGATAACTGCTAAATATGTAATTAATGCAGCTGGTTTATTTGCTGATAAAATATCAGAAATATTTAAGGCCGAAGAATTTACAATTAAACCTCGTAAAGGAGAATACTTTTTACTAGATAAATCAACAAAAGCAAATCCTGATAAAGTAATATTTCCTGTTCCTAGCCATGTTTCAAAAGGAATTCTGGTTATTCCAACAAATGAAGGTACCGTTTTAATTGGCCCTACAGCAGATGAAATAGAGGATAAAGAAGATTTAACGACATCAAATGACAAATTAAGGCAAATCTTTGATAGTGCAAGAAAAATGGTTCCTATTGTATCGGAAAGGGATATTATTACATCATTTGCGGGATTAAGACCAGCATTAGAAACGGGAGATTTTTATATAGATATATCAAAAAAACAAGAAAATTTTATACAAGTTGCTGGAATACAATCACCTGGGCTTACAGCTTCACCTGCAATAGGAGAATTCGTTAAAGATTTATTAAAAAAATTAATAGGTTCTTTGGTTGAAAAAGACAATTATGACCCCTACATAAAAAAATTACCAAATATTAGAAATTTAGACCATTATCAAGTTGCAGATTTAGTAAATAAAGAACCTCGATATGGTAATATCGTATGCAGATGTGAAAATATTTCAGAAATGGAAATTGTAAATGCAATAAAACATGGGCATACAACATTAGATGGTATAAAATTTTTTACAAGAGCAGGAATGGGAAGATGCCAAGGTGGATTTTGTACATATAAAACAATAAAAATCCTAATGCGTGAAACAGGAATGAGTTATGATGAAGTAAC
The DNA here is from genome assembly GCA_027064085.1 of bacterium. GTDB lineage: Bacteria > UBP6 > JAFGXH01 > JAFGXH01 > JAFGXH01 > JAMOQH01. Next base: position 16,155 of record JAMOQH010000018.1, on the reverse strand, counting down.
CAAAAAGGGTAAAAACAGTTTTATTATAATTGATAAATTATAATAAAACTGTAGGGATAAGCCGTTGGCTTATCTTCATGATAAAACAGAGGATTTATCCTCATGATAAAACGGATAAATTATAATAAAACCGTAGAGGATAAGCCGTTGGCTTATCCTCATGATAAAATAGGAGAATATATGCAACAATATAATTTTGATGTAGTTGTTATAGGTGGAGGAGCAGCTGGTATGGCTGCGGCAACAGAAATAGACAAAAATGGACACTCAGTAGCAATTATAGAGAGAGAAGAAGTTTTGGGTGGAATTTTGATGCAGTGTATTCATAATGGCTTTGGACTTCACCAATTTAAAGAAGAATTAACGGGTCCTGAATATGCCGAAAGATTTGCAGATTTAACAAGGAGTGGCAATGTTAGAGTTTTTTTAGAATCAACTGTTGTTGAAGTAGTTAAAGATGATGATTGTTTAAACAATGATGATTACAAATATGAAATATATTGTTATTCTGGAAAAGAGGGTGTATTTTCAATTAATACCAAATCTGTTGTTATGGCAATGGGTTGCCGTGAAAGAAACAGAGGTAATATTTCAACACCTGGAACTAGGCCTGCAGGAATTTATACCGCAGGTTTAGCTCAGAGATTAGTAAATATAGAAGGGTTTATACCTGGTAAAGAAGTTGTTATAGTTGGAAGTGGCGATATAGGGCTTATTATGGCTAGAAGAATGACACTTGCAGGAGCAAAAGTTCATGCAGTGATTGAAATACTGCCATATCCAAGTGGGTTAAATAGAAATATTGTTCAGTGCTTAAATGATTTTGATATTCCATTATATTTAAGTCATATTGTTTCAAATATTTATGGCAAAGAGAGGCTTGAAAAAATTGATGTAACTCCTTTAGTTGAAGGCAGGGCTGATTATAATAAAACTTTCTCCATTAAATGTGATACTTTATTATTATCAGTGGGATTAATTCCTGAAAATGAACTAGCAAAGTCTATCGGTGTTGAAATTAATCCTTTAACAAATGGTCCGATAGTAAACTCAAGTATGATGACTTCGGAAGAAGGTGTTTTTGCATGTGGTAATATGCTTCATGTTCATGACCTTGTTGATTATGCAACAGAAGAATCATTAAGAGTTGGAAAATATGTATCAAATTATTTAACTAATAAAAAAGAAGAAAAAGAATATAGAGTAAAAACAGGCTCCAATGTTAGATACATAGTTCCTAATTCATTTAATCCTAATAAAAATAATAAGTTTTATTTAAGAAGTATGGTTGTAAAAGAGATGATTAATCTAGAAATTAAATTAAATGATACCGTTGTAAAAACAATAAGAAAAAAACATGTTCAACCCTCTGAAATGATAACTTTTACTTTAACTCAAAGAATTTTTAAGGATTTAAATATTAGTTCTGATAGTAGTTTAACAGTGTCTTTAAAGGGGATATAACTTTGATATTTGACAAAAAAGAAATAATAAGTTATACTGTACAATATATTGTACAGGAGGTGCTATGTTAGCCGTAAATTATACAAATGTAAGAAAGAATTTTAAAGATTATTGTGATATTGCAAATGAAGATTATGAAACAATAGTTGTAACAAGGAAGCATGGTGGCAATGTTGTTATGATTTCTGAGGCAGAATATAATAACCTAATGGAAAACCTATTTGTTAGAAGTAATAAAAAATATTATAATGAATTACTTGAATCAATAGAACAAATAAAAGAAGGTAAAACACAAATTAGGGAGTTAATAGAATATGAATAAAGTCTTTTCAGATATTTCGTGGAAACACTATTTGTATTGGCAAGTACAAGACAAGAAGACTTTAAAAAAAATAAATGAATTACTAAAAGATATAGATAGGAATGGAAATTCTGGATTAGGAAAGCCTGAAGCACTAAAACATGAATTAATGGGTTTATGGAGCAGAAGAATAACTCCTGAGCATAGATTAATTTACAGTATTGATGATAAAAATATTTTCATTTATAGTTGTAAGGGTCACTATAAATAAAGGGGTTATAATGGATAAAAAAAAGTATATTTGCATTGCTTGTCCAATTGGTTGCCATTTGGATGTTGAAATTAAAAATGGTAAAGTTACAAATATTGAAGGCAATAAATGTAAAAGGGGGGTTGATTATGCTATTAACGAATATACAGACCCCAAAAGAATGGTTACTGTAACATGTAAAGTTGACTCAAAACTTGTTCATAGAGTTCCAGTTAAGACTACAGAAGCTATATCTAAGAAATTTATTAATGGTTTAATAGAAGAATTATATAAACTCAATTTAACAACTCCGTTAAAAGTTGGAGAAAAAATAATAGAAAATTATAAAAATACCAATGTTGATATTGTAATTACCAGAAATCTTGAATATTAAACGAGTGAACAAGCCTTTTCATAAAAAATATTAAGCTTTTTCATATCTTTTGCTGTTCCAGAAGAAATTAACTCAACTTTCCCAACTTCTTTTGATAAATTCAGAATATTTAATTTTGTTAAAGTTCTTTTTAAATGGTTTGCAATACCTAAATTTCCATCGATAAGTTTTATTTTAGTACCAAGAACTTTTTTTAATTCGTTTTTTATAAAAATATAGTGAGTACAACCTAAAACAAGATATGAATACTTCTTAATTTCAACTTTTCTAAACAATTCTTTCAAATACTCTATGATTTTTACTTCCGAATAATTTTCAGCTTCAATGAGTTCTACCAATCCTGATGCAGAAAGTTTTTTTACACGGTTTTCTATATTTAGTTTTTTTAAAAGATTTTTTAATTTATCTCCATCTATAGTCAATTTCGTAGCCATAATAACTATATCTCTTTCTTTACAATTATCATAAGCAACTTTAATTGCAGGTTCTAATCCTAAAATGGGGATATTAAACTCTTTTCTTAATTTCTTAATTGTTGCACTAACGGCAGTATTACAAGCTATTATAATAGCTTTTACATTTTTTGAAATAAAGAATTTAACAATATCATAAACAAACTTTTCAACTTGCTCTTTAGTTTTATCTCCATAAGGAGCATTTTTATGGTCTGCATAGAAAATAAAATTTTCATGTGGTAATACTTTTTTTAATACTGCAAGAGTTGAAAGTCCTCCTACTCCAGAATCCAATACACCTATAGCTGATTCATTTGGTAATTTATTCATACTCCCACAATAAAATATCAAGTAGGATATCAAAAAGAAAGTAAAAAAGCAAAATTATTATTGTATTTGTTATTGTAATTTATTTCATGAATTTTTTAATATCAATAAGAACTATTCTTCTTAATGCTTCATCAGGCATTTTAATTACAGCAGCAAGTTTACTTTCATCTGGAGAAAAAGCGAGGGATAAAATTCTAAACTTATTACCTGTTTTAGTATCATCAAAGTTTTTAGGCTCTCTTTTAGGTAAAAACCATGTAACTTGAGTTAATTTACCATTTGAAGCATTTAATATATAAATATTACCACCTGAATTTAATGCTAGAAATTTACCTTTTGGAGCCCAATCATAAGTTGTTATTAGATTATCAAACAAAGTTAAACCTTTTTTCTTTGTATTTCCGTATTTAAGCCCAAAATTTTCTCCAAGTGCTAGATATTCATCAACACTTGTAGCAAGAGAATCATAAAATGAATGATTAAAATCGGTTTCCTGAAATTCAAGCCCTGTTGATGGCTTAAGATTTAATTTTTTAGGAAAATTATAATTTACAATTTCATCTTCATCCACAGATATTTCAACTTTAATTTCAAGTGGCTTCTTAACATCATATTTCATAGTATAAAGACCTTTATGTGCGTGCATATTCTCAATGGTAAAAGTTACCATATCTTTACCTATAAAGTCACCATATCTTACTATTGATTCTTTGATTTTTTTTCTAATTATTGCAACAGTATTTCTTAATATAAAGAAAGTATGAAATTCATTTTTTTCTATATCATAAACTTTAAAAATTAAGTCTTTGTAGTCAACTTCATCATCATAATATTGATTGTCAGCAGTTACTAAAAAGATTTTTTTATTATCATTACTAAATTTATGATATTCTAAAGTATTATCAGAAATTAAAATTTCTTTGCCATCTTTTGATTTTAAATAAAATTGTTTAACTTTTTTTCTTTTCTTTTTACCATTTTTGACTATTAATTCTTTTATTTTTGATTTTATTATAATTGAGTATCCATATTCTTCGTAATCATCTAGCTTTTCAATTTTCTTAGAAGCTACATCTAGTTTTGATGTTCTTCTTTTATCTTTATCATTAGTAGAGAAATAAATATTCTTACCATCTTTTGAAAATCTTAAAGAACTAAATCTAGCCATTTTAGTTAAGACTTTAGCTTTAATTAATCTATCAGAAGGAAGAGTTCTTTTCATAGATTTTTTTAATGGATTTAATCTGTAAAGAATAAAATCATCTTCATTATGAAGTAATAACTGACTTCCTAAACCTTTCATCCAACCATTATTTAATAAAGTTTCACTTTTAGTTCTGGAGTAAGACCATAATTTAAAAGAAGGAATTTTATAGCCTCTTCTGACGCCTTGTGTTTCAAGATAGAAGATACCATTAGTTAAATAGAGGGATTCGATTTTATCTTTAGTTCTATGTTGCCAGATAATTTTACCATCTTTTTTATTTAAAATTTTAATGACATTATCACCATAAGATAAAATCCAATTTCCTTCAACACTTGCATTTGCTGGCATTCCTGGGTTTTTATTTTTTTCAGTTTTTTGCATTGATGCAGTCCATACCTTATGACCATCTTTTGCATCAAGCATAAAATAATCATCGTAAGCTTCATCACCACCTAAAACCCATTGATGATTAAAAAATTGGTTATCAACGAAAATACCATTTACTTTTGATGGATTTAACTTAAATTTCCACAAAACTTTACCATTTTTAGCATCAATTTTTGCAAGATAAAATAATGACCTTACATAAATAGATTTTTTATCTTTAGATTCAAATCTATAAATCATATCTCTTGTAATGTGTGAATTAGGAGTTCTTTCTTCTATAATCGCTTCCCAAACTTTTTTACCTGTTAATGGGTCAAATTTTATTAGAGAGTCAATATTTTTATATGTACCTTTTTTTTCTGGTTTTTTAGAACAAAGGAAAGTATGGTTATTAATTTCTTTACCTAAAAAGAATGCTTTTCTTAGTCTACAATCAAATTTTTGTTCCCAAGCATATTTTGTATCATCACTTCCATCAAGTTTATCAACTGCTTTAATTGTAAATTCACTTCCTGTTCCATATTTAAAAAAATAAGTACTATATTTGTCAGTTCCTGCAAAACTATATTTAATAGAATCATCTAATGGATATTGAATATCATACCATTCTCCATTTCTTGGATCTAAAATATATAAAGGACCCTTTTCTGGTTCACCTAAGTAAACCGCAGATTTTTGAGTCCATAGTGCCCAACCATATTGCATCCATGTTGAAGGATAAGGCATTTTTTTATTACCTTTGGTTAATACTTTTTTCCATTTTATTTTACCATTTCTTATGTCAACACCATAATAATGCAAATCATACAGCCATTTTTTAGCTTTATTTCTTTTATTGATTGCAATTATAACTGTTTTATCTCCATCAAATGTAAAGGAAGGAGCACTATTATCTCTTGATGCTTCTCCTTCTTGTAATGATACATATTCGGTTTCATCAGTTTCTGATTTTCTTTCTTCAAGTTTCTCTGGTTTTTTTAAATCTAATTTTCTTTTCCAAAGAACTTTACCTGTGTTAATATTAACAGCTTTAACTAAAGTTTGATTTTTATTCATTCCAATCAAAATACCTTTTTTTTCATTATAAGCCATTTCGTATACAGAGAAATTAAAATCTTTTACTTTCCATTTTTCTTTTAATTGTTCATAGTAGATTCCTTTAGGATTGGCTAAAATAGCTGTATCTTTATCTAGTTTACCATTTAAAGAGCTAATAGAAACATCTTTAATTTTTTCTTTTTTACTTACTGCAACTTCTTTTTTATCACTTTTTTTAATTTCGTTATTCTTTTTAGCATCTTCTTTACCTTTTGAGCAAGATGTTACTAAAATAATAGATATAAATAGTAATAAAAACTTTGAAAAACTTGACTTCATAAACCTCTCTCCTAAAAATAGACAGAGCATTATATAACAAAATCTTAGTATTTTCAAGAAATGGTTTTTTTTGTTAAATCAAAGTTGTAATGAACACTTTGTTTGTATTACTATTTAATTAAACTTAGTAATGCTTCTACAGTTTTATCTATACCTTCAGCTACTTCACTGATTCTTTGACCAAGCATATACGCAGGTGTTGATACGATGTTGTTTTTTTTATCGATATGAAATTCTTTAACTAAACAAGAAATGTGAGTATTGCCCATATTTTCAACTTTATTTGCGGTTTCAGCATCTGTCCCTATTGTAAGTTCTGCTTTTTTACCTAATTTTTCATAAATTTTAGCAACTAAAACAGGTGCAATACAAACAGCTCCAAGTGGTTTTTTAGCTTTAACTATTTCAGTTAAAAATTCAAGTACAGAAGGTTCAACGGTACATTCCTCTCCTTTAAAAGCAAAGTCACATAAGTTTTTAGCAACTCCAAATCCCCCTGGTAAAATAACTGCATCAAGAGTGTTGGTATCAACATCCTTAATGTCTTTAATATTCCCTCTTGCTATTCTTGCTGCTTCAGTTAGTACATTTCTAGTTTCATTCATTTCTTGGCCTGTAAGATGATTTACAACATGATGTTGATTTACATTAGGAGCCATAATAACCATATTTACATTTCTTTTATCAAGTGCAAGCATGGTTAAAACGGCTTCATGAATTTCTGCACCATCATAAACTCCACTACCAGCTAAAATTACTCCTACTGTTTTCATATTTCCTCCTATAAACTAGAATTCTTCTTCTTGAACTATTGGTGGTGTTAATTCTGGGAAAAAACTTAATAATGGGGCTAAAGTAGAAAAGTAGTCCACTCTCCTTAAGTAGGGTTTTACATGTTCTATTATCATTTTTTTTCTTCCACCTATTCCGACATAAACTCTTTTTTCTGTTCTATTAATAGGTTTATCATTAATATAAGAAAATAATTCAGATTTTTTATATTTTTCTATATCCCACAGTATTCCTTGATTAAAAAATATTAATACAGAATACTGATATAATGGATTGTTTCTAGATTTTTTGATTAATTTATTTGTATAAAATTTGTATAAGTTTTCATTCATGTTTACCCCTTTATTCCACCTGCAGTTAGACCTCCTACTAGATGTTTTTGTACATATAAAAATAATATTACAACAGGTAATGATACAATAATTGAACCTGCCGCAAAAAGCCCCCACTGAGTGTTAAATGCACCCACAAATGATTGTAACATAACGGGAACTGTATAGTATTTTTCCTGCCCCATAAATGTTGCAGCTAAAATAAATTCATTCCATGCTGTCATAAATGAAAATAATCCTGTAATTGCAAGTGCGGGCCTTGAAAGTGGTAATATTATTTTTATAAAAATAGTAAATTGACTTGCTCCATCCATTACTGCAGCTTCCTCTATTTCTTTAGGTATAGTATCAAAGTATCCTTTAAGCATAAAAATAGAAAACGGAACTGTTGTTGTTGAATAGACTAAAATCAAGCCCCAAAGAGAGTTGAGTAAACCAATGTTATCAAGTATCAAGTATAAAGGAATAATAACCAAAACTCCTGGAAACATTTGAGTAATTAGCATTGCACTCATTCCTGATTTTTTCCCTTTAAATTCAAATCTTGAAAATGCGTAAGCTGCACTTGTTGCTAAAACTAAGCCAATAAATGCAGATATTACTGATACAAATATTGAATTCCAAAATTGTCTAATCATCAATAAGTTACTTTCGCTATCTGTTATTGTAAATAATGTTATAAAATTATTTAAGGTATAATCTCCTTTTAGAGATGTTGAAAATCCTTGTGTAGGAGAAAATGCCATTTTAAATACCCATAAAACAGGATAAAGTGTAATTACAGATAAAAAAATTAAAGTTAAGTGAGTTAAAATTGTTTTAAAAGGGATATATCTTCTATAATGTTTTTTAGTCATTTGCTTCCCCTTTACTACTAATCTTTCCGGTAATATGATTATATAAGAATAAAACAATAAATATTATAGTTGCATAAGCTGCACTATATCCATATCTACCATTTCTTTCAAATGCCCATCTGTATGCCTCGGTAATTAAAATATCAGTACTGCTATTTGGCTCTCCTCCACTTACTAAATAAATAACATTAAACATGTTAAATGTCCATATTATGCCAAGTATTATAGAGGGTAATAAAGCAGGTTTTAACATTGGAAGAGTAATATACTTAAATTGTTGCCATTTAGTTGCTCCATCCATTACTGCTGCATCGTATAAATGAGCGGGTATGGATTGCAAAGCTCCTAGAGTCATTACCATCATAAAAGGAAAACCTAACCATATATTAGTAAATAAATTAGCTAAAAATGATGTAAATGTATTAGTAAACCATGAAATTCTTTCAAAACCTAAGAAAACTAAGAAATTATTTATACTTCCAAATTGTTTATGAAACATTGATTTCCAAATAAGAGCTGTAATGTAATTAGGGATTGCCCATGGAATAATAAAAATAATAGAATATACTTTTTTGAACTTTAAACCTTTTTTATTTAGAACTAATGCAATTGACATACCGATTAACAAGTGAAAGAATATATTTACTGCTGTCCATATTACTGTTATAAAGAATGTATAATAAAAACCCTCAGGATTTGCAATATCACTTAAGCCTCCAATTAATATATCATAGTAGTTACTAAACCAAGTAAAACTGTAATTTCCATATTTAACTTTAAAAAATGATAGTATAATTCCTGAAAATAATGGAGCAAAAGAGAGTAGGGCTATTCCTAATCCGCCTGGAAGTATGTATAGGTATGGAGTTTTATATTTAATTAGAGTATTGGTGAGTTTCTCATTTAATTTTGTGACATAAAAGCCTATAAATAATAGTGTAATTATTATTATTATTATAAAAGTTTGTGTTAAATTTGATTTTGTAATAGAAATAATATTTTCTATATCTTTATTTTGGGCATTCCTTAAAATAATTAACGAATATACATAAAAAAATGTATTGTACAAAATTGTTATTACTGAAAGAATTACCCTGTTTTTATTATTTTTAGGAATGAAGATAAATGATACAAGTATTATTAAAATAACTCCAATTAATAAATACCATATTGCTCCAAGACCAGAGTCAAGAGTTTGATTGATTTTGGTAGAAATAAAAGAATAGCACTTATTTGATTTATTGTTACTATATGCAATGATGTATCTTCCTTTAAATTTACTTATACTATGATGATTATCACAACTATCATAAATTGCTTTGTCTAGTAAACTGTCTTCTTTAAGTTGTTTTTGTTTTGTTAAAGAATTTTTTAAATTTCTATTATAAATAAAAGGATATCTTTTATCTTGTGCTTCTTTAAATTCTATTATATTTTCAAAAAGCTTAGTTTGCAGGGTTTTCTTTTTTATAAAACCTTCTACTTCCATTTTCTGAAATAGCTTATTTGATTCAGTTTTTATTAAATATAATTTTTCATTTAATGAATTCATTTTAATCGTTTTACTATATAAAAGGCCTTGTAGTATCATTATAAAAACAGTAAACAGTATAAAATATGATATATTTATTATTTTTTTTCCACTTTCTTTATTTTTCATTTATTTACTCAATAATTTTTCAATTTTTAATTTTGCACTTTTTAATGCATCATCTATACTAATATTTTGCTCTAATACTTTTTTTAAACTTTGCGTCATTGGTGCCCAAAAATAATTCATTAAAGATGAATTTGATATAGGCTCTGAGCTTTGTGCTTGCAAGTTAAATGCTTTTAACTTATTGTCTGTAGTTTTGTTATATAAGTTTGCAACAGATACGGATTGGTCTCCTTCCGTCATTCTTATTTTACTTCCTTTATTACCAGCTAAATATCTTATAAATTTTATTGCTTCTGATTTATTGTTAGAGTATTTATTGATAAATGCTCCTTCATTTGACATATACGGCTTGGGTTTATGTTTATCATCTATCATAGGGATAGTTGCAATTCCATAATTGATAGATTTATCTATTTCAGCAGAGAACCAAGGGCCATTTATTACAAAAAGTAACTGATTTTTATTAAAAAGAGTTGTTAATACGGCTGAAGTTATCTCTTGGGGCATAATTTTTGTTTCTAAAGCTAAATATTTGGCATATTTATAGGATAATTTAGCTTCTTGGCTATTGATTAATACTTTTTTATTATCAGTAAATAATTTTCCTCCAAAGGAGAAGTATAGAAAAGAATGAAAAAAGAAATTTGTATTTTCATATCCTAAACCAAACAACCCCTTGTGTTTAGCCATTTTTTCTTTTGATATTTTAATTAAGTCATTAAAGGTTTTGGGAGGATTTTGAATATATTTTTTATTATAAAATAATACAGGAACTTTAAAGGCAAGAGGAATAGCATATAATTTATTCTTATAAACCATAGCTTTAATTGTAGTATCAAACATTTGTGTTAAAAACACTCTTTTTTTATTGTAAAAGTAATAATTTAGTGTTTCTATCAGCCCCGATTCTGCCCAATTTCCTATTTTGTCATTTGCAAAAATAAAAACATCTGGCCCCTGCATTCTTGGAATACTTGCTGTTAATTTTTTATCAAAGGCATCATAGGGAATTGCAAGGAGTTTTATTTTTGTATGTTCTTCCTTTTCATATTGAATTGCAACTTTTTCAAGTGCTTTTCTTTCTTTACCTCTATAAGCATGCCATAGAGTTAAACTTTTAGAATAAGCCATATTAGAAAAAATAAGAAGTATTAATATAAATAAATTTTTCATCATATTCTCACTTCTGTTTCGGCATTAAAAAGATGTATATTTTCTGATTGAAATTTAAATTTTAATTTATCTCCATTTTTAATTTTATTATCAGGAGCATTTAATCTTATTTTAAAATCAAAATTATTATTTTCTATCCAAAGTATAGTTTCATTACCTAGGGTTTCAATTAATATAACCTCTCCAGTAATATCTTCATTTTCTGTTACTATTTCTATGTGTTCAGAACGAATTGCTAGAATTATTTCTTTATGGGTAACGGTTTTATTTAAATTATATGAAAATAACTCATGTTTAAATGTAGTACCTTCTATAGTGCCTTTAAAACTATTAATTTGAGGTGAGCCTATGAAACCTGCAACAAATAAATTCGAGGGTTTATCATATAAATCCATAGGAGTTCCAACCTGCTGAATGTGTCCATCATTAAAAACTACAATTCTGTCTGCAAGAGTCATTGCTTCTACTTGGTCGTGGGTAACATAAACAAAAGTACTATTTAAGTTCTTTCTGAGTTTTGAAATTTCAAATCTCATTCTGTTACGGAGTTTAGCATCTAAATTTGATAATGGTTCATCAAAAAGTAGTACTTTAGGCTCTCTGATAATTGCTCTACCTATTGCAACTCTTTGGCGTTGACCACCTGATAAAGATGCTGGTTTTCTTTTTAAAAATTCATCTAAGTCTAGTATTTTACTAACTTCTTCTACTTTCTTTTTAATTATATCTGGATTTACCTTTTTTAATTTTAATGAAAATGCAATATTATCGTATATAGTCATGTGAGGATATAGAGCATAAGATTGAAACACCATAGCAGTTTTTCTTTCTTGTGGAGAGAAATTATTTACTAGTTCATCATTAATATATAGTTCTCCGTCTGTTATTTCTTCAAGCCCTGCTATCATTCTTAGCATAGTTGATTTACCACAGCCGCTGGGTCCAACAAAAATAATAAATTCCTTGTCTTTTATTTCTAAATCAACACCTTTTATTATAAATTTTTTACCATCATAAGTCTTTTTTATGTTTTTAAGCTTTAAACTTGCCATTTTACCCCTCACTTAAGAGTATCATTCTAAACTTTTTTAATACTAAAATCAAGTTTCAAGCTAGAAATACAGTAATTCTTTGTCTCATCAAGAATTCCTTTATTGGTTAGACTTCGGTCTCAAAATTCAGTTACTTCTTCACCTCTTTATTAAAAAAAATCTTCTAATTTTCTTTTTCCATATTTTGGTGCAACATTATCTAAATCTATTACAGTAAGGAAAAATTCGATAGGTCCGTATATTTTTTGAGTTGTAAAAGTCTTTTCTTTAAGTTTTGATATTCTATTTTTTTTCTTTGTCAATTATGTGCATTGGTTTTTCTTCTTATGTGTGGTAACGGTGACTATATGGTTAGTTTGGGATTTTGAAACACCACACTTTCAATTTACCACTAATTTTATTTATTGCTACAATGTTCATATTTAGCACTTTACCCGCATTACGTATAGCCTTTGTTGGTGGCAGTATTTATCTATTTATCAATTCAATAAGTTTTTTATTTTGTTTCTTAAAAGTGTCCAAATCAAATTTACCATTAGAATAATTTTCTATAATCGGTATTAACTTTTCCAATTTTTTGTTTTCTCCCATACCCAAATATGCTTGTGCCATTGACTGATATAACCAATGTTTATCTTCTCTTTTAACAAAACCTTTTGATTGAATTATTTTCTCGCATATTTCAATTACTTTCTTTCGTAATAAATTAGCTTGTATATAATAACTTTCAGATAGAGATTTATCGTCTGTAATTGAAGCAAGCACATTGTATAAAAATGCTAAATTTATTCCATTATAATAGTCATCATTTATATAAAACCCTTTCTCATAATATTTAATTGATTTATAAAGGTATTTCTCTTCATTAGTTATTTCGTAAAGTCTTTTGTTTATTGCTCCCGACAAACCGAGTGTTTCAATATCTGTTGTTTCATCAGGATTTAACTGTTTTAATATTTTTTCGGCTTTTAGTAAAGCTTGTTTTGGATTGGGGCTTTTTGATTTATAAGTTACAAGGGCTAATCTTTGTATTAAAAAAGTATTATTGGGCTCAAAGCGTAAACATTGTTTATATAGTTCAGCCGCTATTTTGAATTCATTATTATTTTTTGCTTTTTCAGCATCTTCAACGAGTTCTGAAAGTGTTGGCTCATTCTTTTGTGGACTTTTTAAAATAGCTTCTCGTTTGTCGTCTAAATGAGGCGGTATTAATTTAGGCAAATAAGTGTAAACAGGACTGTCTTTTACTTGTTTGTTTAAAATTGCTTTAACCTTCTTTTTCAACTCTTTTTTAAATCTTTTCGCTTCTGACACACCAATATCTTTACCCAAATGTTCATACTTTTCAATAACTGTATGATTAACATCAAAAGGGTATTTGCATTGGTCTTCTGATATTACAATTGTAGTATATGGTTTTAATGCGTGTCTAACTCCTAATTCATATAAAGCATTTGAATTCAATGTAGACAAGTCAGCAACAACTATATCTGCTTTATATATCCATTCATACATTGGAACATCAATTACGCCAGTATGCCTTATATCTTTTGCTCGGAAACATTTAATTTTAAGGCTATCAAAAACAGGCTTAATCAAATTTTCAAAAGTTTTATCTAAATCTAAAATCCTTTCTGTTTCATAGTCCTTTTTAGGACCATAACCCATTATCACGAAACAAGTTTTATCAGAATAATCAGGCATTTTTAATAGCTGTTACGATTGAAGAATAAGTAAATGACATAGCCCAACTTGCACCAACTCCATAAAGTTCGGGTGGTGTTATATTCTCTCTATCTGTTTTTACCGCTACAATTCTTTTCCCTAATTCTACTGCTTTCTGTATTTCCCAGCGCACCCAAGCACTTTTGTGGGTATGTTTACCAACGATAACTAAAAATGTTGTTGCTTCATTTATGTACCTTGATAAAACAGACTTAATTGCAGAAGCTTTTGTGCTATTAATAGAAACATCTGCGGAATAATCACTTATTGAAAAATCAAATTGTTTATTGCTATCCCAAGCTAATAATAAATTTTTGTAATGTCTATCATTGACATAATCATAACTAATAAATACTTTTCTTTTTGCCATTTCATTTCCTTTTTTATATTGTTAAATTCTTCTATTCATATTGCCACCAACGGTTTCGTATATGAGGCGTTGGGCATTTTGAAACACCTAACTTTCAATTTACTATACCGTTTATTAATCTTCATATCATTCAATTTAACTACTTGCCGCCCAATGCCTTATATACATTGTTAGGCATTGTTATTATTCAGGTGCACCCATTAAATATCCAGTTGTTAGTCCTTTTTCTCTAAAAAACTTTTTAATTTCACTTTTGTTGTCAGCAAGTATTCTATCGATATCTGAATTTTCTGGTAAATTCCAAACACTCCAATTGATTAATCTTCTTACAATTTCACGTATTTTAATGAAATCTTCATCATTTAATTCTCTGTAAAATAGTATTGCTTTCTCATCTGCATCGAAAATATCTAATTTCGCAGCAATTGCGTCTTTTAAAATTTCAGACCAAGACATTATAGATTTACTTCTAATTAGTCTCTTTAACTTTATCTGTAACAAGTCCGACTTTGGTTTTGTAAAATCCCATTGATGCAGGATTTCTTCATCCAAGATATTAAAAAGGGTTACAAGGTTATTAATCTCTTGCTCTCTAAGATATTTGTTTGATGCCAAATCTTCTTCAACAGGTGTTAAATACAGAAAATTTGAAAATAAAGATTTGCTTAGCATATCCATTGTTATTGGATACTCATCAGAACTTCTATTTGTTTTTGATACTAATCTTGATAATTTATTTACTTCTTCATCAAGTACAGCACTATATAGAAAACTTTTAAATCTTTTATTTACTTCTCCGTTTGTCAATTGGTCAGATATTTTCAAATAATCAACAAATCCTTTTTCTGATTTTAATGCATCATCTTCCGAATTTTTATATTCATCGAATAATTTACCAAACTGACTACCCAATTTTGAAACCATAATTGATGAATAGAATCTTGTTTGAGCAAATTTGTCGTGAGCAGCAATGTTTGTTTTGTTTAATAGATGAGCATCGGGATTTAGATAGATTTTTAATTCAAAAATATTTCTATTATCCCATAACATTGCAGCAATTTTATGTTGACCATCAAAAACCAAAATTTTATTATTGTGAACTCTTGCAATTGATGGTTGAATAACTGGATGCTTTTGGAAATGACGATATAAATTAAAAACTTTGTCTTGAATTAAATATCTTGGTTGTAACCCAATCTCTTCGTCTTCATCATCATCGCTATTTATTACTTCGACAGGAATAGTTGCATAAAAATATTTCCAACCAGTAGTCGGGCATTTATGAAGTTGAAAAGAATACTTTTTTGAATTTATCTCAACATTTATGTTACTATCAGATTCTTCAAAATAAACTGTTTCTCCGAATTTATTAATATCTCCTTTTTCTTTAAAAAATAGTAATTCATCTTTTAGCGTTAAAGTATTACCTTTTTCAAAAAACTCATTCATTCTAAGTTTAATTCTAAAATCTTCTAATGGTAACCGACCTTTCTGTAAATTATGTGTTTTACACATTGGTGCGATATTATCAATTTCACTTACACCTTTATCTGCGAATGCTTTAATATGGTCATATTGTATTTCTTCATTTTCTGGAATTTCGTGTCCAGTTGCGTAACATTTCCTTCCAAAACGTTCAATAATTCTTTTCTTTTCATCTTCTGATATTTGTCTTTTCAATGTTATTGCCATTTTATTTCCTTTTGTATGTTAATATCTTCGTTCTCCCTAATAATGCCTAACGTATGAGTAAACACAATTGTATTTATTCCACTCATACGGTTGTGCAAGTACAATTGTGTATATATTTCCTTTATCATTAACTTTCCTTCAAAACAGAGTAATAATACAACTTCTATTTAAATAAATCAATTGATTTCCTATTTTTTACAAAATTTAACATATCAAAAAAAATAATTTTATCTGTGATTTGTAATTTGTTTTTTTATTATTTTATTTTTTACTATCTTACCCTATTTGCAATATCATAAAAAGTAAATATTGTAATTAAATAAAATTTTCTCCACTT
>JAMOQH010000017.1 GCA_027064085.1 bacterium | reverse complement strand
TTTTTCTAACCCTTCTTTTGATAACTTGCTTGGCCTGCCTCTTTTCCCTTTCTTGCTCTTTATCCCTTTATATCCCTCTCCATTCCATTCCCTTATCCATGAATATCCCGTTGATTCCGCTATCCCGCAACACTCACACGCCTTCTTAAAATTTACTCCTTCGTATGCTATAAGATTAAGAAATATAAGCCTTACTTTAATATTATCTTCTTTCTCAGCCTTTAATCTATCTTTTATCTCTTTTACATTCTTATTAATCTTAACACGTTCCCCTCTCATAGCATCTTTATTATATCAAATTTTGCGGAAAACTATAATATAATATTTTGTATTGATTGGAGTCTCAGTCCCATATGTAACTTCACGACCAAATTTATAGGTACACCGAGCCAACAATAAAATTAATTTCTTTAATGGGTCTTTTGAAATATTTTCATTAGTCTTTTTCTCAAACAAATATTGCTTTACCAATGATTTAAGTTCATCACGGGTAATGCCCAATAATACAAACAATTCTTCATATATCTTTGTAATAGTTTTATCTATTTCAGCATTTAATTTCTGTAGATTGTCATCTTTTAATTTAATCTCATCAATTTTCTCTTTTATTTTATAAAGTAATTCTTTTTCTTTAGAACCTAATAAAACTTTCAACCATTCCTTTTTAGGATTTACTGAAAGTACTTCCCCAATCATTCGCATTGTAAAAATAAAGGAAACAATAATAATACCAATTGATGAGATAATTGAAAGTATTTTTTCCACAGTAAAGACTCCTAATTACCATTTACTAGAAAATTTACAAAGGCAATATCACTTTGGAATACTTTTACACTTTTGTTTTCTAATTCTTGAATTAACAATGCTTCAATGTCTTGATCAGATACATAATCCCATACTGGTTTATTAGGTAACCAAAGAACTTGACGCTGTTTTACTTCAAACTTTCTCTCAATATATTTTTGGAAAAATGGTGTATTTCTATCAACATAAAGTTGACCTATTAAGACGTATTTAACTCCTTCATTATATAATATATTAGATAAATCAATGAACTCGTTTTTGGGTAGGAATGGTAAAATAGGTTTAATAATAGCATAACCTATAATTCCGCTCTCTTTTAGCAAAGAGAGGTTTTTTAATCTTAAAAGTGGTGGGGCAGCTTTCGGTTCAAGTTCTTTTGCCATACTAATCGTTGGGATTGATACACCTATCTTTAAGAATCCATTATACTGTTCTTTTAATAACTTATTTAAGTCACTTAATAGCATAATAGTTTTCTCTGAAAGTATAGTTTTAGTTGATAAAGTGATGACTATTCGCCCTGTAGTATTATTTGGAAAAATGAATTTATTATTTTCTAATAAATATATAAATGATTGAATTTCCGAATCACATGCAGGAATAACTAAACTTGCTGTCGACTTGGAAAACTTAGCAATATGCAGGGGTGGAGTATATTTTCCCCATGATGCAAAACAATATTGACAGCCTAAATCACATTCCACGCCCGTGGTAAATACTTCTCTCATCATAAAATCTACTCCTTATTTAAGCCGAACGACTAAGCTCAGCGGCGGCGTGTAACGCCGTCCGCTGGAGGGATTTGTTAGAAAATTCTATTTTAATCCTAATTGTTTTTTTATTAATTCAACAAGAGTATTTTTTATTTCCGCATGTCTTGGAACAGGTGCTTTCCTACCGTTTTTAGGATTTATATAAATATCGTGCTTTGATCCATGTCTTTTTAAGTAACAACCAGCTTTCACTAATTCTTTAATAAATTCTTTTCGTTTCACACTTGTATTTCCAGCTCTTTTTTAAATACTTTTTCTGAGGGTAAAAAGTCTTCTTCAGCCATCATAAGCTGATACACCTCTTTTATGTTTTCTTCTAACTCTTCAAGAGTTTCTCCTTGGCTAAATACACCAGGTACCTCTTTTAATTTCCCTACATACCAACCTTCGTCAACCCAATATTCAAGTGTAAATCGTTTTCTCATAATTTTATTCCTTCCTTCAATAAATTTTTATTCTTTTAATTCTAACGCCCAAACTCAGCGGCCGGCGGATACGCCGGTCCGCTGAAGCAAGTTGTTAGAAAAAAGTTTTACAAATTATATTTAGCTTTAAGAGTTTTAATTACTTCTTGTGGATTTGATAATTCTTTTACTATTTTTTGAATTTCCGCCTCTTTTGTCATTGCAGTTTTTACATATAATAACACTGTATGTAAGTGATGGAGTGTTCCAAATGTTTCATCATCTGTATCCCAACCTCCCAAAATTCCTTCAGTAAAGTGAAAAGCTTTTGTTCTTATATAAACTCTAGTTTTATTTTTACCAAGAGGTTCGAAATAGTAAGAAACAAATACAGAACCACTTAATATTTTTAAAGGTGAATCTGAGGTAGTCAAAACTCCACCAATTTTGTCTACCATTACAGGAACTCGCCCTAAAGACATTTCTACTAGCATAGCAGCTCTAAAAGCTGCCTCAAAAGATATAGGAAAAACAGCAGTTGAAAACCGACTCAATTCTGATTTTTCCCCTTCTTTTGAGGAAGATTTATTAAAAACTAACATTTCCGATAAGATTTTGCTAATATTAAATTTTTCTATCCTAGAATCTTCTTGTGCTTTAGCATCAAAACAAAGGCAAAAAATTATGATAAATACAACTGACAATATTTTAAAATAAACTTTCATGTTTTAACCTCCTAACGTAAAGCTCAGTGGCGAGCAACCGTCAAGCCATAGGCGCAGGCGGGTTGCGAGTCCACTGGAGCAATTTGTTATATGAATATCAACTATCCCAGATGAGATTTTTTTCTTTATAAAAATTTTCAACTCCTTTTATATATAAAACTATATGATCAGTTAATTTACCAAATCCGTTTTGAGAAAGTGACTTACGGAGATTTTCCCGGTGCTTTTTAAATGGATCTTCTTCATAATTTATATTTAGGGATACTGCATCTTTAAAAAGTGTCCATAACTTATGGATTAGACTGTATCTGCCCTCAGAAAGTTTATCTATAATTGTATCAACATCTGACTTTGTAACAAAAATTATCCTTTTATCTGAAATAAATAGTGAATTTGTTAAAAATGCATTTAGATGATAATCAATTAATGAAAGACCTATTAAAATTATATAGCTGCTTTCAATTATATCCTTTCCAAATCTATGGATATAACTTGCGAATGGATTAAGAGAAAAAGCATCAATTTTGTCCAAACCGGTAACTAAATATGTGTTATAATGAATGCCTTTCATTCCAAAGGTCCAGTATTTAGTCCTATTAGTAATAATGGCATCAAAAAGCCCTTTTATTCTATTTTCTTGAGCATTATTGTAGTTGCTGTTAAATTTCATTTGGTTTTGATACGGTTCAAACCCGACATGCCCATGAACAAAAGCAATAACATTATCTGCCTTATAAAAGACACTACTATCAAAAATATTTCCAACAAAGCCATGAACAAAATCTTTTATATCCTTGAGAGATTCATATAATAATGGATCATAATTTAGTGAGTATATATTTACTGATTTAAATTGCTTCAATAAGCTAGAGAAGAAATCTTTGTTAATATTTATAGAATCTTTACTAGTATTACTCTCCCATAATTCTAAAATAGCAGTAGCTATTACTTCTCTACCTAAAAAAGGGACATATTTCCATCCAGCCTTATCTGAATTTTTAAAAGCATATTGGATAAGTTGAGAATCACATATATGCCAAAAGTCAATCAGATATTCATCTATGTTAGCATATTCAACATTTATTTCTGAATATAAATAATTTGAAATTTTATCTAATAAATGGATAATATATTCAAAATTTACATTCTTAAATCGTTGAGATTTCTTTAATATATGATATATTTTTCCCAAAATAAAAAATACATCATTAATATCTATCCGTAACTTCTGTAAATTCCGGGAACCGTCCTTTTTATAATTGTTAAACATTTTTAAAAGTTTTTGCCAAATTGACTTGTTAAATAAGGCATCTTTTGTAAGATATGATGTTGTTAACTCGTTATTATAAAAGGGTGTTGATGCACCTGCACCTATAATAATTGTAATTTTTTCTTCTTTCATATCTTGATCTTGCAATCCTAATAATCATTTTATTCTTTTAACATAGACTCATATAACGACTAAGCTCACCTGCCGCTATGGAGCGACAGCGGAATAGCGGTCAGGTGAAGCGCCTTGTTAGCTAATTATTTTGATGGTTTTATATATTCAGACAAAAATAGGTCCTTTGACTCTTGAATTCTCACATTTTTTAACCATGGCCTTTTCTCGTCTTTACTGAGATGTACATCGACTATTTTT
>JAMOQH010000016.1 GCA_027064085.1 bacterium | reverse complement strand
TTCTTTAAAGTCTTTCCAATAACTCCTCTCCAGGCAGAGCCTGAATAACCCTTAATTTTCCTTTTACCATTTTTCTCAAAAATAAAGCGAAGTTTTGCTATTTTTATATGATCAAACAAGTACTGAGGAAGTAAACTTTTCATTCTTCTACCCTTATTTCATTGTGTCCTTAATTATAACATCCAAATATTTATTAAGTCAAAAAAATATTTTTAATCATGTCACCATTTGGTTCTTACATTCGTCTAAGATTATTAAGAAGGGTTGATGAGGTTAAAATCATAGCTCTTTATGGAGTACTATCTTTTTGTAGAAGAGAATGGAGTGATAGAAGGAGCATATGACTTAGATATTGTAAATGGACTTTCAACCGTAACTTCTATAGCTGCCTAAACAGCAGCAGGAGATAGCTTTTATAATAAAATAAAAAATTAGGAGGGGAAAATGGTTAAATATAAACAAAATACAACGAACAATCAGACAAAATACATAACCACATTAAAAGAATGTAGTGAGATTGCCATACAAGAGTATCAAGAAGCCAATAACAAACTCAAAGAGTTAAAAGAAGAATTAACATCATATCAAAATACACTAGTTGAAACTATTTTAAAATTAAATAACTCATCTATCAAGGACAGATCTATTTATGAACCATTAGATACTGTTAATAAAAAAACTTCTGAATTGTTGAGAAAAGGCTTTGATGATTTTGAAAAAAGTTTTACAAGAAAGTCCAAAAGCCTTTCATATTTTACAGTTACCTTATTTGGGAAGACTAAAGCGGGCAAAAGTACAATTAGAGAAGCATTAACAAATGGTGATGGGAGCACAATTGGAAAAGGAGCCCAAAGAACAACTAGAGACGTTATAACTTACCAATGGAATCACATAAGAATCATAGATACTCCAGGTTTTGATGCTTATCAAGGAGAGGAAGATGAAAAAATTGCATTTTCTCAAGTGGATGAAACAGATCTGATACTATTTTTGGTCACAAGTGATAGTATTGAAGAAAGTGAATTTATAAAATTAGCAAGACTTCGTAGAGAAAATCAGCCAGTTATTATTTTATTAAATGTTTTATATGACATAAAACATCCGATAAAAAGAAAACTTTTTTTACAGAATCCCAGAAAATATGTATCTATTGATGCTATAAGAGGTCATTTAAATAGATTAAAGTTCCTGTCTAAAAAACATTTTGAAATAAAAAATATTCCGGTTATCCCCATTCATGCTTTATGTGCATTTGAGGCTAATAAAGCCACTGGTGAACAAAAGGAAAAATTATATGTAGCGTCCAACTTTGACTATTTTAAAAAGTTTTTAATTAATGAAATTGAAACATCTGGCAAACAAAAAAGAGTCCATACATTTAGGGATAGTTACATATTTCATTTGGAAAATGACATAAAGCCTGTGTATGTAAACTCTTATAAAAATCTAAAACCTATTGTAAATTTGTTATACAATAAACAAAAGGAATTAAATAATTGGTTTAATAAATTTATACCCGATAAAAATAAAGAAATTGAAATTGAAGTAAAAAGAATATTTACTCCATTATTCAATCAACTTGATTTTTTTGTAGAGCAAAATATTGAAGATGAGAACTTTTCTGAAAAATGGAAGAAATTAGTGAACGAACACATTACTGATGATAAAATCAAATGCATCCAAGAAAAAATTATTTCAGATATGAATAGATATTTAGATGAATTTTTCAAAGAATTTAAATTTGATATGAATATAAGTGTTTCCAAAATACAGGCAGAGATAAATAGAATAAAAAAAAGCTCAGTAGGAAAAGTGTTAAGGTGGGCAGAAGCCGCAACAGGAGTACTTTCAGCTATAGCCTTTCTCAATAGCTGGAATCCTCTAGGATGGGGTCTTGGAATTATTGCTTTTGGTATGGGTATATTTTCCTGGTTTTGGGGAGATGATACAAAGCGTTTTAATAAGCAAAAGGCGAAATTAAAAACTCGTATGTTCAATAATTTAGAAAAAATGCAAAGAAAAAATATTAGTGCATTAAAAACTTGGTTTTATAACGAAATAACTCGTGGTTTAAAAAGAAAAATTACTCAAGACTTGTATAACCAAGTTATTTTATTTAAAAAATTATTAAAAGAATACTCCATTATAATAGACAAAATTGATTCAATAATTGAAAAAGAGAATATAGATTTGATTAAAAGATTGTTAGAATTGGATTCTTCACACACATATAATTTCGATGTCATTGAAAAAGTTGGAAGGGTTCAGGGAATAGTAACAAAGATATTGGTTAAAGAACCTCTATTTAAAGATAAAGAAGATGCTAAAAATTTCATGAAAATTTACGGCGAAAGAATAATAGAAATAGTGGATGAAAGTAATAAATTAAATCTTTTAGTTAAAACATTAAACACCAATTTTTCTGATATAATTAATGTGAATTACATTGAAAAAATTAAAGGATACATTATTAAAGTAAAAAAAGATAAATTAGGAAATATAATTGGCATAAAAGGTCAAAATATTAAAACAGCAGAAAAAATTCTTAATCATAAAATTATAATAAAAGAAGGAGGTAATTAAAAATGAATACAAATACATTGAAATTTAAAGATATAGAAGAACAAATTACTGATATAGTTAAAAAAGTTAACGACAAAGTTATACACATAAACAACCCAAAAGTTATTGAAATTGCAAATGAATTCAAGAAAAAGATGTCAGAATTAAAGAAAAAAATTACATTAGAAATTGCCTTTGTTGGACAATATAGTGCTGGCAAATCAACTATAATATCTGCATTAACTGGCAATAAGGATATAGAAATAGGTCAAGACATTACCACTGATAAGGTACAGGCATATAAATGGGGAAATGTTCTTTTAATAGATACACCAGGTATCTATGCTGGGAGGCCAGAACATGACAAAATTAGTATAGAATATATGAATAAGGCAGATCTAATAGTTTATGTAATAACAACACAGGGTTTTACAGCTGAAACAGCAAAAAATTTCAAAAAATTAGCTTTTAAAGAAAATCGTGTAGAAAAAATAATGTTAGTTATTAATAAAAGCTCACAAGGCGATAAAGAACTAAGCTTAAATAATTGGATTTCTGATGCTGAAAAAGTAACTGCTCCTAAAAAAGCGAATGATTTGTATTTAAGTGT
The DNA here is from genome assembly GCA_027064085.1 of bacterium. Classification (GTDB taxonomy): domain Bacteria; phylum UBP6; class JAFGXH01; order JAFGXH01; family JAFGXH01; genus JAMOQH01. The sequence goes on along the minus strand of JAMOQH010000016.1, from coordinate 1,179 downwards.
TATTGATGCTAAGGATTACTTAGAAGCTTTAGATATAGAAGACCCTCAAGATAGACAGGATTTAATTGAATATAGTGGCTTTAATGAATTTATTAATAATCTTAATAACTTCATTTCACAAAAAGGAATTTTGGGGAAACTAATTACTCCATTAAACTTGATTCAAGATTATTTAAATAGAATAATAAATCAAATTAGTTCAGGAGATAAAGATACAAAAAATTTATTAGAATTACTTCGTCGCAAACAATTTAGGTTAATTGAAAGCAAAAGGAACATTACCAATATTGTGAATGGACACATTGACACATTGGTTTCTGAGATAAAAAAGGAAGGATATAATATTGCAAATCTTATTGAAAAATCTGTAGAAACAGATGAATTAGAGAATAAAATCAATGAATCATCAGAAAAAATTCATGACTACATAGATAATGCTAACATAGAGATCGCACATGCAATAGAAAGTGAATTTGTCCAATTACAAATTGAAATTGATACAATAATACAGTCTAACGTAGCTCAAGAGCTTTTAAACAAAAGTTCAATAGAGGTAAACTTCAGTACAGATATTGAGGGAAAGGGGTTTGATGGAACAAAAATCAAATCAGGAGCTAATATTTTAAACAAAATAGGACATTTTGCTGAAAAATTTTCAATTAATACAGAATCTGCGACACTTGGCGCCCAGGGTTTAGCAAAGGTATCTGGCAGCGCTGCTCACAAGACAGTGTACCAAATAGGCAAATTCTTTGGCCATAACTTTAAGCCATATGAAGCTGTAAAAATTGCTGAAAAGATTGGGAAAATCGGATCAATTCTCAGTAAATTTAGCGTAATTTTACCCCCCGTAGTGGCTCTTTACGAGCAACATGCTGAAAATAAATACGAAAAGAAAATAAAGAAAGAACGGCAAAAAATAGGTATGATCTATGATGAAATTGCAGCGGAGGTTAAAAGGTCTTTTAAAAATCAATTTCAAAAACTTGTGTCCCAAACCTATGATCTAGAATTGAAAGAGATTCAACAAATTACTGAAAGACTAAAAGACTCTGAAAATCTTAAAAATAAGACCATCCAAGAATTTCAAGAGCTTTTAAATAAAACTTGCAATATCCTAAGAAATTTGCCTTAAAAACACAAAAAGGTATTGAAATTGGTAAGCAAAGGGCCATTAAT
>JAMOQH010000015.1 GCA_027064085.1 bacterium | reverse complement strand
ATTGCTCTGTCTAGCTCCTCCTTGGGAACGGGATTATTGTAACTAAAGATTTTAGAACAAGGAGGGCTATGTATTTAGCACCATTAAATTATGATAGATTCTTTAAAAAAGTATTTGGGCAAAAGAAATTTGCCAAAGCCTTTTTGCAGGATTTTCTTGATATAAAAATAGAAGATATAGAAATTCTTGAAAGAAAGAATTTTATAACTGATAAAGCTCTTCCTGTTGAGTTTGATTATAGATGTAAACTTGATAATGGTGAAATTGTTATAATAGAAATGCAACAATGGTATAAAACTGATATAATTAAAAGATTTTATTTATATCATGCCTTATCAACTTCTCTACAACTTGAAACCCTTGAAGAGCAAATTGTTTCCATTGATTCACAAACGGGTAATATAATCAAAGATAAACTTTACAATGATTTAAAACCTGCTATTACTTTAATATGGATGGTTGATGATACTTTAAATTTTAAAGAAGATTTTGTAAGCTTTAAAATGGGAGTTGAAGAATTACATGATTTTGTAAAAGATAATGATTTGTGGAGTAAACCTTTTGACCAAATCCTTAAAGAACGGGAAAGAGTTTTAAATATACAAAATAATGATACCAAAGGATTAAATTTTTTATCAGAAAGTAGACTAACTTTTATTTTTCAGAAAAACATTGTTAAAAATTTAAAAAATAACAAAAATAAAAGTGGTAAATATGGTAAATGGTTTGATTTTGCCAAAAAGACCAACAACAAAAAGAACAAAAAATCTGATTTTAAAAACTATCAAGATGATAACTTGTTCATGGAAATAATGAATATTCTTTTAAAGGATAGATTAACGGAAGAAGAAATTAAATATATTACCAAGGAAGATGAATTAAAAGAAGCATATTTAAAATATACTTCTGTTCTTATTGAAAAGGAAAAAAAGGTTATTGAAACTTCAAAAAAACTTAAAAAACTTTCGGGAGAAGTGGAAAACCTTTCAGGAGAAGTAGAAAATCTTTCAGGAGAAGTAGAAAATCTTTCAGGAGAAGTAGAAAATCTTTCAGGAGAAGTAGAAACTCTTTCTAAAAAAGCAAAAGAGGAAGCTAAAAAAGCAAAAGAGGCAGAAAAAAGAGCAAAAGAAGCTAAAAAAAGAGAAGAAGAAGCTAGAAAACAGATTACTAATTTAGTAAAATTATTAATAAATACTAAAACAGACATTAATAAAATTATGGAATTAACAGGATTATCAAAAGAAGAAATAAATAAAATTAAAAAAGAATAGGGTGATGCAAAATAGTTACTAGCAAGGGGACAAGCTACTTTGGATTGACGGAAGTAATTTAGGCAAGATGGTATTTATGACTTAGTATTTGAAATTCATGTGTTTACAGTAACAGGGAATTAAAAATTTTCAATTGAAAATAAAGCAATTTAATGTTATTTTAATATTGTTATATTTTTATTTTAGTATTAGGGGATATAACCGATATATAAAGTGAGGGTATAAAAACTCTCATTTAAAGTTTACTCTTTATTAGTAAACGAAGGAGGTATTATGAAAATTACATCATTGAATCAAGTTCTAGATTTATATAAACAAAAGAACTTTAAAAAAGAGAAAATAGATTCAACAGATAAAAAATATGATGAAGTTTCTATTTCTAATGAGGCTTATGAAAAGTTAAGTAATAAAGATGTCTCTTTTGAGGAGCAACTCAAATCAATTGATATGGGGAAATTAATAGATGAAGTTTCAGATATTAATCATGAAAAAGTTGCAAAACTAAAGTCTCAAATTGCTTCAGGAAATTACAAAATTGATGCTTATCAAATAGCTGATGGCATTATCAACGATGATATTTAATCTTAATTGAGTATAATAATTTATTTGAGTTAAGACTTTAAGGCTTAACGAACTGCGTAAAACAAGTTTACTTGATTGAAGCAGAATCTAAAATAATCACAAATTCACCCTTAAAAGGAGTTTTCTTAAAGTATTCATACACCTTTTTAACATTTCCTCTAATAATTTTTTCTTGTGTAGTAGTTAATTCACATATAACATTAATGTATCTGTTATTTCCAATATTTTTTTTAATTGCTTCAAGAAGGGGAGCTAATCTGTAGGGGGCTTCCAAAAATATAATAGGGTCGGGGAAATTCTTTAATTTTTTTAATTCTTTTTCTCTAAGTTCTCTTTTTGCTGATAAAAAACCATAATAATAAAATCTTTTTATTTCAATATCTGATTTTACAATTGCAGCCATTAAAGAAGATGCTCCTGGAATAGGGATAATTTCAATTCCTAAGTTATAAGCTCGCTTAGATAGTTTAAAGCCTGGATCTGCAAAAACGGGTGTGCCGGTATCCGAAAACAATGCTACATCTTCACCTTTTAATAGGTATTCATTTAAAACTTCATTAATATCTTCATCTCTTGATTTTACATTAATTCTCATTAAATTTTTTTCACCAAGGTCATATTCTCGCATAATTCTTTTGCCAATTTTATAGTCTTCACAAACAATGTTTTTAACCGATTTTAAAATGTTAACTGCTCTAAATGTCATGTCTTCAACATTTCCTATATGAATTGCAACTAAGTATAATTTACTCATAACTCTCCTAAATTAAGCAAAATGAGTATAACTTTAATTGTTTATTATTGCAAGAGTTGATTATTGAAAAATAGTTATGATTTTCTCCACCCATATTTATGGGTTATCTCCTTTAAGTAAAATAAGATTATTTATCTAACTTATTATATTTTTATTCTTTTTGACTTTCTAAAATATAAGTGATAAATATAATGGTTAAAGATTAACTGTAGATTAAGACTATAGATAATTAAAAATAACTAAAATAAAGGAGTATAATGACAACTTTTGAATCGCTAGGCTTACCAATTTCTTTATTAAAATTATTAGAAACTCAGGGTTATAAAATACCAACTCCTATTCAAAAAGAAGCAATTCCATATATTTTAAATAAAAAAGATGTTTTAGGTATTGCAAAAACTGGGTCTGGTAAAACAGTTAGTTATGTATTGCCTATTTTAATAAATGCTTCTGCTAATAAAAATAAAAAAAATAGATTTATTAATATTCTCATTTTAGTACCAACACGGGAGCTTGCTATTCAGGTTGAGTCTGTATTTAAATTGTTTCAAAATGCTGTGTCAAATGTTAAATCAATGGCTGTTTTTGGAGGAGTAAGTATTAATCCTCAAATGAAAAATTTAAGTGATATTGATATTTTGATTGCTACTCCAGGTAGATTGTTAGAATTAATAGAATCTAATGCTCTTCATTTGGGAGAAATAGAAACTTTGGTATTAGATGAAGCTGATAAAATGTTAAATGAAGGATTTACAATAGAAGTAAATAAAATTTTAAACTTACTACCTAAAAAACGACAAAACTTATTGTTTTCAGCAACTTTAAATAATGATATAAACAACATAAAGCAAATAATACTAAATAATCCTAAAATTATAGAAATTGAATCAGAAGAAAATGAAATTGATTTAATAAATCAAGTAGTATATTTTATTTCAGAAGAAAAAAAAGGGCCACTTCTTAGATATTTAATTATAAGTCAAAATATGAAACAAGTATTAATATTTACTTCCTCTGTTAAAAGAGCTGATAGAGTAGCAGAAAAGCTTAGAAAAAATGGTCTTGAAGCAGAGGCAATACATAGAAAAAAATCCCAGGGAGCAAGGACAAATTTATTAACTAAATTTAAAAATCATAAACTTAATATACTTGTATCTACTGATTTACTTGCAAGAGGAATTGATATTGAACTTTTACCCTATGTAATTAATTATGAATTACCTCGTTCGCCTAAAATGTTTGTTCATAGAATAGGAAGAACGGGTAGGGCGGATTCTTATGGAGAAGCAATTACTTTAATTACACCGAGCGAAGAGGCTCATTTCAAAATAATTGAAAAAAAGATGAAAAAAAATGTAGAAATAGTTGATATTGAAAATTTAGATTTAAAAGGCTGGTAATATTATTTTTCTAGTTTAATTCTAAAATCAACAGCATTAAGATTCTTTTCTGTTGCAATTAGTGGATTTATATCCATTTCTTCTATTTCGGGAATCAAAGTAACTAAATTTGATACTTTTATTATTGTATCTGCAAATTTATCTATATCTATACCTTTTTGTCCTCTTACTCCTTCAAGAAGTTTATAGCTTTTAAGTTCTCTAAGCATAGAAAATGCATCATCTCTTGAAATAGGTGCAAGTCTTTTAGATACATCCTTTAAGACTTCAATAAATATTCCTCCAAGTCCTGCAAAAATTATATGTCCAAAATTCTTTTCTTTTTTTACTCCAATAAAAAGTTCTAAACCAGTAACCATAGGCTGTATTAAAACTCCTTTTGCATCTTTAATTTGCATTAATTCATCATAAGTTGATATAATAGAATCTTTATCAATATTTAGCTTAACTCCACCAACATCGGTTTTATGTAGTGGTCCAATAACTTTCATTGCAAGGGGATACATTAGATTATTTTTAAGTTCTAGGATTTTATCTTTAGATTTTATAATGAATTCTTCTATTCTTTCAATTTTTGCACAATCTAAGAATACACCTGCATCTTTAGGTGAAATATATTGATTTTTATTGTTATCAATTGCTTTTTGTATCAATTCTGTTTTGGAGATATTTAAATTATTATTTATAAGTTTAGGCTTTGGAGTATTGTAAATACGACCCAAAATATTAGCGAAAAATACCTCATCTGGCAAATTAATTCCACCTTTAGAAATAAAATATTCTACTTCATCTTTTGCTGTAACGATAGATGGTAAAATTGGATAAATAGGCTTTCTTGAATCTTTAATTTTATCGAATAAAATATCATAAACATCTTTCACATCAAATAAACCTGGAGAACCAAAAATTACAACCATTGCATCAATATTATCAAGGTCTTCATTTACAAAATCAATAATATCTGAAAGTTGTTTTGCTGTTCCTGTTGCTAAAAAATCAATTGGATTTGAAATAGAAGATCCATCATATAGTTTTTCAAGTAATTTTTTACCTTCTTTATTTGTAATTGTAGGAACTTTTAAGCCATTTTTACTTAAAGAGTCAGCAAGCATCACTCCTGGACCTCCCGCATGTGTGATAATTGCGATTTTATCCCCAACTAATTCTTGATATTGAAATATTGCTCCAGCATAAACTAATTCTTCACGGCTATAACATCTTACTATTCCTGCTTTTTTAAAAAGGGTATCAACGGCATCATCACTAGATGATAAGGCACCTGTATGACTGCTTGCCGCTCTGCTTCCAGCCTCACTGCTTCCTGCTTTTATTGCTGCAATTTTACATCCTTTTCTAATCAGTGAAGAACTATGCTTGAGTAATTTTTTAGGGTTATCAACTTTTTCAAGATATAGCAATTTAGATTTACTACTAGTATTAATATCAAATGTTTCGTCCCAATATTCAACAATATCTTCAACTCCAACTGTCGCTGAATTTCCAACAGAAAACATAGACGCAAATTTTAGCCCCATTGTAATTCCATTTTCTAAAATGAAAGCAGCTGTTGCTCCACTTCCACTAGCAAAATCAACTCCATTTTTATCAAGTTTAGGGATAGGCCCACCAAAACTACCACTGTAACTAGGAGTTAAAACTCCCATACAATTAGGGCCTATTAAAGAGACATTATTAGTTGTTACTATCTCAATTAATTCTTGTTCTAGTTTTTTACCCTCTTCACTAACTTCGCTAAAGCCCGCGGATAAAACAATAAAAGCTTTGGTACTATGATTTTCAATAAGCTCTTTTACTGAATTATTAATAAACTTAGCAGGTATAGAAAATATGGCTAAATCTATTTTAGGTAATTCTGATAGATTTTTATAAGATTTAATTCCTTGAACTTTATCATTTTTAGGATTTATTACAAATAAATCTCCTTTAAAACTATGATCTAGTATGTTTTTTAAAACTTTACCACCTGGTTTTTCTATATTATTTGAGCCACCAATAATAACAATTGATTTTGGATTTACTAATTCTAAATTAATCATATTTCCCTCTAAAAACTTACAAAGTAGGATAACATTTTTTTATTTGTTTTTCTAGAAAATTTTGAAATTATTTGTTTTGAGGCTGTTGCTGTGATATAATGCATTGATTAAAGGGAGTTAATTTGAGTAGAAATAAAGAGTTTTTATCTGCTGCTTATTTAGGGGATATTAATAAAGTAAAGAAGTTAAGCAAAAGAGTTTCAATAGAATCTTATGATCAAAATCACAGAACAGCTTTATCGCTTGCTGTAAGAAAAAATTATTTTGATATTGTAAAATACCTTATTGATAATAAAGTAAATATAGAAACTAAAAATGCTAATGGAGCTACTCCGTTGATATATGCTGCCAGAAATGGTAATGCTAAAATAATAAATTTATTAATTAAGAAAAATGTCAAGATTGACCAAAAAGATAATTCAGGTACCACTCCGTTATCTTATGCCTGTATGAATGGAGAACTTAAAGCTGTTGAAATATTGTTAAAAAATGGTGCAAATATTGAATCTAAAAACAAAAAAGGAAAAACACCATTAATTATTGCAACTAAATATGATAGATTTGAGACTGTTAAATTTTTGATAGAAAAAGGTGCCATGGTTAATGCTACAGATAATAATGGTTATACGGCAATAATGTATGCCTCAACACATGATAATATTCCTTTAATAAAAATCCTAATTAATGCAAAAGCTGATTTAAATAAGGAAGATTACAACAATGCAACTTCATTTCTTTGGGCTGTAATAGAGGGAAATTATAAGGTTACAAAATTATATTTGGAGAATTCACTTGTTGAAAATATTGATAAAAGAGATTCAAATGGCCGAACAGCCTTGTTACTAGCAGTAAAGCATAAATATATTGATATCGTAAATTTATTATTAGAGTATAATCCCTCAATAACAATTAAAAGCTATAGCGGTAAATCCTCTATAATATATGCTGCTGAAAATAATATGCTTGGAATATTAAAAAAACTTCATTCTATGAAGGCAAATATTTTTGATTCAGATAATTATGGTTTGGCTCCAGTACACTATGCGGCAAAGTATGGAAGTTTGGAAGTTCTTGAATATTTATTTGATTTTTATAACAACAATGGTGTTTACGATGACGAGGGAAATTCTCCTTTAGTGTATGCAATTAAGTATTTTAGAGAAGATATTTTTAATTTTTTTCTTGAAAAAAAAATATATATTGAAAAGAAAAATGATTATAATATGACTCCTATATTTTTTGCTGCAATTAAGAATAATACCAAAGCTCTACTTAAATTAATTGAAAATAATGTTAGTGTTAATGTTAAGGATATCATGGGGAATAGTGTTCTTGCTTATGCTTCGCAAAATAACTCTATTGAATCTATTTTTATTTTAGTTGATTTAATGGATAACATTGACAATAAAAATGATCATGGTGTTACTTCATTGGCTCATGCAGTAAGAAAAGGTTATAAAAATGTTGTAGAGTATCTATTATCTAAAGGAGCAAATTTAGAAACGAGCGATAATGAAGGGGTTACTTTGCTTGGATACGCTGCATATTATGGTCATGTTGAAATAATAAAGCTTTTACTTGCAAAAGGAAGTCATATTGACATGGATGATAATTATAATAGAACTCCATTAATGTTAGCTAGCTTAAGTGGACATCTTGATGCAGTTAAAATTCTTGTTGAATCAGGAGCTTCTCTAACTGCAACAAATTATAATAATATTAATGCATTAAAGTATGCAATTATAGAAGAACACATGGATATAATTAGCTTTTTTATTGAGGGTTCATATTATAATAACTATCTAAAAGAGAATCAGGATATTATTATTTATACAAACAAAGAGCCTATTCGAAAATATTTAGTTTCAGCACTTTCTAAGCTTTAATATTTCTTCATGTATTAAGTTTGATACTTGTATAAAATTATTTTCTATTGCATATAAAAATGGAGTAGTACCATATTTATCTGATTTGAATGGATTAGCTCCATTTTTTAATAATAATTTAACAATTTTTAAGTTTCCTAATTCAGCTGCATACATTAAAGGAGTTTTATTTCTGTAATCTCTAATGTCTACATTAATACTTTGTTTAAGAAGATACTCAATTATAGAATAATTTTCTTCTTTTATAAAAAGAACCAGTATTGATTTTCTATTATTTAGCAATTTATTTATATTAAATCCATATTTTAATAATAAATCAGAACTTTGATAGTTTTCTTGAATTAATGCCCATATAAATGCCGGCCAATGATTAATATCAAGTTTATTGAAATCAGCTCCATTCATAAGTAAAAATTCTAAGATATCAGTATTGTTTTTATAACATGCCCTAAATATTGCTGTTTGCCGAGAATGATCAATTTTGTTAATATCAGCGTTATTGTTAACTAATAGTTTTACTGAATTTAAGTTTTCAGACCATGTCGCATGCATTAGTGGGGTTACTCCATCTCTATCTATTAAGTTTACATCTGCATTGTTTTCTATAAGCAAGTTCATAACTTTTGTATTGCCATTTAAAGAGGCCCAAGATAGTGCACTCATACTGTCTTGGTCTCTTCTATCTATAATTGGATTATATTTTAATAATATTTCTATTATATTAATATAGCCCAACTCAGCGGCCCAAATAAGTGAAGTTTTACCTACATTGTCGCTTACTTCTATAGATGCTTTATTTTTGAGTAATATTTCAATTAATTTATAATAATTTTGAATTGTTGCCCATATTAATGCTGTTTTTCCAGATTTATCTTTATAATTTAAATCTAAATCACAATTTAAATAAATTGATACCTTTTTGAAATCACCTAGTTTTACATAATAAATTAACTTCTCCTCTAAATTTTCTTTCTTTTTACAAGGAGAAAATTCTATTATGTTATTCATTTTATCTTATATTTATAATTTGAGGATGTGATATCACAGAATTGTAAAATAAATCCGTATTATTTTTTTGAATAGGTTTTACTTTTTGTATATTTTGATGCTTATTCATTAATCTTTCCATTTTTTCAAATGTGTTTAAGGCATTGTTTTTATTTTTTACAATTATTTTTTTCTTTTTAGTGTCTGTTTTAGTCTTTTGTTTTTTATCTTTTTTTAGTTCTACTATTTTTATATTTTTTACTATTAATTTAGTTAAATCTTTACCGAAAACCATTAATTTTTCATAATCAGAAATAGCTCCTTTAAAATACAAAGATTTAATTGATAATGCTCTTTTGTTTTTTAGATCAAGAAATTTAGCTTTGAATCTATATATATTTTTTGATTTTTTAGTTATATCTACTTTTATTTGAAAGAAAACATTTTTACAACCTGTTTCTTGACATAAATAATAACCATATGATGTAAGCTCTTCTTCTATTCCACTTTGAAAATCATCTGGTATAGTTATTTTACTATTAACAATAACAGAAACAACTCCTTTGGATGCTTCTATGTTTGTTGATAGTAAAATAAATATTAGTGTTAATAAAAAATATTTCATTTAAACCTCTCAATTACGTTAATAATAGCTTAAAAAATATAAAATTTCAAGAACTTAATAAAAAATATGAAAAAAATTAAGTTTTTGTCTATTAAATTCCGAACTATTAATGTTGTTAAGGGTGTTTTATGATTAATTTAAAAAATGCAAAAATTTTAGTTACCGATGATGAAGCAGATAATGTACATTTGATTTCTAGAATATTAATTAAAAATCATTATGCGGTTGTAACTGCTTTAAATGGCGATGAAGCAATTAAGATTGCTAGAATAGAAAGACCAGATTTAATATTACTAGATATTAATATGCCTGTTATGAATGGTATTGAAGCTGCTAATATAATGAAGAGTGATAATCAATTGAAAGATATTCCTATTATTTTCTTATCAGGTAACGATACTGCAAATGATATTGTAAAGGGATTTGAAGCAGGAGGAGTTGATTATATATTAAAACCTTTTAATATTAGTGAATTAATTGCAAGGATCTCTACTCATGTAAAATTAAAAAGAGCTTTGTTGCAAATTGTTAACTCTGAAAAAAAATGGAAAACAATAGCATTAGAAAGAGATATTTTTGAAAATTTATTTTATCAAAGTAAGCATGGAGTTATTGTTACAAATTTAGATAAAAAGATTACCCATGTAAATGAAACTTTATTAGAAATTCTTGGATATAGAAAAGAGGATTTAATAGGTAAAAAAAATTCAATATTAAGTGAGAGAAGTATTGATTCTGAAAAAATTTATGAAGAGATGTGGAAAGATATTACTAATCCTTTAAAAGGATTTTGGACTGGAGAACTTAAGATAAAAAAGAATGATAATTCTAAAATTACTATGTTGTTAACTGTGGATAGTCTTCACTCTCCAGATGGAAAAATAATTGGTTACGCGGGAACATATATTGATACAGAAGAGTTAAATAGGCTTAGAAAAATAAAAAATGAATTGGAAAAGCAAAAAATATATAAAGAAAAATTAAATCAGATTATTATTGGTTTATGTGCTGCATCTGAATACAGTGATGAAACAACAGGAGAGCATGTTTTAAGAGTTAATAAGTATTCTGAATTTATTGCAAGGAAATTAAATCTTGATGAAAAATTTTGTTCTACAATAGGAATGGTAGCTGCTCTTCATGATATAGGCAAGGTTGCAATTCAATCTCTGATACAATTTAAGGGCAGATATTCTCCTGAGCAAAGAGAGGAAATGCAAAAACATACTATTTATGGTTTTGAAATTATACAAAAATTTTCTACAAATGAGGAGTATGAATTTGTAATTGCTAGAAATATTGCTTTACATCATCATCAATCTTATGATGGTAGCGGTTATCCTAAGGTAGAAATTAATGGTGAATCTAGGCCTTTAAAAGGAGAAGAAATTCCTCTTGAGGCACTAATTGTTTCTATGGCTGATATTTATGATGCCTTGAGAAGTAGAAGGTCTTATAAAAGTTCAATGACACATGAAAAAGTTTATGAAATTATGGCTGTAGATGACAGAACTGGCGTTACCGGAGAGGAAAAATTTGGTAAAAAGCTATGGGAGTTATTTAAGAAGTATCATTTGGAGTTATCCAAAATTTATGAAGAGAATCAAGGATGATAAAAGAGATATTTTGTTTTATTGCTCATTTTTACATGTATTTGTCTAGTTTTTAAAAAAGAAACAAGCAAAGCTTGGTTACTTTTTTCTGTGTAAAAGACCTATTTAGGGCTTTGAAACAGCTCTTAGTATTTTAATCCAAACTCAAAGGCTTTTAAATTTGTTTCTACTGTTTTGGGAGGAACGGATTTTTTAATTGCATTAATCCAATTTTCTTTTGTTAAGCTAGGAATGTATTTTGATATTGCCCCAAGCATAATAGTATTAAAAACTTTTGCATTTCCAAGTTTTTGCGCTTCTTCAATACTATCAATAAATAAATACTTGTAATTCTTTAGGTATTCTTCAACTTTATCACTTGTAGGATATTCTTTTTCTGTGTAGAGTAGGGAAGTGGGCTTAATCATCATGTTATTAGCAACTATAAAACCATCTTTTTTCAAAAAATGTAGCCATCTTAAACTTTCTGACTTTTCAAATGCAATAACTACATCTGCTGTTCCAGGTTCCACTGCTGGAGAAAAAACTTTATCTCCAAATTTTACATAAGAAACAACACTTCCACCTCTTTGTGCCATTCCATGAACTTCTGATTGTTTTACATCTAATCCAGCATTTAAAGCAGCGGTTGCTAAAATAGAACTAGCTCTAATAATTCCTTGTCCACCAATTCCTGCAAATACAACTGATATATTTTTATTTTCCATTTTTATCTCCTATATCTAAATCAATTATGATTTAATTGCTGTTATTGGTTTCATCGCACCAGGGTAACATACTTGAGCACATAAATCACAGCCAATGCACGCTAATGGGTCAATTTCTGCTAATCCTGCTTCATTTTTACTAATAGCAGGACAACCCAGCTTATAACATGCAGAGCAAGCTGTACATTCTTCTTGAACAACAACATAAGGAGTTTTCTTTTTAGCTCTTACTTCTTTGGTTAAAACACAAGGTTGTGTTGTTATTAAAACTGATACACCTTCAAATTTTCTTGCGGCTCTTAAAGCTTTTGATGTTGCTTTTATATCATAGTTATCAACTCGCTTAACCCATTTTACTCCAATTGCTTTGCATATTGCTTCAATATCAATTTCAATTGTTGGGTCTCCTTGAAGAGTAAATCCACTTGCAGGATTTTGTTGTTGACCTGTCATACCTGTAATTCGGTTGTCTAGGATTACAACAGTGGCATTTCTTTGATTGTAAACCATGTCTATTAATGAAGTAATTCCACTGTGAATAAATGTTGAATCACCAATTACGGAAATATTGGTATTTGGGTCTATTCCACTATTGTTAAAACCTGATTGTGCACTTATACTCGCACCCATACAGATACATGTATCCATACTATCCCAAGGTGGAAGAGCCGCAAGTGTATAACAACCAATATCACCATTAACAGTTAATTTCTGCTTTTTAATTGCATCAAAAACTCCCATGTGAGGGCATCCTGCACATAAAACAGGAGGTCTATCTGGAACTTCTGTCATATCCACAACTCTTTCTTCCTTGCTTTCATTTAAAATGTATTTTCTTAAAACTTCAGGAAGCATTTCTCCATGAAAAGGAAGAACATCTTTTCCGGTTATTTTTTTATCATGTATTCCTAGTTGTTTTACATATCCTTCAATAAAATCATCCCCTTCTTCGATAATTAAAACTTCATCAACACTATCAATAAATTTTTTGGTTAAATCACTAGGAAAAGGGAAACTCATTCCTAATTTTAAAAATGACGCATTAGGAAATACTTCTTTGGCATATTGATAACTAATTCCACTAGTAATGATACCAAATTTCTTGTCATTCATTTCTATGTTATTGTATTTAAAGTTTTCTGCATATTTTTTTAATTCTTTTAATCTTTCTTCTATTTTAACATGAATAGGCCTTGAAACAGCTGGCATTAAAACGAATCTTTTAAAATCTTTAACATAAGGCAAGATCGGTTCTGCGTTTCTTTCACTAATTTCAACAACTCCTCTACCATGAGAAATCCTTGTTGTAGTTCTAAGTAGAACAAGTGTATTAAAATTATGACTTAATTCAAATGCGATTTTAGTCATTTCTAGAGCTTCTTGACTATCAGTTGGTTCAAATAAAGGGACTTTTGCGGCTCTTGCATAATGTCTATTATCTTGTTCATTTTGGCTTGAATGCATACCTGGGTCATCAGCTGTAACAACAACAAGTGCACCGGTAACTCCTGCATAAGCTAATGAGAAGAAGGGGTCAGCTGCAACATTTAGTCCAACATGTTTTTGAGCACATAAAGCTTTTGCACCTGCAATAGATGCTCCCCCTGCAACTTCCATTGCAACTTTTTCATTTGGAGCCCATTCTGCCTTAACTTCACCTTTGTACAGTGCTATTGATTCTAAAATTTCAGTACTAGGAGTACCTGGATACGCAGATGCCACATGAACACCAGCTTCATAAGCTCCTCTTGCAATAGCTTCGTTACCTGAGAGCATTGCTTTTCCAATAGTTTTTTTCATTCTTATCATCCTCCATAAAGGCTAAACTTCAAAACATCATTAGATAAGTATCAAACTATAAGAAAGAATGCAAGTTTATAGCGATTTTTTATTGTTATTATATTAAGAAAAAGTAACAGATAGTTAATTCCCCTTTTGAGAGGGGTGCCCATCCTGTGATAGGTGGGGTGGGTAAGGAAGTTTTAGCTGAAATCTAAAACTTTGGCTCCAAAGCCCAAAGTCTTTTACGCTCAAAATTTAACCGAAGTTTAAATTTTATGAGGTTATTTATCTTTCAAAATTAAAAAAAAATAAAAAGGCCTTGACAATGAAAAAGAAATATATTATAAAACACTTACTCGTTTGAGCCACTAGCTCAGTAGGTAGAGCATCTGACTTTTAATCAGGTGGTCGAAGGTTCAAATCCTTCGTGGCTCACATGATCCCATCGTCTAGTCCGGTTAGGACATCGCCCTTTCACGGCGGTAACACGGGTTCGAATCCCGTTGGGATCACCAAAAGGCTTCACATTAGTGGAGCCTTTTTTTTTTACATATATTTCATTATCCTTGACAATTAATAAAAGATAATTAAAATATTTACTAGTTAGAATTAATTTTAGCTTTTTATGTGGAGTTTGAATGAAATATATTATAATTGTTTTAACAATATTTTTAGCAATGTCGTGTAATAATGAAAGAGGTAATAAAAAAGGGACTATTAAATTATTTATAAAATATGCGAGTGAAAAAAATATGGATAAAATATATGAAATGTTAACCCCTGAAAGCAAAAAGAAATATAGTAGAGGCAAAGATAAATTAATAAGGAGTAATTTTCAAATAAATAAATATAATGTAAAATCTATAAGATTTAGAAGCAGAGATAAAGTTAAAGATTTATATTATATGGAAATTTTATTAAAAGATGGTAATGCTGGATTTGTTACATTAAAAAAAATTGATGGTAAATTTTATATTAAGTTGGATTAAATATGAGTGATTTTGATGATTTAATGAGTAGTTTAGGTGTAAAACCAATAAAAAAAGAGAAAAAAGAAAAAAACGCCCCTTACCATAGGGATAAGGAGGTGTCTAATCTTGAGGAAGTTAAAGCTATATTGCCTGAAGATTATACAATGGAAGGTTTACTTAAAGAAAAAGAAAATAGTAAGAATAAGTCAGAGATTTATTCTGCTAACAAGAAGTCAAATAAGAAGTCAAAAAAAGAGGACTTTTCAAATTCATTTGAAGAAGCGTTGAAACTATATAATCCACAAATAGAAGAAGATAATCTATCTAGTAATCATTCTGTAAGTAAGAAAATCTTTCACGAAAGGTTTTCTACCATAGAAGAAGAAGATATAATGTATACTATTGATTTGCATGGTAAAACTCTTGATAATGCTATTGCATTGGTTAAAGATAAATTGGTTTGGTGTTATAGAGAAAAATTTGATAACATATTAATTATAACAGGAAAAGGAAATCATTCTGATAATGGTCCAATTTTAAAAATAGGAATTAAAAACCTTTTAATTAATATGGCAAACCTAGTTGAGTTAATAGAATATGCTCCTAAGGTATTAGGAGGAGAAGGGGCTTATATTGTTAAAATAAGATTATGATAAATTTATAGAATTATTATAGCAAAATATGTTATAATAACATTTTTAAAAGGAGTAGATATGTTAATAACTGTAAATAGTAGAAATCCAGAAAAAAGAAAAATTGAACAAATTGTTGAAGTTTTAGAAAATGGTGGAATTATTGCATACCCAACAGATACATCTTTTGGAATAGGTTGTGATTTAAAGAATAAAAAAGCTGTTGAAAAGATATATAAAATTTTAAATCTTCCTAAAAATAAAAATTTAAGTTTTTTATGTCCTAACTTATCAAATGTTTCAGAATATGCAGTTGTTTCAAATTTTGCATATAAAACAATGAAGAGATTGGTTCCAGGTAGATATACATTTATCTTAGATGCTGCAAAAACGGTTCCAACAACCTTGATTTCAAAAAGAAAACAAGTCGGTATTAGGGTTCCTGATGATAGTATTTGTCAAGCTATTGTAGAAAAATTAGAAAGGCCCATAATTTCAACAACTGCAAAAAATTCAGAAGGTCAGTATTTTTTAGATGCAGTGGAAATAAATGAGGAGTTAGGTAAGTTAATTGATATAGTTATAGATCCATCAGAAATGGTAGAGCCACAAGGATTATCAACAGTAATTGATTTTACTAATGATGAAGTTAATCTTGTAAGAAAAGGTTTAGGTGATTATACTTGGATTATAGAAGAGTAGATGAAGTATTTTTTTATTATTTTAACATTAGTATATTCTATTAACCTATGTGCTTTCACAGAAAGTAAAACCTATAATTATTCTTTTGAAAGAATTTATTCTACAATGATTAGATTTTTAGTTGTTGAGCAAAACTCTAATATTACTCAAAAAGATATAGAAGGTGCATACATAAAATTTAAGAGTACAAAAAAAGAGATTTCTGGTGTTATTGAAATAATAAAAATAAACGATAAAAAAACAGAGTTAAAAATGAATTTTGAAGGAGCTCACTATAAGTTGATTCTGTTTTTTAAAAATTTTAATAAAAAATTAAAAAGTGAGCAAAAAATTTTTGATAAAAAGGAGTAATAATGAAACCACTTAATGTTGTTGATAATACATTTGTTAAAGAAGTTGTTGAGTCGAAAGTTCCAGTAATGGTTGATTTTTGGGCACCTTGGTGTGTACCTTGTAGAATGGTAGGACCAATTATAGAAGAACTTGCAGGTGAATTTGAAGGAAAGGCTAAAGTTTGTAAAGTAAATACTGATGAAAATAGAGGTATTTCTCAAACTTTAAATATTAGAAGTATTCCAACTGTTGCAATATTTTTTCAAGGAAAAGTTCAAGATGTTATTATTGGAGCTAGACCCAAAAGAAACTATATTAAAGCATTAAATTCAATTATTAAAAAAGCTGATAAAATTGCTAAAAAAGCAGCTAAATAGGAGGTAAGATGTTTAAAAAAGTACTTTTTCCAACTGATTTTTCTGGTTGTTCTGTAAAAATAACTGATTTTGCAATTAAATTTGCTTTAAATAATCATTCTGAATTAGTTTTTTTCCATGTATTAAATGATGAGAATAATGATAGTACAACTGATTTTTCTCAATTTAAAAATGAAGTTGAAGTTAAATTAGATGATTTAGATAAAAAGTCAGAACTTAACAAAATTGATAATGTAAAAGATTTAAAGTGGGATATTGTAACCGTTTCTGGTTCTTCTGCTGCTGAAGAAATTATTAAATATGTAGAAGACGATGAGCATAAAATTGAATTAATACTAATGCCTACACATAGTAAGGGTGGGATTAGAAGATTTTTAATCGGTTCTACTGCGGAGAAAGTTGTTAGACATTCTCAAATTCCTGTTTTAACAATAAATACAAATAAATTTTCAAAATAAATTAATAATCTTGGGGCAACAATGAAGAGTTTTTTTCTTATTTTTTTAATATTACCTTTTTATATTTTTTCTAATGATTTAGTGAATTGGAAAGAGTATAGAAAAAATATAAATAAACCTGTTTTTATTTTATTAACTGATGATTTTAATAGTCAAACAGACAAAAAAATATTTTCTAATAAAAGATTAGCTAAGTTATTAAATGAAAATTTTTACTCAATTAAAATTAATATAAATGAAAAAACTGATTTTAAAAATAGATACTTATTAATGACTCCTCCTTCGATTGCCGTATTAGATAAAAATGGAATAATTATTACTAAAAAGAGAAATTATTCTGTTTTAACAATAGAAAGAGATTTATACAATTATTTAGAATCAGAAAAAAATAAAAGTATGAGGAAAATGTTATCTGATATTTCAAAACAGGCAATGTATCAAGTATATTATTCTGCTTATTTTTTAGAGAATAGTAAAGAATTAGTTAATCGAAGTGATGAAGTAAGAAGTTTTTTAACGAATAAGATAAGTTTAAATAAAATGTATTTTAATGTTTCATATTTAAAACCTCTTTATAATTACTGTTTTTCGATATTAAATATGGATAATTCAACAGGATATGAAAACTTAATTATAGATGCTCATATTGATTCTTTATTGGAAAATAAAATTTTTGATAAAGATCATATATTTAAAGCTTCGTATAGAGATTGGAGTAAACCTATAAAAAAAATTATCTATAAGGATAATATTAATTTACTAATATTATTATATAAATTAGGTAATACTACTATGGCATTGAAAGTTGATCATTTTCTTTATGCTAATTATAAAAAAATGACTATAGAAGAAAAAATATTGTATAAAACTTTTGTTTCTAATAATTTAACTAAAGATGTTCCTAATGATTTAAAAACTTTAATAAATGATAATAAAAATTCTAAATATCTTGGTGTTCAAACATCAATATTAAAAGCATATTTAAGTTTTTACAAACATGATAAAAATATAAAAAGTGAAATGTTAAATTTTATTGATAAATTTGAAAATAATTTTTATGATAAAAAAAAGGGTGTTTTTTATGATGTTAAAAAAGGAACAGAACCTTTTGGTTTTAAATATGTTGATATTGAGAATAATATAGAACTTGCGTATTTATACACTGAATTATATAAAATTAATCTTGATTTCAATGATTTAATTATGGCTAAATATATTTTATCATTTATGAATACGACATCAATAGATAACCTGATTTACTCTAAGTATTTATTGGCTGTTGAAAATTTGTCAAATTTAGAAAATAAAATTTTAAAAGAAATTAAATAATATAGTACCGTGAATGTATTAGTTTTTAGATTTTCCTACAACAAGCATTAATAAAGATGCTCCTAATACTGATGTTATAATAGAGCCTACTAAGCCGAAAAAATGTATTCCAATTAATCCAAGTAAAAAGTTTCCAATAAAAGCTCCTATAATACCAATAATTGATATTGCTATAAATCCTAAATCTTTAACTCCTATAATTGAAGCAGCGATATATCCTGCTAATGCACCAAATAAGAATATCCATATTAATCCCGTAAGTGTTAATCCAAATATTATCATAATTAAACTCCATAATATATGTTTATATATACATCAAAACTTAGATTTTATAAAGCTAAGTTTTCCATTTCAACTTAAATTTTTTAAAATTTAAGTTGAAATGGTCCATAAATGCTAATTATCCAATAAATTAAAGTATAAATAGGCAGAAAAACTAAAAAAATACCTGCTAGCTTTCTGTTTAATTTACATTTATCGCAAGAATTTTTAGTTTTAGAACGATAACGAATTAAGTATGAAATAAATATCCATACTGAAACTGTCATGAAAAAGAATCCTACCGTTACTTCATTTCCAAATATACCATGTTTAAAATCATACCATCCAGCTAAATATATTAACATTGCAAATGGAATGGGTTTTATGGTAAATTCAAAATAATTTTTTTGTTTCATTATTTCTTCTTGTTTTTTAGTTTATATCGTTTTTTCCATTCAATTAGTTTTTCACTTAAAAATGCTGCTTTTTTGGGTTTTAAATATTTCATTATTTTACCTATTTCATTTTCTTTTAATTTTAAAAAAACAGCAATAACTAAATCATCTGGCAAATTTTCAATTATTTTAGCAACATTTTTAGGTTTCATTGAAGAAAATACTTTTGTTAATTTAGAAACTCTTAAATTAAATTTTTTAGATTTTTTAGTTGAAAATGATTTTATTGTATTTGTTATGTTTTTTTCATAAACCTTTATATTTTTTTCTCTTGCTATAATTTCTTTTTTTAACTCTTCTATTTCAACTTTTTTTCTTTCAGATTTATTGTCTTTTTTTTCTAGTTCATTTCTTATTTTTTGTAAATTATTAAAGAAATCTTCATTAACATCTAGGTTTTCAATTTTAATGGAGTCTTTATCTACTTTCTTGGCAATTATTGAACTTGAAAATAATAATAATAATAATAAATATGTCAATATTTTCATTTTCCTCCAACAATTTTCTTCATTTCTTTAACTGTTTCCTCTAAGCTAAAACCCTCTTTAACATCTTGAATTAAAAAATTATTAATTCTATCTATTTTATCGACCGCTTCATCAAGTTCTGAATTATTTCCTTTTACATAAGCACCAATTGAAATTAAAGATTCTGATTGTGTATATAAAGCAACTAGCTTTTTAATTTTTAAAGCTAATTTTTTTTGTTCGTCTGTAATCACTCTATTCATTACTCTTGATGCGGAATACAATATATCAATTGCAGGATAGTGTCCCTTTGCTGCTAAATCACGAGAAAGAACTATATGGCCATCTAAAATAGATCTTGCGGCATCTCCAATGGGGTCATTCATATCATCTCCATCAACTAAAACGGTATAGAGTCCCGTTATGCTTCCTTTTCCTTTTCGTTTTCCTGCTCTTTCAAGTAATTTAGGAAGTGCATCAAATACGCTAGGGGTATATCCTTTAGTTGTAGGAGGTTCTCCAACAGCAAGCCCAATTTCTCTTTGAGCCATTGCAAATCTTGTTAAGCTATCCATCATCAATAAAACATCTTTTCCTTGATCCCTAAAGTATTCTGCAATAGTAGTTGCTACATAAGAAGCTCTTACTCTTTCTAAAGGAGATCTATCACTTGTAGCTACAACAACTATAGAACGAGCTAAACCCTCTTTTCCGAGGTCATCTTCAATAAATTCTCTTAGTTCTCTTCCTCTTTCTCCTATTAGTGCTATAACATTTATATCTGCTTTACAATTTTTAGCAATCATTCCCATTAATACAGATTTTCCGACTCCACTGCCTGCCATAATTCCAACTCTCTGTCCTTTTGCGGTTGTTAAAAGCCCATTAATTGTTTTGATTCCTAAGTCTAATGGTTCATTTATCAATTCTCTTTCCATTGCATTAGGTGCTATATTATATAAAGATTTTTTTTTATCTAAATATAAGTCTCCAAGTCCATCAACGGGATTAGACAATGAATCTATTACTCTACCAAGGAGCTCATCTCCAAGCTTAATCTCAGGCTTATCTGTTTTTGCTATTATTCTATCTCCAGATTTTATTCCTTTTATATTACCAAGAGGCATAAGTAAAGTTTTTCCTTCTTTAAAACCAACAACTTCACAACTAATATAATTATTATTTTCTATTTCTATATCGCATAATGCCCCTAAAGAAATAGGCCTCATAACTCCTTCAATAGTAACACCTTTAACGGCATTTACTCTTCCATAGCTTTTATAGATAGCAGTTTTATTTAAAATATCATCTATTTTATTTTTATCAAAGAAATTCATTTTTTAATTCATCTCCTAGTTTATTGACATTTTCATTAATAGAGTAGTTTAATTGTTCTAAATCTGATTCTATTCTGATTTCTCCTCTTTTTAATTGAGAGTCAGCGGTTAATACCATTTTTTCTGCATTGGCAAATGTAAATTTTTCATTTTTTATAATTTCATAATCATCTTTATTCAAAAATATATTTAATTTATCTTTTGCAATTATATTTTGTAAGCTATTTTCAATAATTGATATTAATACTTTGGGATTTAGAGTTATTTCTCTTGCAATTATTTTTTTAGTCATCATTATCGCAAGTTCTAAAGTATCCGATTTAGCATTATTTAATATTTTTTCTTTAAATAATTGAATGTTTTCTAATGAAGATGCTAGACTATTTTGAAATATAACTAGCTTTTCTTTATACTCTTGTTCTGCTTTTTCCATTCCTTTTTGATATCCCAAAGCTTCTCCGCTTATTTTACCTTTTTCAACACCTTCACTAAAACCTTTATCGTAGGCATCTTTTTTTATTTTATCTAGTTCTTCAAAAGCAATTCTAAAATGTTGATAGTTTTTTTTCTCTTTTTCTATTTCTTTTGTTAAATCTGCTTTAACATTTTTTTCTATTTCTTTTTTTTCTATTTCCATAGCCTGAAGTATTTTCTCTTCGTTAGTTGAAAGAACTTTTTTAATTTCAAGGTTTTCCTTTTTTCTTGTTTGTGTTTTAGGTCTTTCTTTGGATTTTTTACTATTAACAGCTTTCCCTTTGCTTTCCATCCAAGAAAATTCTTTTAAATTGTTATGGTTTCCTGAAAAAACTTTACTCATATTTTTAATCTCCATAAATAAAACTTATGCTGGTGAGTT
>JAMOQH010000014.1 GCA_027064085.1 bacterium | reverse complement strand
AGTTATATCTATCATAAATCCCCCTAACGATATAATATTTCACTTCTGAAATTTTTTATTATTGTAATAAACGGATTAGGAGATGTTTGCCCAAGCCCGCATTTGGAACTGTCTTTCATAACTTCACATAATAATTCCAATTCCTTGAAGTATCTTACAGAACATTCTCCTTTTTCCATCATTTTTACACCCTCAAGAAGCCTATAATTACCATCTCTACAAGGAGTACACTGACCACATGATTCTTCTGCAAAAAACTCCATAAAGTTTTTCAATACTTTTAACATATCTCTATCTTTACCAAACACTATTATAGAGCCTCCAGGGGGTAAACCTTCATAAGAGATAGGTTTATCAAAATCCTTTTTAGCAACATTTATACCGCTAGCGCCTCCAACCTGTACTGCTTTTGCATCTTCTCCACCAACAATTTTGAGTAAATCATTTACAGTTATTCCCATATCAAATTCATAAACACCAGGTTTTTCAATATCACCCGAGATAGAGAATAACTTTGTTCCCGTTGATTCAAAAGTACCTCTGTACTTTATTGCTTCAGCTCCCATAGTCATAACAAAAGGAATCTTTGCTAAAGTTTCAACATTATTTACAACAGTTGGTTTTCTTAAATATCCACTTTGAGTTGGAAAAGGAGGTTTATTATGAGGTTCTCCTCTGTACCCATTCATAGACTCAATAAGAGCAAATTCCTCACCACAAACATAAGCTCCAGCTCCCATTCTTATTGTAATATCAAAAGAAAAGTCACTATCAAGAATATTTTCTCCTAGTAAATTATCATCTCTCATTTCTTGCATTATATCTTCAAGTGGCTTCTTTAGATATCTATATTCGGCCCTTAAATAAATAAAACCTTCTTTAGCTTTTATGGCATATCCTGCAATTATAATACCCTCAATAACCCTTTTTGGATATTCAGACAAAATTAATCTATCTTTGAATGTACCAGGTTCACCTTCATCTGCATTACAAACAATATATTTTATAGGTTCTTTTTCTGATGTAGCAAATTGCCATTTTAAACCAGTTGGAAACCCTGCTCCACCCCTTCCTTTAATTTTGGAAGATTTAACTTCATCTATAACATCATTAGGAGTCATTTTAATCATTTTTTTTATTGCACTTCCTTGTATATAAGGCCCTAAAACTATCTCTTTAATACTCATATTTTACCCCCTTTTATATCATTAACTATTTCATATATCTTTTCTGGAGTTAAACTATGATAAACATCATCATTTATTAACATTGCAGGACCTCGGTCACACATACCAATACAATTAGTGTAAGTCAATGAAAACATTCCATCTAGTGTCGTTTCACCAAATTTAATTCCTAGTTCTCTTTCAAGAGATTTAACTATTAAATCTTTATTCGCCATATCGCATGAAATTGTTTTACAGAGTCTAATAACATATTTGCCTTGCTTTTCATGATTCAGATATGAATAAAAGCTCATAACACCATGTATTTCTCCAATGGGAATATCTATTTGTCTACTGATTTCAATTAAAGTGTGTTCACTAATATGACCAAACTTTATATTCACATCATTGAGTATAGGTAATAAAAACTCTCTACCTTTACCATAATTAGCAATAATTTCACTAATATCATTGCTCAAAGTATCACAAATTTGCCCCATAAATCCTCCTGCTAAAAACATTGTCTCTCATAAGTATGATATATAATAGATTCAATAAATTCTAGACTAATTAATGTAAGTATTGTGATAAATTAATATCATTTTTTAGGGTATTTAGTGAATAAATTGTGAAAACATAAACACAAAAAAGATATTAATAAATTTAATTTTAATTATAAATTACTTTAATTACACTAATCATAAATAAATCACATTTTTATCACAGTAAAGCGAAATAATCTATATAGGGTAACAATATCAAAGGTTCTGATAATAAATATCAGAATGATTTTTATGGAGGTATTATGTGCAATAATTGTAATTTTAATAATTTAAAGTATGATAGTCTTGAAAGCTATATAAGTACTCTAGTTTCAAATAGTAGCAGTACTACAGAAAGACAGGCATCGTTACTACCTGTTTTATATAAAGCTCAAGAAATTTTTGGATTCTTACCTGAAGAAATACAGGAATTTATTGCAGCAAAACTAAACATTCATTTATCTGAAATATATGGAGTAGTTACATTTTATTCATACTTTACAATGAAACCACAGGGGAAATACAGAATTAGTGTTTGTACTGGAACAGCTTGTTATATAAAAGGGGCCGAAAAAGTCTTAAAACGTTTATCCAATGAGTTAGGAATAGACGAAGGAGAAGTAACTAAAGGTTTAACATACTCACTAGATACTTTAAGATGTGTAGGTGCCTGTGGCCTTGCACCAGTAGTTATGGTTAACGATAAAGTTTACGGAAACGTTACTGAAGATATGGTTCCAAGGATTCTAAAAGATTGCAAGGAGGGTAAAAATGAATAAACTCAAAAATATTGATGATTTTTTCACAAATCAGCAAAATATTATACATAAAAAGAAAAGCTGTAATAAAGTAAGAATCATGGTTCATATGGGCACATGTTGTATAGCCGCTGGAGCCTCTAAAGTACTAGAAACAATGAAGTCAGAACTTGAAATATTGTCACTAAAATCAGATATTACTGTTGAACCAAGTGGATGTATAGGACTATGTTATGCTGAACCAACAGTAAGTATTCTACACCCAGACGGAACTTATGAAGTATATGGATATGTTGATAGTCAACAAAGTAGAATAATCTTGAACCGTTGCAGAACTCAATCTCCCATAACAGGAATTAAAGAATTAAAACCTAAGTGGAAAGTTATCAATGTTTTACAAGGAGAATAATATGACAGATACTCAATACAGAATAGTTCTAAGAAACTGTGGTATAATTAACCCTGAAGAGATTAATGATTATATCGCAAATGGTGGTTATATGGCTCTTGCAAAAACTCTTAAACGCAATAACTCTCAAGAGCTAATCAAAATAATAAAAAACTCAGGCTTAAGAGGCCGTGGTGGTGGTGGCTTTCCAACTGGATTAAAGTGGGAAGCAGCAGCATCTGCTATAAATAAACAAAAATATGTTATATGTAACGCTGATGAAGGTGACCCTGGTGCATTTATGGATAGGGCTATTCTTGAGGGAGATCCTCATTCAGTTATTGAAGGAATAATTATAGCAGGATATGCAATAGGAGCAAACACAGGATATATTTATTGTAGAGCTGAATATCCTCTTGCAATTAAAAGAGCAACTATGGCAATTAATCAAGCAGTAAGTTACGGATTACTTGGCGAAAATATTCTTGGAACAGATTTTAATTTTAAAATAGAAATTAAACTAGGTGCAGGTGCATTTGTTTGTGGAGAAGAAACAGCTCTTATTCAGTCAATTGAAGGTAAACGAGGAGAGCCTATTTTGAAACCTCCATATCCCGTACAAGAAGGATTATGGGGATATCCTACATTAGTAAATAATGTTGAAACATTTGCAAATCTTAACCCTATAATAATTAAAGGAGCTAAATGGTTTAAAACGATAGGAACATCAGCTAGTTCTGGAACAAAAGTTTTTCACTTGCAGGTAGAATAAATAAAGTTGGTCTTGTTGAAGTTCCTATGGGAACAACGGTTAAAGAACTAGTTTACAATATGGGAGGTGGAATTCCTAAAAATAAAAAATTTAAAGCAGCACAAACAGGTGGCCCTTCTGGAGGCTGTATTCCTGAATCACTAATTAATACTCCTATTGATTATGAAGAGTTAAAAAAAATTGATTCAATCATGGGGTCAGGAGGATTAATCGTTATGGATGATTCAAGCTGTATGGTTAATGTTGCCAAATATTTTCTAGAATTTACATTACATGAATCATGTGGAAAATGTGTTCCTTGCCGTATAGGAAATATGAGACTATTTGAAATACTAACAAATATTACTGAGGGAAAAGCAGATATAAATACATTAGAAACACTAAAAGAACTTTGTGAAGTAATCAAAGAAACATCATTATGTGGATTGGGTCAAAGTTCTCCAAATCCTGTTTTATCTACTCTGAAAAGATTTAAAAATGAATACGAAGAGCATATAAATCAAGGAAAATGTCATGCTCATGTATGTACAAAATTACTTCACTATACCATTATTGCAGATAAGTGCGTTGGCTGTACTTTATGTGCTAGAAATTGCCCCGTTAACTGTATAGAAGGGAAAAGAAAAGAAGTTCACTTTATTAATCAAACTGAATGTATAAACTGTGGAGAATGTTTTAATTCCTGCTCTTTTAATGCAATTAATATCCTTTAGGAGAAATTATATGTATACAATTAAAATTAAAATTAACGATATACCAGTAGAAGTAGAAGCAGGAACAACAATTTTAAGGGCTGCAGAAAAAATAGGTATAAAAATTCCAACTTTATGTCATTTAAATTTACATGATTTTAAAGTTGATCATACCCCTGCATCATGTAGAGTTTGTCAAGTTGAATTAAAGGGTAAAGGATTAATTACTTCCTGTGCTACCTCTGTTTATGAAGGAATGGAAGTATTTACAAATACCCAAAAAGCACTGAGAGCGAGAAGAGTTGTTTTAGAAATGATACTTTCTGACCATCCAAAAGACTGTCTAGTCTGTGACAAAAGTGGAAATTGTGAATTGCAATCACTTGGTGAACAGCTACATCTTAGAAATGTTCGTTTTAAAGGAAGAATGTCCAAACATCCACTTGATTTTTCATCACAATCTATTGCAAGAGACATGAGTAAATGTATTATGTGCAGAAGATGTGAAACTATGTGCAATACAGTTCAAACAGTTGGTGTTTTATCAAATACAGGCAGAGGTTTTGATGCAGTTGTGGATACTCCAATGCATAGACCCTTACAAGATACCAAATGTACTTTTTGTGGCCAATGTGCTGCGGTATGCCCAACAGGAGCACTGATGGGAATTGAACACATGGCTGATGTATGGCGGGTACTTAATGATAAAAATAAATTCGTTGTCGTTCAGACAGCTCCTGCAACCAGAGTTGCTATTGGTGAAATGTTTGGAATGGAACCTGGTACAATTGCAACAGGACAAATGATATCAGGACTACGAAGACTTGGATTTGACAGAGTTTTTGACACAAGTTTCGGAGCAGATTTAACTGTAATGGAAGAAACAAAAGAATTTATTGATAGATTAAATAATGGTGGTAGATTACCTATTTTGACATCATGTTGCCCATCATGGGTTAAATTTTTTGAACATCAGTTTCCAGATTTACTTGATATCCCATCAAGCTGTAAGAGCCCTCAACAAATGTTTGGAGCTATAGTAAAAACCTTTTATGCAAAAAAGATTGGAATTAATCCCAAGGATATTGTTGTTGTTTCAATTATGCCATGTTTGGCAAAAAAATATGAAGCAGCAAGAGATGAACACCAAATAGAAAATATGCATGAGGTTGATTACTCAATTTCAACAAGAGAGCTTGGTTTTATGTTTGAAGAAGCTTGTATAGACTTAACACATTTGCCTAAAGAAAAATATGATAATCCTCTTGGCGAATCAACTGGAGCAGGAGTTATATTTGGTAGTAGTGGAGGAGTTCTTGAGGCAACTTTAAGAAATGCAGCAGAGATACTAGATAAAAAACCTCTTCAAAATGTTGATTTTCATGAAGTAAGAGGCCTTGATGGCTTTAAGGAAACAGAAGTTGAAATAAACGGAATTAAAATAAAAGCTGGTATTTCTTGTGGCCTTGGTAATGCCAGAAAACTTCTTGAAAAAATAAGAAAAAAAGAAGCGGATTATCATATTATTGAAATAATGGCTTGCCCTGGAGGTTGTATTGGTGGTGGAGGTCAGCCCTTTCATCATGGAAACACAGAAATTCTACAAAAAAGATCTGAGGCTCTATACAGAATAGACAAAAAAAGCAAAAAAAGAGTATCTTCAAATAATGAAGCCATAAAAGCATTATATGATGAATTTCTTGATAATCCTGGTAGCTCAAAAGCTCATCAACTATTACACACTATATATAGAAAAAGAAATAAAGAATAATATCCACTACTAAAAAATATTCAAAAAGTTTAAATTTATATAAATTTTTTCACTTTATTGAGTTGTAACTGTTTGATTTTAATAAATAAATTTCTTTCATTGAGAATTACTGATTTCTTAGGGTATTTAGTGAATAAAATGTAAAAATAAGCGTCTAATCTTATTTTTAGGAGTACAATATGAAAAAAATGTTCTATTTACTTTCAGGACTAATTCTATTAACATTTTTACCAGCCTGTTTAGGAACTAAATCATTAAAAGGTGAGAAAATTAAAAAATTTCAGGTAAAAATAAAAAATGAATCCAAAATCTGCCCTAATAATCCTTTTAATATCGAGGTTAAGGTAACACTTTCAAATGGAGATGTCATATCTACAGCAGATTTTGTTCGTGGAGTTGCTTGGGGAGATATCGTTGTTGATGTAAAAAACGGGAGATTTGAGCCTCGTTATACCAAAGGTTTTATTACTCCAAATGAGAAACTAACTCCAGAAGGAGACACTTTTCTGGACTTAAACATTTACTCAAAATACCATAAAAACATGCCATTTAAAAGACATATAAAATTAAAATATGATTGTAAATATCTTCTTGATATTAAAGCTGAAAATGGGGACTCTGCAAGAGGACAAAATGGAAATGGTCTAAATGGAGAAAATGGTAAAAATGTTGTTGTAAAAATACAAAAACTTGAAAATGAAGGAATTCCGTTATTACAAGTTTTGGTAAAATATGATAAATATGAAAAAAAATATCTGGTATCCACTGCATCTGAAGAATTTTTAATTGATGCAAGAGGTGGTAATGGTGGTAATGGAGCAGATTCAAGCAGAGATGGAGTTAATGCAGGAAACGGCGGAAATGGTGGAGGTCCTGGACATGTTACTTATATATTCTCTCCAAAATCAATTGCCTACAAATCTATATTCAAGGCTAAAGTGAGTGGAGGTCAAGGTGGCCAAGGAGGAAAAGCAAATGGAAAAAATGCCAAAAACGGAAAAAATGGAAAAAACGGAGAAACATTTTTTAAAAGCCATGTTGAAGTACGAAATGGTAAAAAAGTAAATGTAATAACCCCAGGCTTTGGTACAGTTGATTATGAAACACAAAAATTACCTGATTCTCTTTGGTAAAACTAATAAATTTAAACAAATAATTGCAATTTAATTTATTTTCTGGAATAATAATCTCTATAGAATGGAGGTTATCTGATGTTTAAATTGTTTTAAGGATATTATTGTTGTTTCAATTATGCCTTGTCTTACTAAAAAATATTCAAAAAGCTTAACTTTTTTAAATTTATTTAACTTTAAATAATAACTTGACTAAATAATCCAATCATATATACTATTAGCCTATTAGAGGCTTTTTATGAAAGATTTTAGTAAAAAACAACTTAATTTAATAAATATATCTCTTGATATTATTCTTAAAGAGGGTATTCAATCTTTAACAATAAAAAATTTATCAACAAGAGCCGGAGTAACTGAACCTGCTATTTACAGGCACTTTAAATCAAAATTTGACATACTATATAGTTTACTTGATTTTTTTGAAAAGCATTCTGATATTTTTTTAGAGAATATTGAAGATAATCAATCTGTTGGGCTTGAAAAATTAAAAATATTTTTTTTAACACATTGTAAAAGATTTAATGAGAAGAAAGCATTTGCAATCATTATGTTTTCAGAAGAAATATTTATAAACAACAACGAACTTGAAAATAAACTCTTTCAAATAATTGCAAAACAAAAAAAAGTCCTTCTTTCAATTATTAGAAAATCACAGGAAAATAACTTAATTACTTCAGCTATTCCACAGGAACACATATTCACTTTAATTATAGGCTCATTAAGGTTTCTGGTTAGTCAGTGGAAAATGGGTAAATTTAAAGCAAATCTTGAAGAAATGGGTATAGAATTCTGGGAATCCGTGGAAATCTTATTACAATTAAAAAATAAGAGTATTTAAACTGTCTATTGCATCTGTAATTGTATATTTCGGTTTAAAATTTAAAATTTCACTAGCTCTTTTGGTATCCCCCATACAAATATATTTAATATGATCTAATTCTCTTGCAGGAAAGGATGATAATTTAGCCAACCACATTTGAGATAAAGCTAATTTTAACATAGGATCAGGAATAGGAAGCCTTGATTTATTCATATATTTAATCATTTGAGAAATAGGTAACTCTCCCTTACTAGCAATATTAAAAATACCCTTAGCTCCTTTAGTTTTATATGCTTGAATTAATGCATCTGCTAAATCGGATTGATGAATTACTTGCATCATTGGGTCAAACCCCATAATTGTAGGAATAGGACTTGATAATCTTAGATAATTAGAAGGAGCATTATTCAAATTCCCTAAAATATGGGCAGCTCTAAGTATAATTATCTCCAGTTTAGGTGCTTTCCAAAAATATGAGGTTACCAACATATCTAAATCAACTAAATCTCTAATCGCAGAAAAATTAGCACCTGCCATTAATGGTTCATTCTCAGATAAAAATTGTGAATTAGTTGATTTAGGGCCATAAACATTAGTAGAGGATAAAAATATAAATTTTTTAACTTTATATTTTTCAGCATACTCCAATAACCTTGTTGTACCAATTATATTAAAATCATGATGTTCTTTTTCATTTTGCCTTAGATTATGCATTACTCCAAGATGAAAGATTGCATCTATTTTATTATTTCTAAAAATATCTTCAACTCTATTTCTACGAATATCTATTTTGTAATGTAGAACATCTTTGGGTAAAGATTTAGTTCTTCTTCTGTCTAAGCCAATTACATTAAATTCTCTATGTAATCTTTTAACTAAAAAGCGCCCTAACCTTCCTGAAATACCAGTTACTAATATATTTGCTTTTTTACTCATAATTTACCAAAAAATATGTTTTCTTTTACTTAATCCATTATTAATCATTTCTTGAATTGTATCTTTCACCTTATTGACATAAGATAAAATATCTTCGTTTGTAGTATCTTCATTTTCTTGGAAATAAAATGGTTTTCCAAAGTAAATCCTATATTTTGTAGGTAAAATTGCAGGAATTACAGGAATAGGAAGAGCTGGAAGCCCGAACTTTTCACCTAAATCTTTAAAATTTGCAATTACAGGAATTTGCTCTTCAGCACCGATTACAGCAATAGGAACTATTGGTGTCTTAGTTTGTAAAGCCAACCTTAAAAAGCCTGTTCCAAATTCAGCAAGTTTATAT
This sequence comes from bacterium, assembly GCA_027064085.1. Taxonomy (GTDB): domain Bacteria; phylum UBP6; class JAFGXH01; order JAFGXH01; family JAFGXH01; genus JAMOQH01. Next base: position 12,583 of record JAMOQH010000014.1, on the reverse strand, counting down.
CTGTCAACAAATGGTTTATTTATCCCTCTTACTCCTTCAGGGAATACTAAAAGAGCATTATCATTTTCAAGTAATTGCTTTGCGTTTTCTCTAGTTCCTAAAATTTGCCCAGCTTTATTAAAAATAGTACTTATAAAAGGCAATTCCGGAACCCATCTCTCTACCATAGACCTAACAAATCTAGGAGCATTTAATTCCAAAAATAATGCAAGCCCTATCATCGCTCCATCTATAGGAATTTGCCCAGAATGATTAGAAATCAGTAAAACTCGTCCATCTTTAGGAATATTTTCAAGCCCATAAGTTTCAACTCTAAAATAATATTTATAAAATGGTTCTGCTAAAGAAACCATTTTGGCTAAAAAATCTTTATCTAAACCAAAAGAATCATAACCTTTACAGTTCAATTCTAATTGTATATTTCCTATTTTATCTTTATAACGATTTAAAAAACTATCTAACATTTTCATAATACCACCAAGGTTTAATAAAATATAAAACAATAATAAACTTATATTATTTATAAGTCAAATTAAATCTTAAAAAATCACTCAGAAGTTACATTCCAAACAGCATCTGTAATTGAATTTCCATTAGGATCACTTCTAATAATATCAGATTTATCATAAATTATAGCTTTCACTTGATATTTACCAACAGCTTGTTTACCATATCTAAATGTGGTTGTATCATCAGAAACATCCTCTTGTTTTATTCCATCAACATACCATTCAACTCTTTGTAAGTCTGTTCCTAATGATAATTCAATGCTGAAATCATAATCAGTTGTACCCCATAAAATAAGGTCATCATCTTCAGGTGTTTTAGTTATATATCCACCTACCATACGATATAGTGCCAAAGTCCATGCCTCTAGGTTAACCTGATAAAATGGTTTTCCTAAAGTTCTCATTAATGAATCTTCTGTCGGCCTATAAACACCATGGTCAACATAAGCACCACCTTCAAAAATATCAACATTATCTTCAGTAAGCCACTTATTCCATTTTACTGTTTGAGGATCATTATTTATTGTTATATTTGGCTCCATAGGTTCTGTAGAGGGTACTTCTGTCCTGCCATATTCGTATTCATCTGCAAGGCCTGCAAAACTATGACCCAATTCATGAATCGCAATTTGTTTTCCAGCAGGATTAATAGATGCCGTTGCATAATTTCCTCCAGCACCTCCATAAGTTTGTGAGTTTACTATAATTAAAACTTTATCAAATTGAGGAAACATTTCACCTACAATATAATTAACTTTAGATTGATTTATGCATAATAACCGCTGTATATTATTACAATTAAAGTAAGAATCCAACCCCGTATTAACAAGCTTTGGCATATTATTATCATTACTGTTATCTGCCCCACTATCTTTAGAAATCAAATTTATTAGATGTATATTCCATAAATGTTTTTGCATAGATAAAACAGGGTCATAATTTAGAATATAATCTGTAAACTCCTGAGCTTTTTGCTTAAAGAGTTCTTGTTCATTTTCTTTAAACCCATCTCCAATTATTACATAATCAACCCCTATTCCATCGGTTCTACCCTTTATTGTTTCAGTTCTTTCTACATTAAAAACAGAAAAACTTTTTAATTTTAAATGATTTGATTCATTATTTGCCTTATCTGTTACCCATATTTCACAATTTTCATATAATCCAGAGTATAATTCATCAAATTTAATAGTATTTTCACCTATTTCAACATTAGCTTTATTTTCTATTTTACAATCACCACTTAAATATAAAATCCCCTTTTCATCACTACTAAAAGTAAATTCAGGACTTACATTACTAGTAAAACTATTTTCATTAGTTTCTATAGTTTTAACTTCAGTAATTGTAGGAGCAATATTATCATCTACACATTTACCATTTTCATTAATAATTTTATTATCATCTTTACAAACACACAAACCACCAGAACTAAGCTTTTTATCATTGTCATCACAAATACAAACACCTTCTTTACAAGTTTGTTGTGAATTACATGTAATATTTAAACATTTATCTATTTCATGATTGTTATTTTCATTTCCACATGATACGAATCCCCAAAAAACAGCTAAAAAGATATAAATAATATTAATTTTCATCGCTCCCCCCGATATTTTCATCAAAAATTAAAGTTTGAGAGCCATTTTTATCAATAATTTTAAGTTTTTTCATATTTTTGTGATACTTAAAGCGAATTATAAAACTTCCTTTTTTTAAACTTATTGCCGCAATATTTTTTTCATTATTATTTTTATTAGGTGGAATTCTCAAGATTTTAGGATTGGCAATAGAACATTTTTCTATTATTTTATTTTTTTTATTTTTTATATGAAAATAAAGATTATCCTTTGAATAAAAAGAAACTTTGGAAGAAGGATAATCTTTATTTATAACTGACACATTAATAATAGTGTATTTATCTCCATTATACTTAAGCTCCAGAAGTACTGTTTTGGCAAAAACTGTAAAAGACAACAAAAATACTAGCATAATAATTGTTTTTTTCATAACCTAACCTCACAAATGTAGTTAAGTAACTTTATTATGATTATATATGAATGTCAAATTTTAAAGTGAAAACTAATTTATAAATTAGGTTGAACGATATTTTTAAATATTTTAATAGCTAAAAATCACCATTATTGAAAAGCTGCACATCTGAAACCAATATCAGGTGCACCAACAGTATAAGCTCTACTATTTCTGTTTGAACTTCTAAAGGAACCCCCACCATTTACATATTTATCATTACTATCTTTATGTACTCCATTATGTAAATAATTTCCACCTCTAACAGATACTAAACCATTAGAGATAACGGTTGGACCATTAGGATTATTTGTAGAACTACTACTTTTGTAATAACGAGAACTATAATAATCACTTACCCATTCACTAACATTACCAGCCATATCGTATACACCTTTAGATGTTTTATCTTTAGCATAAGAACCTACATTAGCGGGTTTACCAGTACTACAACCAGCTCCATATTTTGGATTAAGTGCATTATTCGCTTTACGATATCCATTACTACCACATCCTTCATCACCATCATGACAAGAAAAGCATCCATCGGATGGAGGAGTACAACTTGTATATCCATTTGGATCTGGAGTAGCTTTACCACTGCTATCTAAATATCTTAAACCACTCATCATAGTTTCTTTACATGTAGGTAAATCATCTCCCCAAGGAAATTTTTTATTTGAACCGTCTTTAGCCGCATTTTCCCATTCTGCTTCAGTTGGTAATCTATATCCACCAACCCAAGCACAATACCTTGTTGCACTTTCCCAACTAATATTAGTAATAGGCTTATTTGGACTATTTTCATAAGTAGTACTATTAATAGGAGCTTTACATTTTCCTGCAGTAACACAAGCTTTATACTGAGCATTAGTAACCTCTTTTTCACCTATTTTGTAAGCTCTTAAAGTTACAGACTTAACTGGTTTTTCTACAGTATTATATGTACCAACACATTCGTCATCTCCACTAATACAACCTCTTTGAAAGCTTCCACCGGCAATACTTATCATACGATAAGAGCTTGACTTAGGTTTATAAACACATTTTCCACCTTCGCATGTTGCATCAGCTGTTTTTTTACTTACTTGACATTCTGCATCTGTGGCACAACTCAACTGAACACATTTTTCAACACTTTCACCAACACCTTCAAGCCATGACCATTTTTTTTCCCACTCACCTAAGTTAAGAGTTTTATGAATTAGTGGATCCTTACCTGGAAATTTAATTGCATTTAATTCTACGGAAGGAGTTAAATTTAGTATAGCATCTGCTGTAAAACATGCTTTTGCTTTATTACTTAAATTACCACTATCATCTAAGTCGGTACTTGCATTCATTTTACTTTCTACATATAAAGGAGTAAAAGTTGCAGCAACTTTACCTTGTACATTAAATAATTTATCACTAACAGCATAAATAACGACACTAGGTGTTAATGTAAGAGAGACCCCCGCATTTCCTTCTAAACTAACTTCTGTATGTAAAGTATTACTACTATTAAAGCTCTTTAAAAGCTCTGTAGTACTTCGTCTTCCTTTAGGCTTTTTATAACTTAAACCAACCATTGCTCTGTTTGTACTTGTAAGATCAATTTTAGCAGTTCCTTGTAAACTAGCTTTAACATCAGCTCTTGCGGTTAAAGTTAGTTTAATGTTAAACTTTATACCTGATACAATAACTGGAGCATTAACTAAATTAAAAGTTTTTCTAAATAATCTTTTGTTAAATCTCTTAAGATTAGGTTCAAGTACCGGGTAATTAGCAGTAATATGAGCTTCAGCATCTAAACCAAAGGTATTTTTGATAGTAAGCTCATCTAAGTAATAATCATCGATAATTACACCACTACCATCATCTTCTCTAATATCAACATAAATTTCCACCAAATCACTAAATGTAACTTTACCTGTAACTTCTAGTGTACCTTTGGCATATTCTTTATTGTAAGTAAAAGGTAATTCTTTTGATGCTTCTTTTTGAGGTTGGTAAATATGATGTACATCTCTAAATTTATTAATTTGCTCTAAAGTTGGATTTTTAAATAACTCGGAGTTAGGATCCGCTGTTGCTATTTTTTTAATATCAAGTTTTAAATTTTTAAACGCCAAAAGAGGTGAAATTATTTCAGTATGAAGAACAATACTATCGCTTTCATTTTCTACTGATATAATTTTAGCAATATAACCATTTTTAAATTTATCACTTTCTTGGAATGCAACGATATCCCCTTCTTTAAAACTTGAAGTTCTATCTGTATTTACAAACTCTAACATATCCATTTCATAATTTTTTAATAGATTATCAATTTCACCTGTTGTAACAACAATAGTATTATCTTTTATTTCGTTTGATTTATTACAAACTCCATTTTCAAAAACAAAACCTGCATCACAAGCATTAAAATCATAAGAATCTCTTTGGTTATCATTTAAACCATCTGCACATCCCACAGCTACAAGCGAAAGTGTCACTATTAGCCAAAATAAGCTCTTAAACATCATACTACCTCCTATATAAATTTTTTATTGTTGAACACAAGAAAAACTTGTTGGTTCATTGTTATCATCAACTTCATATTCAAAATTAAAACCATTTTCACAAGTACACCATTGACCATGATACCAATCATAATCTAAAACACTGCAATCTCCAGTAGCATTTGCAACACCAGCACAATCACTACAAGATATTTCACAATTTTCTCCAGTAAATCCTGTACTACACTCGCAGATTATACTTCCTTGAAGAACTTGACACACTCCAGTCATGTGTTCTCCAGTACATGAATTTGCATTGCATAATGAATCATCTCTTACACAGTGGTTATTTCCATCTAAAACATAACCATTATCGCATGAACACTTAAAAGTATTACCATCTTTGCTACAAACTGTTTTATGATCTTCAAAACAAGGATCGTCTGCACAAACATCAGTAACGCATTCACCTGATGAATTTAAAGAAAATCCTTCTTTACAAAGGCAAACAGTAGTTAATATTCCAGCAGTATCCTTAACAAGGCATTTACTATTTAAATTAGCAGCACATGGATTTGGACTGCATAAATCACCTGATGTAGGTAAACAAGCTTCTGATTCAATATCTAGGGTGTAATCTACATCACAAACACAAGAGCCACCATCAGGATGAGTATTTTCGTTTTCACATAAACCATTTGAATCTAAACAAGATTGCTGAACTGAGTCCCAATAATAACCAACATCACATTGACATGAATAAGAAGCATCTGAATGAGCAACACAAGCATTACTACTTGTGTTTGATTTAGAATTACAAGGGTTATCCAAACATGGATTCGTAACACATTCTAAACCTACTGCAACAAAACCATCATCACACTCACATGTGATACCATTATAACCATTAGCAACACAAGTTCCATTACCACTGCAAGACTGGCCAGTACAAGCATCTGTAACAGAAGTACATGATAAATTATCATCTCCAGATGTTATATATCCATCATCACATTCACAATAAGGAACATCCAAATACCCTACTTTACAAACACCATTATCACTACAAGTTTGCTCATAACAAGGACTACCTATATCGGGAATACACATATAACCCGATGCTAAATACCCTTCATCACAAATACATTTAGCTTGATTTGTATCGTCAAGAACACAATGCCCATGAAGTGTGCCATTTGTAGGCTTATCGTAACACATTGCATCAGCTTGACATACTTCAGGAGTATCGAGAACACACTCTAATCCATTTGCTACATATCCTCCCTCGCACTGACACACTGGAATACCGGTAGTTGAATCACAGTATCCATGACCACTACATAATATATCCTCGCAAACATCACCTGAATTTTCAATACATGTTAAATTTTCACCAGGAGTATAACCAGTTTCACATATACAAGTTGCTTCATCATTATGTACTTCACAGTTACCAAAACCACTACAGTTTTGATCTTTACAAGGATTATTGCTTTCATCAACACAGGTTAATCCATTGGCAACAAAACCAGTTTTGCAATTACAAGAAGCATCACTACCATTAACTTCACATGTTCCTTTATCGTCTCCACCACAGTCAATACCCTCACAAGGATTATTATCAGAAATACAATTTAAACCTTGAGCATGATAGCCTGATTCACAGACACATTCTAAGATTCCTGCATTTGATTGACAAGTTCCTCTATCTTCACCACCACAGTTAATATTTACACAAGGATCAGTATCTTTAATACAATGTTCTCCTGTTCCATCTGGGGAATAACCTGAATCACATTCACATCGAGCAACACCATTAAGCTCTTTGCAAACACCATGACTAGAACAGGTAATTCCCGTACAGATATCTGTAGGTTCACATTTTGTTCCAGTATAACCTGATCTTACATAACCTATTTCACACTCACAAACAGTTTTACTATTTTCTAAAATACAACTACCATGGCTTAAATTATCAATATTACTTGAACAAGTAATATACTTACAAGCTTCGTCCTTTGAAATACATTTATTATCATTATTGCATGCTAAATCAGCATTACATATACTTCCAACTTTACAATTTTGATTTAATTGCCCTGATAAATCTTCAGGTTTTTTATCGTCAGAACATGACAATACCAAAAAGGAAAAAACTAAAAATAAAAAAACTATCTTTTTCATAAAACACTCCATACTGTCTAGTATCATACTAATAATTATACATAAAAAAATCAACCATTTGTCTATTTTTTATGAAAATCACCAATAAATATTATGTTTTCGGTCTTTTTATATGGAGGAAACAATGTTTTTATAGTTATTATATCTTAATTCTGAAATCAAATCGTTTTTAATTGCAGTTTTTACTCCACAAATATTTTCATTGATATGTGAACAATTTTTATATTTACAATTTTCAGCATAAGGATAAAAGTCATTATAATGCTTTTTGATATCTTCTGTTGTCATTTTATCAAGTGAAAAATCTTGTACTCCAGGGCTATCAATTATAAAACCACCATCTTTTAGTGTAACAAGTTTTGTTGATCTAGTAGTATGACGCCCCCTATTGTCCTTTTGGGAAACTAAAGATGTTTTTTGTAGTACAGTTGGGTCTAATAAATTTAATATTGTTGACTTGCCTGCTCCTGATGGACCTGAAAATAAAGTTACTTTATCCTTAATTTTATTTTTTAAATCATCAAAGCCTAGATTACTCTTAGCTGAAACCAAGTTAATTTCAATATCTAAATTTTTATATGTAGGAAGAGGAAGTGTATTAATTTCTTCTTTTGTTAATAAGTCAACTTTATTTAATATCAACAATACATCAATTTCATATTTATCTGCAGTGATTAAGTATCTATCAATTAATTCCCAATTAATATCAGGATTTTTAAGAGATATGACAAGCCCTAAATAATCAATATTTGATGCAATTACATGAGAGATATGTGATAAGAAAGGATCTTTTCTAGATATCTGATTAAACCTATCAAATCTTTTAAGAAGAATATACCTCTTAGCTTTTTTATCAAAATAAATCTCTATTTTATCACCAACAGTAACATAATTTCGTTCTTCTTTATGATTATTTAAAAGAGAACGAGGTATTTTTACCTTTATTTTCTTATTATTTAGGTAAGAAATTATCTCACCTCTATGTACTTCAATTACTTTTACAATATTATTTTCTATTTTCATTAAAACCCATTAAAATCCAAATACTATTATATATGTAATTAATGATTTTACAAGTTTTTTAAAAACTTTTAATTTTTTTGTGATTTCATTATCATGTTAATAATTAAAATTTAAATAAATTAAAATTTAGTTAAATTTTCAAATGAAAACAACTCTGTTGTTTGAATGTTTGCGAAAAATAACTTTTGAAAAGTTAATTGAAGCATAAAAGAAGAAAAAAAAATATTTTCAGCAAAAAACTCTATTTTTCTTGACATATTAAAATTAGCTTGTTAGATTATCATTAATCACGAAATGAATGAGTGTTCATTCATAATTTAATTATTAAACTTTTAGGAGGATTTAATGGATAATGTAGTAATTGTAGCTGCATCAAGAACAGCAATGGGTAGAGCAATTAAAGGGGGCTTAGCAGCTTCTCGTCCTGATGAATTTGCAGCAGAAGTAGCAAAAGACTTATTGAAAAAAGTAGCTCCAGCTGTTAAACCTGGTGATTTGGAAGATGTTTTAACTGGTTGTGCAATGCCTGAAGGCGAACAAGGCCTTAATGTTTCAAGGCTTATCTCATTTTTAGCTGGTATTCCTAATCATGTTGCAGCGACAACAATTAACCGTTTTTGTGGTTCTTCAATGTCAACAATTCACTATGCAGCCCAAGGCTTAATGACTGGTTATGGTGATATTTTTATGGCTCTTGGTGTAGAATCAATGACAAAAGTTCCTATGGGAGGATTTAACCCTCTTCCATCTAAAAAATTATATGAAATGATGCCTGAAGCTTATATATCTATGGGTATCACAGCTGAAAACTTAGCACTTAAATATAATATCTCAAGAAAAGAACAAGATGAATTTGCAGTTGCCTCTCATTTAAAAGCAGCTGATGCTATTAAAAATGGAAGATTTAAAAAAGAAATTGTAGGTTATAAAACTATAGATTTAAACGGCAATGAAATTTTCTTCGATACAGATGATAATGTTAGAGCAAATTCATCTATTGAAGGTTTAGCAAAATTAAGGCCTGTTTTTGATAAAAATGGAACTGTTACTGCAGGAAGTAGTAGTCCGCTTACAGATGGAGCAGCCGGTGTTATTATGATGACAGAAAATAAAGCTAAAGAGTTAGGCTTAACACCACTAGCAAGAATCAAATCAATGGGAGTTGCAGGGGTAGCACCTGAATTAATGGGCTTAGGACCAGTTCCATCAACTAAAAAAGCATTAAAGCGTGCAGGAATGACTCTTGCAGATATAGATTATATTGAATTAAATGAAGCATTTTCTGCTCAATCAATCTCAGTTATTAAAGAACTAGAAATTGATACAACTAAACTTAATATGAATGGTGGAGCTATCGCTCTAGGTCACCCTCTTGGAGCATCAGGAGCAAGAATAATAACAACTTTAATTAATGTTCTTGAGCAAAAAGGTGGAACTACTGGTTTAGCTACTATGTGTATAGGTGGCGGACAAGGTATTGCAACTATTATTGAAAGAATTTAATTGAGAGGTTGATAAATGTATGAAATAAAAAAAGTCGCTGTAATAGGTGCAGGAGTAATGGGGGGAGCTATTGCGGCTCACCTTGCAAATGCTGGAATCAGTGTTAATTTACTTGATATTGTACCAAGATATACAGACGAATTAAAAGCAAAAGGTATTGATGAAAATGACCCAAAATGGAGAAATTCTATTGTAGAAGCAGGATTAGCAGCTCAATTAAAGTTAAAACCAGCTCCTTTTTATGTAAAAAGTAACGCAAAATTAATCAAAACAGGAAACTTAACTGACAACACAGATATGCTTACTGAAGCAGACTGGATTATTGAAGTTGTTGTTGAAAGTTTAAAAATTAAACATATTGTTTTTGATTTAGTTAGAAAACACAGAAAACCCGGAAGTATTTTAACTTCAAATACATCCGGTATATCTATCAAAGATATGATGGAACCATATAAAGACGATAAAGAGTTTACAGGCCATTTTATGGTAACTCACTTTTTTAATCCAGTTAGATACATGAAACTATTAGAATTGGTTAATGGTGTTGATACTCTTAAAAAAGTTTCTGATACTATTGCTACATTTGGTGAAAAAGTTTTAGGTAAAGGAATTGTTTTTGGTAAAGACACTCCAAATTTTATTGGTAACAGAATTGGTGTTTATTCATTAATGAAAACAATGCAGTATACTATCAAAGATAATCTAAAACTTGATGTTGTAGATAAGATAATGGGACCTGCAACAGGTAAACCTAAATCAGCTGTATTTAGAACTGGTGATGTTGTTGGAATAGATACTTTAGTTCATGCTACAAATACAGTTTTTGATAATGCAAAAGACGATGATGAGCTAGATGCTTTTGTTGTTCCTGATGTAGTTAATAAATTAGTAGAAAAAGGTTGGATAGGTCAAAAAGTAAGAAAAGGTTTTTATTTAAAAGAAGGTAAAGAAATTAAATCTTTAAATCTTAATACTTTTGAATATGAGCCAAAGGAAAAAGTTAGTTTTAAATCACTTAAAAAAGCTAAATCAATTTCTAATGTTGGTAAAAGGATTAAAGCTGTTTGTAATTATACAGACAAAAAAACCGGTAAACCAGATCTAGCTGCAACTTTAGCATGGAATGTATTTAGAGATACTTTAATTTATTCAGCAAAAAAACTTGGTGAAATCGCTGATGATATTGTAAACATAGATAATGCAATGAAATGGGGTTTTAATTGGGAATTAGGTCCTTTTGAAACTTGGGATGCCTTAGGAATTAAAGAAACTAAAGAAAGAATAGAAGCTGAAGGATTAAAGGTACCTGCTGTTATAGACCAAGTTTTAGAACATGCAGATAGTTTCTATAAAGAAGAACATGGTAAAAGATATTATTTTGATGTATTAACTAATGAATACAAAGAAATTCTTGTTCCAAAACCTATCATTTATTTAAAACCTTTAGAAAATACAGTTTATGAAATTTTCAGAAATCCAAGTGCAAGTATTTACAATCTTGGTGATGGAGTTTTAAACTTAGAGTTTCATACCAAAATGAATGCTATTGATATGGATATTATTGATGCACAATATAAAGCAATTGAACTAGTTGAAATAAAGCGTTATAAGGGCTTAGTCATTACTAATCAAGGTGAACATTTTTCTGCGGGTGCAAATTTAATGCAAGTTATGATGGCTGTAAGCCAAGGTAAATTTTCTGAAGTAGAAGAAATGGCTAAAAAACTTCAATATGCAAATATGGCTTTCAAATATGCTAAATTTCCCGTTGTTGTAGCTCCTCATGGTTTAACATTTGGTGGTGGAGCTGAAATATCTATGCATGCAACCCATAACCGTGTATTAGGCGAAACTTACTTGGGTTTAGTTGAAGTTGGAGTTGGGCTAATCCCTGCTGGTGGCGGAACAAAAGAGCTTATTTTTAGAAATGCAGAAAAATTTCATAAGAAAAATCTAACTAAAATAGGCAAAGGTTATCCTATGTTTTGGGATGCTTGGAGAGGACATGTTCCTGGACCAATGTTTCATTTGGTTAAAACATTCTCTACTATAGGTATGGCTCAAGTAGCAACAAGTGGTCCTGAGGCAATCAGTTTTGGTTATCTCAAAAAAGAAAACACAAGAATTACAACGAACAAGGATTACTTGCTTGCAGATGCAAAAGCTGATGTATTAGAATATGCTAAAAACTTTGTACCTAAAGAAAAGGGTGCAGTTGTTTATCTTCCTGGTGCAGAAGTTGTTAAAACAGCAATTTCAATGAATTTAGATAATTTTGAAAAATTAGGAATGACTACCCCACATGATAGAGTTGTATCTATGGAATTAGCAAATATCCTAGGTGGCGGGAACACTAGTTATGCTCTTCCTGTAACTGAAGATAGACTTTTAGAATTAGAAAGAGAATCATTTATGAGATTATTAGGAATGAAAGATACTCAAGATAGAATTCAACATATGCTTAAAACAGGTAAACCTCTTAGAAATTAGAATAATCAATTCCTGCCTATAATCAGATTTCCCAAGTTGCTAGTTAAAATCACGAAATAGCTTAGATTTATTTAGGATATTTATGAGATTATCAGGAATGAAAGATACTCAAGAAAGATACTCAAGATAGAATTCAACATACGCTTAAAACAGGTAAATATTTTAGACACAATTTTAATATACACTATCTGATATTCTTTCAGTACTTTCATTAAAACAAGTGTTATTTGAGCAAAAATAAACTAAATTGTAAATATTTAATAAAAGCAAAACTCAACAAGAGAGTACAAATATTTTATAGGCTATAATTAAGATAATATTCTAATTTTTCTTTAAATTCATCTGCAAGTTTAATTCTAT
>JAMOQH010000013.1 GCA_027064085.1 bacterium | reverse complement strand
GTAGCCTAAACACTACTAGTATATCAAGTGGTGATTTTTTTGTATAACTTCCGTTTCCGCACCCGCATAGCGGGTGGTTTTATGTTTCGCACGCTTCGCGAACTCAACTGACTAAAGTCTACAATATAACAAATTTCTTCGAAATGTTTTAGATAGGCCATTACACTTTCTTAAATAGTCGAATGTATTTGTCACTCTATATAATACTCAATATGCTTCCCTAAACAATAAAAAACCCGGAAGTATCACCCTCCGAGTTATATTATGCTATTTATTTCACTTTATAAATCCATCCCTCTGGTGCTTCTACATCACCAAGTTGAATTCCAACTAAAGTATCATATAATTTTCTTGTTACAGGTCCTACTTCATTTTCATCAAAGAACACTGTATATTTATCTTTATGTTGAATTCCACCTATTGGAGTAATTACAGCAGCTGTTCCACATGCACCAGCTTCTGCAAATTCATCTAAATTATCAATAAGTACATCTCTTTCTTCAACTTCCATTTTTAAATAATCCTTTGCAACTTGAATTAAAGAATATTTTGTAATACTTGGTAAAATTGAATCTGATTTTGGAGTAACAAATTTATTATCTTTTGTAATTCCAAAGAAGTTTGCAGCTCCTACTTCTTCAATTTTAGTATGTGTTTTAGGATCTAAATAAATACAATCAGCAAATCCTGCTTCTACTGCTTCATGATGTGGTAATAAACTACCTGCGTAATTTCCACCAACTTTTGCCATTCCTGTTCCATTTGGTGCAGCTCTATCATATTCAGAAGTCATAAAATTAACTGGTGATAAACCACCTTTAAAATAAGCTCCTACCGGCACTGCAAATACAGAGAAAATAAATTTTGGTGCAGGTCTAACACCTAAGTTATCTCCAATTCCTACCATAAATGGTCTTAAATATAATGTTGCTCCTGTTCCATATGGTGGAACATATTCTTCATTTGCTTTAACAACTTGCATACATGCATCAACAAATTTCTCAACTGAAACTTCAGGCATCATGACTCTTTGGTTTGTTTTTTGCATTCTTAATGCATTCATATCAGGTCTAAATAATTGAATAGAACCATCTTTTGTTCTATATGCTTTTAAACCTTCAAAACATTGTTGTCCATAATGCAAACCACATGATGCTTCACTTATTGTAAGTTTATTTTCTCCAGTAAGTTCTCCATCATCCCATTTACCATTTTCCCAATAAGATACATATCTTTTTGGAGTTTTCATGTACGTAAATCCTAGTTCTTCCCATTTAATATCAACCATTTTATTTCCTCCCCATTTAACTAATTCTTTATAAAATAATATCATACTTTCATATAATAGTTAATTGGTATTTTATTTTCATTTTATACTGAATATTCTGAATTTTTATTGTTTGACTTTTAAAATATTAGGTATTAATAGTAGAGAATCAATTAAATTGGAGGTTTTTATGAGTACACTTATTATTTACTATTCATTAACAGGTCACGTTAAAAAATTTGTTGAAAAATTAAAAGAAGAAACAAACTTTGAGAGTTTTGAAATAACAACAAAATCGACTTTTCAATACAAAGGACCATTGAAATTCATAGCAGGAGGTTTTCAATCAATATCGGGATCTAATCCAGCTATTAATGATTTTAATCTTAATTTAGATGATTATGATAGATTCATTTTTATATCACCAGTTTGGGCAGAAGGATATGCTGCTCCTTTCAATTCATTTCTTACTAAATATGATTTTGCAAATAAAGAAATAATTATTGGCGTTAGTTGTATGGGATCACATAAATCTGCAATTAAAAAATTTAAAACAAAATTGCCTATGAGTAAAATAATTGACACCTTCGTAATTTATGATAAAAAATTTGAAGAAAATGATTTAGTAATTAAATCATTAAAAAAATACTAAATTTAACCAAAAAAAGTATGACAGATTCACTCTAGTCTATCATACTTTTTTTCTAGATTTTTTATTTATCCATACAACAATTTTTATATTTTTTACCGCTTCCACAAGGGCACTTATCATTCCTAGCTATTTTTGCTTCATCTCTGACATGTTGCTCTATAACTTCATCATAATCATTAAAGGCATTTCCAATCAAACATAAACTCATCTAACTGAGGAATCGCCTGCCTTATTAATAATTCATATTACTTATTTATCTCTAAATCTCTAAAATATTCATTAATTTTTAAAAACAATTCTTCTGAGCCTTCTTCAATACCCATTCCTTTTAGATTAAATTTCATCTTTGTTTTTCTATGAGTAGTATAAAAATACTCAATATCATCTTTAACCTCTTCGTAATAAGCTTCTCTATTATCATCAGTTACAATATCCTCTTCTATTAATTTGCTATCATCATCGTAAAAAGTCAATCTTTTTAAAATATTTTTTGCACTATCCTTTAATGCTATTGTAAGTACATCTGGATTTTTTTTCAAAATTTCCAAATATTGCCTAAACATTCCACCTGGTGGCATAGCAATAACTACATTATCTTTATACTCATCTAATATATTTTGTAAAACATGTTTCACTTCTTCGCGATAACCATATTCATTATAATGCTTATTTTTTATCGCAGATATATGTTCTCCTATTTGTCTTTCTACTTCCCAATCAAAATCGATAAATTTATATCCAAATTTTTCTGCCAAAACACTTCCGATTGTACTTTTACCAACACAAGCAACACCCACAATGTAAATACGCATTATAAACTCCTTTTTCAAAAAATACATAGACAGCTTTTATACAACAAAAACTTATTCATAATCTCTATTTTTCAGTAACTTCAATTTTTAAAATTTTAACCATTCTTTCAAGTTCATTAATTGCTTGTTTATTTTCTTTTATATTACCAGTTAATCTTAACTTACCTACATCGTAAGCAGTTCCAAAATTTTCAGCAGTTACAGTTTTATCGGCGCCATTCTTAAGTAAAATATCAACCACTTTATAAGCGCCATTTTGAGCTGCTATCATTAACGGAGTTAAACCAAATTGATCATCAACAATATCTAACTCTGCACCTTTTTCAATTAAAAATTCTACATTATCATCTCTTCTATTTTGAGCAGCATACCATAAAGAAGTACATCCTTGCATATCTCTGCTATTAATATCAGCACCTTTTTCAATTATTTTTTCTAAAACAGCTGGCACTGAATGATGAGCTGCTAAATGAAGAGCTTGTTCGCCAGTCTCTCCTCTAACACTTACATCAGATCCAGCTTCAATTAATTTAATTGCTGTTTTATTAAATTTTCCTACAACAGCAACCATTAACGGAGTATGTCCATCTTCATTTTTATCATTAAGTGTTCCATTCTCAATTGCAGAATTAAAAAAATTACGCAATTTTGCTCTTTCTTTTTTTATTGTTTCTCTTAAATTTCTCATATAAAGATATGAACCACCTGCTACTAAAATAATGATTCCTAAAACTATAAATAATACGTTCATTTATTCCCCCCGTAAGTTCTTCTCAATTTCAGCTACAACTAAATCTCTCATTAAAGATGTATCTCTTTCATTTTTATCAATTACAATAGGCTTAGATATTGTTAAAACAACTTCAGTCGGCTTAATTAAAAGCGTTCCTTTTCTCATAGCCTTTATTGAACCATTTATTGTAATTGGTATTATTTTAGCTTTTGATTTAACCGCTAATTTAAAACTTCCTGCTTTAAATTCATTTAAATTTCCATCAACACTTCTTGTGCCTTCAGGGAATATTACCATGGCTTGTCCATTTTCAATAAATTTTGCACCTTTATTAATAGCTCTTACAGCTTGCCTTGGATCATCTCTTTCAATAAATACACAGTTTTGAATTTCCATCCACTCACCAATAAAAGGCATTTTTTTAATTTCTTCTTTTGCTATAAAAGAAACTCTTTTATTTAAAGACCCAAGTAAAATTGGTATATCAAAATTACTCTGATGATTAGATACAAATAAAACATTTTCATCTTCCGGTATATTTTCCATTCCAACTACTTTAACTTTAATGCCCGCAAGTTTTAATAAATTATTTGACCATTTTTTTGAAATTTTATTAAGATATATTTCTAATTCATTATCTTTATTATCTTTTTTTAATTTTTTTGCATAATATAAATTCGGTATCTTAAATAGAAAATCTAACCAAAAATATATAAACCATATTATTGTTCTTATCATAAATCACCCATTCTTTCACAACTTCATTAATTATACCATATTTTTTACAAAAATAAATACTAAATAACTAATAAAGACTATGGGTGCAAATGGAAATCTAATACTTCCACTTACATTATATTCAAGTAATTTCATATTGATAACGCAACTTTTAAAATACACAAATAACTTTTTAAAATCATTAAATTTTCTATTTTTAATAAGTAAAAATAGTGAATAAATCCTGACTTTGGAACATAACGCCGTATAAAATTCGCTATAAACTTTGAAACTTTAATGTTTATAGCGAATTTAGTTTTTGATAAAAACTCACTACATTTATTTTATACT
>JAMOQH010000012.1 GCA_027064085.1 bacterium | reverse complement strand
CAAATCATTGAATACATAATTAAAATATTAAATTAGAATTTAGTTTTCAATACCTTCTCTTGCTGGAGTTTTATAAGTATTGTAATAATGTTTTACTTCATTTATTTCAGAAACTAAGTCTACATATTTATAGAGTTCTTTTGGAGCATATCTTCCAGTTAAAACTAACTCAACATCATTATGTTTTACCTTTATCAAATTAATTATCTCTTGCGTTGTTACTAGTTTAAAAAAATGGGATACAAGTATTTCATCAAGAATAATCATGTCGTATTTATCTGTTTTTATTATGTCAAGAACCTTATTATATCCTTTTTGAAAAGCTTCTAAATGCTCTTTATCAATATCATTAGTATTTAAAAGATGTTTTGAATTGCCAAACTGTTCAATAATTATATTTTCGGTATTTTCTAGAAAAATAACTTCTCCATATTTCATAGCTTTCATAAATTGAGCTACATATACCCTTTTATTATGCCCCAAAGCTCTAATTGCCATACCAAAAGCAGCTGTAGTTTTACCCTTTCCATTACCAGTGTAAATGTGAACCATTCCTTTAGTTTTCAACAATATACTCCTTACCATGAAGTTTGTAATAAACCTCTTTTAAGTAATCAAGAAACTCTTGCTTCTTTTTTACAGGAGCAATTTGAAAGAACTGTATGCCACAACCTCTTGAAACAGTATTTGTATTAGGATTTTTAATTATTGTACCCCAGCGAATAATTCCCTTGCCTTCATAAAGTTCATTTTCCTCTTTATCTAAAATTTTAAAATTCAATTCTAAGTTTGAAGGAAGAGGTTTATCTGTCATTAAAAACATTCCTCCTGATGAGATATTGGATATTTCTATTGGTTCTTCATTAAAATGTTCTATAACACAATATATTTCAAATTTAAATCTCTCTTGCTTTCTTTTATTTATATCACTTACCATAAAATCCTCTAAATATTATTAATAGTACTTTCCGTTATAACTTCTTTAACTGTCCCCCCCCCAAGTGGTTTAAAGAATGCAAACAAAAACAGTAAAACTGATGTTAAAAGCCATAATCCTGCCCAAAACCAATATGGAAGAATTAACAAATCTGCAACTTTTGCAGCATCTGATTGCAAGGATGCCATACCTGCAACACCACCAGTTTTATTACCAACACTAAACAAAACTTTAATGTCAAGCAAACTATTAAGAGCTATTTGACTTGCTAAAAAATTATAAAAAAACTTATTAAATTCGGCATTACTTTTTAAACCAATAAATAACAAAAATGCACTAAAAGGTAGCGCAAAAAATAATCCTACCCATGAGCGAATATATATTATTAACGATAATATCATTAATGCACCCAAAAGAATTGAAAATACTTTTACAAATTTATCTTTTTTTCTAAAGAAGAGCATTATTGTTCCAAAAATTGCAGTTCCCATATATCCGGCAGAGGCAATAGTAGCTTTTGCAAAAGTTCCCATTGTTAAGGGATTATAAGCATATTGAGCATATCCTGAAGTATCAGAATTTATAACAAGTTTTTTAAAATTACCACCTAAAACTGCCGCAGTTAAGCCATGACTCATTTCATGTATCCAAGTGGCTAGTAAATTAAATGGATACATTAAAAACCTTAAAGTATGTATGTTTTGCAAAACAATAACAACAATAATTGCAATAATTAGGTAAGTATCAGACTTATCTATTTTTTTTATATTTCCCATAATGCTCTCTTATATTAATAATAAAACAATGAAAATATTATCATTTTGTAAAGATTAATGCAAATTTAGAATTTATTTTATTATTTATAGAATAAAGTTTACGAAATATTAGTATTATCAGACTAAAGGTAACTATATTATCTTGTAATCTACAAAATAATTTATAAAATAATAGTTATCAAACTATTATTTCGCTATATTATTTTAATATTATTGCAATTTCATTAAGTTTCTGTAATAATCAATTATTGTAACTTGGGAGTTATATATGTTTAAATCGTTTTTAAGTATCTTTTTTATTTTCTTTATATTTTCTTGTACTAACTTAGAACTTGATAAAATAAAATGTAATGGAAATAATGATAAATGCCCAAATAATTCTATTTGCGTTGAGAATAAATGTCAACTTTGCCCAGAAAATTCAACAAAAACAGAAGGAATATGTATTTGTGAATTTGAAAATTATATTTATGATGAAAATAGTAAGAAATGCATAAAGCGTCCTAGATGTGAATCTGATGCTGATTGCACAGGTAACAATCAATGTGCATTTGCTTTAGATCCTATAAGTAGTTCCGTTTATTTAAGATGTATTCCTATCGGTTCATTAATTTTAAATGATGTTTGTAGTAATACAAATAATACCTGTCAAAACGAACTTTCATGTCTTACTAATCCAGAAAACGAAGAAAATAAAGTATGCACAAAGGCATGCAATTTAAAAAATCACGCTGATTGCGCAAATAACGAAATATGTATTGATTATAATATTTTTATTAGTAAAATATCAAAAGACATGGTAGGAATGTGTATAAATAAAAATAATACTTGTTCATTCCAAGACGATAAACTTGTAGAATGTAACTTAGATTGTAATTCAAATAATGGAGCTTGTGTAAGAAGAACTACTGATTCAGAATATGGATACTGCCTATCTGATCAATGTTCACCAAATACCCCCTCCCTTTGTCCTCCAAATTGGACTTGTACATTTACTGGACTAATATATCAATGTAGAGCAGACAATGACCATGGAGCAGAACAAGGAGAAAGCTGTACTAAGCACAGTGATTGTAAAACATATTTAAGCTGTGATAATGATACTAAAAAGTGTCGACATTATTGTCGTCCTGATAATGGATATGCCTATAATGATGGCTGTACTAGTCCATGTGATGATATCAAGGATATTCAAGGCTTTAACGCTCAATTTATAGATGAAAATGTTGTTGGACTTTGTGATTATAAACAATAAAAAAAGAAAGCAACGCTTTACTTTTTTCTGTGTAAAACCATTTTCAAATGGGTTGAAACAGCCCCCTACTTAAAAACTTCATTTAATAGGGATTCAGCAAGAGAATAAGGGTCTTTTTTTCTGTTTTGGAGCATTTCAACTTCTTCTTTTACTCTGGTATCTGTTAAAAGAGCATCAAGTTTATCTTCGATTAAGCTATCCAAAATACTAAATAGCTCTAGTTTATGCCTCTCTCTACCTAAATTCTCCATGTATTTACTACTTTTGAGTTTTTCTTTGAGTTCATATAATTTTGAAATAAATTCTTCTATTCCTACTCCCTTTTCTGCAATAGTTTGAATAATTTCCGGCTTATCACTTTCTTGACGAGGGTCCATACTAAGCATGTATTGCAAATCCATTACTGTTCTTTCCACTCCATCTAAATCTGCTTTGTTTACAACAAATAAATCTGCTATCTCTAAAATACCAGCTTTAATAGCCTGTATGTGGTCGCCAAGCCCTGGAACAACAACTACAACAGAAACATCAGCAAGTTTAGATATTTCAATTTCATCTTGACCGACCCCAACTGTCTCAATGATAACAACATCATTACCCATTGCATCCATAACTTTAATAATATCATAAGTTGAACGAGAAAGCCCACCCAAAGTACCACGTGTTGCTACTGACCTAATAAAAACTTTATCGTCTGTAAAAAACTTTTGCATTCTTATTCTATCACCTAAAATTGCTCCACCAGAAAACGGTGAAGTTGGATCTATTGCAATTACCCCTACTCTTTTGTCTTGTTCCCTAAATTTTTTAATTAAATTATTAACTAAAGTTGATTTTCCTGCTCCAGGATTACCTGTAATCCCTATTAAAAAGGCTTTTCCGGTATGAGGATAAATTGCTTTTAGTTCTTCTAAAAAATCACCATCTCTATCATCAACTTTTCTAATTAATTTTGCAACAGCTCTTATATTTCCTTTTATAACATCTTTATATAACATTTTTACCTTACTCATATAACGCATCAACAAATTGAGGGCAATCAATAAAAGGATTTCTATTACCTTGATAGTATTCAACTAAATCATTTCTTAAATGCTCCCTATCATCAACGGGGTCAAGTGTATTCCATTCCTTAAACGTATTATATTGATCTGCTCTATCCATAAAAGCACCTGGATTATCATATTTTATCCACATGTAAAGCATGACCCTAGCCACATTACCCTTATGTTGATTTGCAGGCTCAAAAATTTGATTTTTTAATTTACTTACATAGTCATATTGGTCATCACTACATATTCCTGGTCCATTATTTCCATCATCACAAAATCTATCTCCACCTGTTACATTACCAAATGGATAATTACTTCTCCTTGAATTAACATAAGACCTTGTTGGAAATAAATGATGTAAATCCGAAGACGCATCTGTTCCAAGTAAGGAATGTGGCCATGTGTGTTCCCAATTAAAGAAATCATTATCTGGCTTTGTTTGCTCAGAAGGATTTTCTGTGTATGGATGATTTGCATATTCTCCAGTATAAACACAGCGAATAACTCCATTATCATTGTCAATATGACTA
>JAMOQH010000011.1 GCA_027064085.1 bacterium | reverse complement strand
ATGTGTCTATTTTAGGAGAGCATATTGTTGTTCAAGGTGGTACATTTCAAAATCCTGCTGTTCATAGAGCATTTGAAGAATTATTGGGTAAACCTGTGCTCTCTCCAGATATTCCAGGGCTTATGGGCGCTTATGGATCTGCATTAATGGCAAGAGAATTTTACAATCTTAAAAAAGAAGAGCAAGATTATTCTTCTTTTATTGGATTTGATAAACTCAAATTTTCACAAAGTTATGAAAAGAAATTTTTAACATGTCATGGTTGTGAGAATGTTTGTACTATTACTAAGTTAAAATTTGATAAGGAACACACTTTTTTTACGGGTAATAAATGCGAAAAATATTTTTCTAATAAAGGAAACTATATTGAACAAGGCATTAGTTTAGCTGATTATAAGTATGATTTATTATTTAAAAGAAGTAACAATGATAAAAAGAATAAAAAAAATATAACATTTGGAATACCAAGAGCATTAAATATGTATGAAAATTATCCTTTTTGGCATACTTTGATTACAAATTTGGGCTTTAATGTTGTTTTATCAAGTAAATCAAGTATGAAGCTATACGAGAAAGGGCTTGGGACAATTATGGCTGATAATATTTGTTTTCCAGCCAAAGTTACACATGGGCATATCCTCAATTTAGTAGATAAAAAAGTTGATAGAATTTTTTATCCAATGGTAATGTATGAAAAACCTGAATTTAAAAAAGCAATAAATACTTTTAATTGTCCTATTGTAACAGGATATCCTGAAGTCATTACATCTTCTATAAATCCTGAAAGAAAATATGGTATTCCCATTGATAAACCAACAATTTCCTTTAAAGAGAAAAAATTACTAAAAAAGGGAAGTTATGAATATTTTAAACAATTTGGAGTTAAAAAAAGAGAATTTGATAGGGTTTTTGAGTTGGCAATAAATGAACATAATTCTTATAAATTTAAAGTTAAATTAAAATCAAAAGAAATTGTTGAAAAAGCAAGGAAGGCCGGTGAGCCTATCATTATGCTTGTTGGTAGGCCTTATCATATAGACCCTTTATTAAATCATAAAATTTCACAAATTTTAGTTGATTTAGGTCTATATGTAATTACAGAAGATTCAATTCAAATAGAGGATGATTCTTTATCACAAGTTGATGTTTTAACTCAATGGTCATATCCAAATCGAATATATCATGCCGCAGAATGGGCTACTAAATATGAAGATGTTGAAGTTGTTCAATTGAACTCATTTGGCTGTGGTCCTGATGCAATTGTTACAGATGAAATTAGAGAAATTTTAAAAACAGCAGATAAAAATCTTACTTTAATAAAAATTGATGAAATTTCTTCAACTGGAGCAGTAAAATTAAGACTCAGAACTTTAGCAGAATCTTTAAGATTAAAAATTAAAAAAGGTCTTATTCATTCTCCAAGAGTTACTACTAGATTATTTGAAGAGTATGATAAAGATAAGCTTATTCTAATTCCTGAAATTTCAAGATTTTATACAACTAATACTGCAAAAGTATTTGAAGCATTGGGCTATAAGGCAGAAATTTTGCCAACACCAAATAAAGAATCAAGTGATTATGGAATGCGTTTTGCAAATAATGAAATTTGTTATCCTGCTATTTTGGTTATTGGTGATATCCTTAAAGCATTAGATTCTGGTAAATATGATCTTAATAAAGTTGCTGTTGGCATTACTCAAACGGGTGGGCAATGCAGAGCAAGTAGTTATTTATCTTTAATCAAAAAAGGAATGATAGCCTCTGGATATAGTCATATACCTGTTGTAGGTATTGCTACTAATGGTACTTCTTATAACAATCAACCAGGTTTTGAAGATTTTGATACTAATAAATTTCTTAAAAAGGCATTAATTGGTATTATGTACGGTGATGCTATTGCCAAAATGTATTATACAACTGCTGTTCGTGAAATCAATAAAGGGGAGTGTGATAGGCTTGTTGAAAAACATATTGAAAGATTGACTCCAGTTGCTTTTACTGATAATATAGATACTTTAATTGAGCTTTTAGAAGATGCTATAACTGATTTTAATAATGTTGAAGTTGATGATAAAAAATATCCTATTATTGGTATAGTTGGAGAAATTTTTATTAAATATAATGATTATGGAAATAGAAATTTAGTTCGTTGGTTAATGCAACAAGATATTGAAGTTAGAGTTCCTCCATTATTAGATTTTTTTACCCAAGAATTATTAAATATCAGATTTGATAAGAAAAATAATGTAAGTAAAATTGATAGTTCATATTTTATTTCATTTCTAT
Source organism: bacterium (assembly GCA_027064085.1). Classification (GTDB taxonomy): domain Bacteria; phylum UBP6; class JAFGXH01; order JAFGXH01; family JAFGXH01; genus JAMOQH01. The sequence goes on along the minus strand of JAMOQH010000011.1, from coordinate 2,277 downwards.
TTGAGCATAAAGTTAATAAGATGATTAACAGACTTGATTATTCTATGAAAAGATTTAGATATTATTACAAGGACCACACAATTAAAGAATTAGCAGAAATGGGTGGTAAAATTGTAAGTTTAGTTAATCAATATGGGGAAGGTTGGCTTATTCCTGCAGAAGTTAGTGGCTTTATGAAAGATGGAATTAATAACATAGTTTCACTTCAGCCATTTGGTTGTATTGCAAATCATGTTATCGCAAAAGGTGTTGAAAAAAAGTTAAAAGAAACTTATAGAAATCTTAATATGTTATTTTTAGACTTAGATGCAGATACTTCAGATGTCAACTATCTTAACAGGTTGTATTTTTTAATAAAGGCTGCAAAAGATGGAAATACAATGCCTAGTGATATTGCAAGCGTGGATACTCCTGTTTTAAAGGCTGAAATAAATATATAATGGAATTTTTACTTTTTAAAAGATTAATAAGCATTGAAACATTAATAGCCTTTTACTATTTAGGAGCTATTATTTTTCCTTTTTTTTTATATTTTAATTACAAAAAAAATTCTAAGAATTTTTTTTGGAAAAAACTTAATAATAGTATTAAAAAAACTCCATCAAAAAAACAACTGTTTTCTATGTCATTAATAACATTTATTTTTATGGAATTATTCTGGAGATTACTATTTGAATTTTTAATTTCATATATACAGGTTAGAGACAAAATAATGGAAATTATCATAAAGTAGTAGTTATTTTACTTTTAGAAATATTAAAGAATTATGCTATAAATCAATAATGACAATAATTGTCAATCTTATGTAGAGAGTTACAGTTTTTTTTTATAGTAGTAGTTAGTATATTGTATTTTTAACTTAAAAAGGAAAAAAAATTGCAATTATCCAATGTTTATTTATTTTTTAGGAGCTTTTATGTATAAATATTTACTGTTTTTAATTTTATTTTTAATATTTTTCTCCTGTTCTGAAACACAAACACCTGTAAATGCAGAGTGTAAAGTAGGAGAAACTAAAGAATGTTATACTGGTGATAACAATACTGCTGGTGTAGGTGAATGTAAAAAGGGTACACAAACTTGTCAAACAAGTGGTAAATGGGGAGTGTGTGAAGGGGAAGTACTTCCTTCTTCAGAGCTTTGTGATGGTCTTGATAATGATTGTAATGGTGAAATAGATGATAATTTTGAAGTCACTCCTGATGCAGATAAAACAGCAGGCGTTTGTGCCAATAACAAAAAAGTATGCGATGGAACTAATGGTTGGATAGAGCCAGACTATACTTTAATTAATGGTTATGAAGAAACAGAAGTAAGCTGTGATAATAAAGATAATGATTGTGATGGTAGTGTTGATAATGGTTTAATTGCACCAGCTGCTGATAAAACAGCGGGAGTATGTGCCGAGGCTAAAAAACTTTGTATGGGCGTAAATGGTTGGCAAGAGCCTAATTATGCATCTATCAATAAGTATGAAGGCAATGAGTTAACATGTGATGGTATAGATAATGATTGTGATGGAGAGATTGATGAAAATTTAGTTGCTCCTGTTGCTGAGAAAACAGTAGGAGTATGTGCAAATAGTAAAAAAGTATGTGATGGTGCCAATGGTTGGATAGAGCCTGATTATAGTTTAATTGATGGTTATGAGGAATCAGAACTTTCATGTGACTTAAAGGATAATAACTGTAATGGAACGATTGATGAAGGTTGTGAATGTACAACAGGCAATACCCGAAGTCAAGGTTCTGATACGGGAGAATGTAAAGCAGGGATTCAAACATGTGTTAATGGTCATTGGGGAGAAACAGTTGGAGAAGTTACTCCAGTAGAAGAAATTTGTGATGGTCTTGATAATGATTGTAATAGTGTAGCTGATGATAATCTTACAGCTCCAAATGCTGATAAAACAGAAGGAGTTTGTATTGGACAGTTAAAGGAGTGTAAAGGAAATCAGGGTTGGGAAGAACCAAGTTATTTGTTAATTGAAGGATATGAAACTAACGAGGTTACTTGTGATGGTCTTGATAATGATTGTAATGGAATAATTGATGATAATTTTCCAAATAATGATAATGATGAGCAAGCAGATTGTGTTGATATTGATGATGATAATGATGGAGTAAATGATTCCAATGATGATGGAAGCGTACTAGATAACTGCCAGTTTGTTGCCAATTTTGACCAGCTTGATACAGATGGTGATGGAATGGGTGACGCTTGTGATACAGATGATGATAATGACGCTATAAATGACTTTGATGAAGAAGGAAATGA
>JAMOQH010000010.1 GCA_027064085.1 bacterium | reverse complement strand
TATCACTTGATATTAATTTAACAAATTTATTAATTTTATCAAGCATTATTAATTCTTTTTCTTTGTCATAACCTGATAATATTTGCTTTATTTTTAATATTATTTCATCTAAGTCTTCCTGATTTATTTCTTTATTATCCGTTGCTAAAATATTACTCAATAAATTATCTATTGCTTTTAAGTCTTTTAAACTCTTTTCATTTAACATTATTTTATAAATATCAAATTTAGCTATATAATTTATTGCATTATCAAATGGCTGTTCTATTAATTTAGTTAAATCAAATTCAAAATTCCACTTAGTCTCTCCTATATAAAATAATATAGGTAAAATAAATGGTAATTTTTTATCTTTATCATTCTTATTTCTATTTTTTAGTATGTCAATATGCAATAAGCTATCATAAATTAAAAATCTAAAAGGCATTTTCCTATCGGGTAGTGATTGAAATTCTATATGAATATAAAAATAAATTTTATTGCCTTTAAGTTTAACACTCCAAAGTAAATCTTTTCTAAATTCTTTTAAGTCTTCTGATAAAAAATCTGTTTTTTCTTTTTTTAAAGTTCTAAAATCTATATTTTTAACCCAATCTTCATTAATGAATCCTGTAATTAATTGTTTCATTAATATTTTATTATCTAAAAGCTCTTTTAAGATTTTATCATAACGGTTTTCTATTTTATTTTTATCCTTATTTTTCACCATTTGACCTCCTATTTTAGTATAACTTCTTTTATTTAAATGTGCAAGTAGAGAAAATTTTATTTAATTACAATTCGTAATATGTAGTTTTTATGAGATTACAAAGAGATTAACATAGTAAAAGATAAAATAAATGGCTTGTAAAGAACAAACGAGGAATCACAAACTTCATCAATAATATTTATACTCAGGCTATTTTTTTACTGTAGCTAAATATCCCTTATAAGCAGTTTCATGATATGGTGAAACTTTTAAAATTTCCAAATAGTATTTTTGAGCATTAACAAAGTCTTTTAATTTTAAATATGTTGATCCTAATCCTAGTTTAATACTTGTATCGCTGGGAAAAAAGGAAATTAACACTTTATATTGATGCAATGCTTCTTTATATTTTTCAACAGAATAATAAGCATAAGCCAATCTAATTAATGCATAATAATTTGCAGGAGATTTTTTTATTACAAGTGAAGCATATTTTTTTACATTTTTAATATCTTTCAATGCGGTATATGGCAATAATATCATATTTAATGATTCGATAGAGTTTTTTTGAATATTATTTGCATTTTTTAAATATTCTATACTTTTTTGATATTTTTTATTTGTATAATTTAACCAACCCAACCTTAAATTAAGCTCATAATCATATTTATATTTAGGATAAATGGCTTCCAATAGTTCTATTGCTTCATCATATTTTTTATTTTCCTCAAGAGTAAAACTCTTAAAATAATTTTCTTGATAATCTGTTAAATCAGCAGAAAATAAACTTGCTGTTAATAACAATAATATTAATAATAATTTCTTCATAAATACTCCTTAAAACTTATAACCTAAAACTACTGTAAAAAATGATTTTGAACTTGTATTTTTCTTCCCCATTTGCCCACTAGAAAAAGGTATATTCATAGAATAGTATCTATAAATAGGACTTACCGTAAAGTCTGATAACTTAATATCGATTCCTCCCTCAAACATCCAATTAACATCATCAAGTGAACTATACACTATTCCTCCATAAGAAACGAAATAACTATGCTCTCCATATCTAAATAATGTTTTTATTCCTAAATTTTCTATAAAGTATAAATTTAATCCTATCTCAAAGTATGGAAGCGAGGTATTCTTATCTCTTTTTAAATATTTATAGCCAAGCCCTAATGAAGGAATAACTTTTTTATTAAATAAATAAAAATATGAATACAATCCCCCTTGATAAACCAAATTACTTAAGTATTCATAATACGATACAGAAAAAGCCGTAATAAGACTCAATTTTTTAAAATTATAACCTAAATGTAAATAGGGGATTATTGCATCACTAGAATCTAAAAATATCTTTTTAAGGTGGAAATAAGTATTATAATTTTTATTATATCCTATTCCAAAGTCTAAATTATTTTCTATTAATGTTTCGTCTTGATTTTCTATTGTAGCTTGCGTATATCCTAAATCCAAATTATAAGCTCCATATCTAGAATATACAACTCCCCCCCAATAACTATAAGAAATCTTATTATCGGTATTTTTATAATTTACCATTCCCCATATAGGGATAATATCAACTAAAAGTCTAGGTTTCATTTTTAAGGCATATTTTTTATTTTTGATTAGTTCTTTAAAATCAGGATATTTTTTTAATCCCCTGTTTGCTTCTATTATAGCATTATCATAGTTTTCAAGCCTTAAATATGCATAAGAACGCCTTAGGTATATCCATTTCTCAAGCTCTTTATTTTTATATTTATATGTACTTGTCACTTTCAATAATTCTTTGAATTTATTCAACTCCACTTGTGTATAGGTCAAACCAAGTAGTGCATCAAATGCAGGATAAATAACATAAGATTTTTTATACAAAACATAAGATTTTTTATATTTTTTTAATAACAAGTATTTATAAGCAGTATTTAAATTAATATTATAACTTTCTGGATATAATTTATTAGCTTCTTGATAAATAGTTTCTACTTTAGAAATATCCTTTGTTTTAGATATTTCAGCTACATAATCTTGCTCACTATAATTTTGAAATAGCAATAGAAAATATATTAATATCACAATTCCTCCTTATTAATTTGCTCTAAAATCATATCATCTCCTCTTTTTACTCCTAGCAAGAAGTTTTCTTCACTGAAAATTAACTTATTATCATTGGAATATATTAAGTAAGATAATTTGCCATTAAATTTAACTTTCTTACCATATTTTAGCTTAAACTTTTTATATGGCGAATGTATAAATGAATATAAAAAACTAATATAGTTTTTTAATATTCCACTTGGAGAAAAATATAATAATTCAGACCAATTTAAATTCTCTTTATACTGTAAAACGACCATAGGAATCATTAAATAAATCTCATATAATACAGAATTTCTAGGCCCCTCAAAATCTAAAAAATAGAAAATTTTGTCTGTTTTTGAAAAATATAACTTAGCACCATTATTAGAAAGTAAAAACATTCTTCCATAAAAATCAATATCAACTTTAACAACTTCTTCTTCATTATTATATTTATAAGTAAATTCTCTATTAATATATAAATTAAAAACATCACTCAATCTATTATCTTGTTCTAAGTTTTCAATAATATCATTAGTTTTGGGTAATTCCTTTATCTTTATCTCTGAATTATCTTTATTATGTAAAATATAATTAGAAAATGCAAAATTTATCGTATCTGCCCCTACAATAGGCATAGCTTGAACCTGAAAATGTAAATGAGGATAAGAAGACCTTCCTGAGTTACCTACCTTCCCTAATTCTTCACCAATTTTAACTTTTTGGTTAATATTAACTTTAATACTCCCCTTTAATAAATGAGCTAATTTAACATAAATACCAAAACCTGCATCAATGATAATAAAATTTCCCCAATTATGCTTAATATTTACATCACCTATTTTATTATCTTCAATTTTATTTTCAATTAAAACAACTACACCATCTATTGGTGAATAAACATTATCTTTATAAGTTGGATAATCATCTAAACTATCACCACTATTATTATAAACCTTCTTGTCATAATTTAATTTTTGAAAATCAATAGCCCATCTCCATCTATCTTTATGAGTTTCTTTACCATCTGCACCTTGAGAAATTTTCCAAATTCCTTTTATTGGTAAAACTAAATTTTTATTAATATAGTTTGAACCAAATCTTTTTATATTTTTATTATAAAAATTCAAGTTATCTTCTGGTTTTCCAGGCACGAAATCAACAATTTTAGGAAAATTATCCCTTCCCCTCTGCTTAAAAGCAATTAATATCATAAAAATAACTAAATTAAATGGTAATGCGAATACAGGCATTCCATAAAAAATAACAAATGTTTTTATAGAAGAAGACACCAATGCCGTTATTAATACTGTAAATATCATCAAAGTATAAGATGAAATAGAAGAAACAAAAAATATACCACCTACCGCAATACCAGAAAATATAAAATTAAACCCAACAAAAGCATTTTCTACACCAACAAGTGATCCCCCCATAATACTGTAAAAACCTAGCCCGGAAAAAAATGATATTAAAGATAAAAACAGCATTATTGGTGAATAAAAAAACATAATAACTGATATTAAAATACCTACTAAGACATTATTTTGAAAAAATATTATACTCAAAGACTTAAAAAACATCTCAATGGAGGGATAATTACTTAAAAGATTAAAACTATGAAAAGCTAAATCATGACTATCTCTTAAAGTTAAACCTGTGTAGTTATAAGTAGCAAAATAAAGAATAATACTAATAGATACAAAAGGTAGAGTTAATGAAGGCACCCCTAGATACAAATAAAATAAATGATTTAATACTATAGTTAAAAATAGTGTAGAAACAATAAGTGTAAATAATAAAATAAAAGTTGCAAGACTAGGCTTAAAAAAATATGCAACTTCCATTCCCATTAACAATGAATTAAAGCCTAAGTATCCTTTTTGTATGTGCTCTTTATTGTAATTAAATAGGTAAGACAACAAATTTGACAATATAACGCCTAGTAAACCAAATAAACCTATATATGGAGAAAAAAATGTTAATAATAACAATAACAAACCCAGTATCTGACTATATGAAAAGAAAATCTGTGAATAACTTAATAAACTAGCTTTTGTAAAATCTTTCAATATAGTAGTATTCAAATTTAAATCTCCTCTACTAGAGCATATTGCTCAGGTAAAATTTCAGGATTTTCAACATCATCAATATTTTCAGCTCGCCTTATTTTTAATACCTTTTTATTTTCTGTTATTAATACAACAGCAGGCCTCATTTGAATAAATTGCATCCATTGAGTTACTCCATAGGCTCCAACGGGATGTAACACTAAGTTGTCACCTGGAGTTAAGTAAGGCAATTGTATACTTTCTCTAATAACATCAATATTCATACAAAGAGGACCATAAATAATACTATTTTCCATAGTCCCATGATAAGATTTTGTTGCAAGTATCTTTATATCATAAAAAAATGAAGTAAACAATAAATTCACACCTGCATCAATAATTACAGCTCTTCTTGTATCGGGCATTCTTTTTGTAGCATGAACTGTTGATAATAAATATCCTGCTTCGTCAATTAATGCTCGTCCTGTTTCAAAATACAAATCAGGCCCATCTTCCACACTAAAATTATCAAGTAAATAATCTGTAATTTTTTCTGCATACTGCTCTATAGAAGGAATAGCAATTGCTGATGGTAAATATTGAGCTTTTAATCTATTTTTAGAAGGAAAACCCCCTCCTAAATCTAAATATTCAATTTTAAAATCATATTTCTCTTGAGCTAAATTATATAAATTAATTAATTTTGCTAGTGCATTTTTATATGCATCAGGAGAAAGAACAAAAGTACCTATATGTGTATGCAAACCATTTAAAATTAGTTTTCCATTTCTATGTATTCTTTTAATAACTCTTTCAGCTTCTCCATTATCATAATTAAAACCAAATCTACTCCATTGAGGAGCAATTCCCGTATCCATATTAATTCTAATTGCAATTTTAGGTTTAATATTTAATTCATCTGCTAATTTTTCAATAGTTGATAATTCATCAAAATGGTCAACATGAACTTTAGAACCATCTCTTAATGCTTTTCTTAAACTATCTTCTTTTTTAAAAGGACCATTATAAATAATATCTTTAGGGTCAACCCCTAATTTCTTAGCTTTTTCATATTCAAAATCAGAAACAACTTCAGCAATACTTCCTTCACTATGATAAATAGAAGCAATAGCTTGTAAATAATTTGTTTTATAAGACCAAGCAAAATGAGTTTTAGGGTAATATCTTTTAAACGCATTTAAATATCTTTGAAATCTTTTTCTTATTGTTTTTTCTGAAAATACAAATAAAGGACTTCCATACTCTGATAATAATTTTTCAACTCTAACACCATCAATATTGTCAAGAATATCCAATTTAGAAGACATTCCAAATTTATTAGAAAAACCACTTATATTTTTTGTTATTATTGGGGATTCATATCTTTCTTTCATTCTTATCTCCTACAAAAATCCATTCATTACTAATTGTTCCAAATCTTTTATATCTGCCATTACCTCCATAGAATATCTTATAAATAATTTTCCATGTTTATAATTTTCAAATGGCTCAACATTTTTACCTAAGGCTAACTCAACAAGTGAATACTGTAAATTTTGCCCACTCCAAGGTGCTAAAATACTCCATGCTGGAAACCTAGGGTTTATTTCAATCAAATACATTTTTGAACTTTTATGATCAACCATAATCTCAGCTTCCATTGGCCCTCTCCATTTTAGAGCTTTAACTAATTTTTTAGTAATATCTATCAAATTTTTATTATCTATAGAAACACCAGCCCAAGCTTTCTTCTTTTCAGTTAAAGACATTTTTTTCATAGGTACAGCACCTATAGTTGCACCTTTTCCATCTCCAAGAGCAACTACATCAAACTCTTCCCCATTAATAAACTCCTGAATTACAATAGGAACACCCCATTTAGCAGAAATCTTATAAAATGCTGCGGCAGCTTCAGAATATGAATAGGCAATGTAAGCATCATAAAAGATTCCTTTAACATAAACAGGATAATTTAATTCCATTTTATAAATTTCATCAACAGAACTAACAGAAATAGTTTTAGGCGCAGAAATTCCATTTTTTTCACAAAATTCAGCTAAAATATTTTTACTTCTCATATTAAAACTTTCTTTTGTTGGTAAAAACATTTTTATGCCTATTTTTTTTAATTTTTCTTCTAAACTAATATAGGTTAAAAGCTCTGCATCTAATGTAGGAATTAAAACATCAATTTTTTCAATATCATTAATTTGTTTAATTCTTTCAAATATAGCTTCAGGATCTTGTGAAGGATATGGTATCATATAAGTGATATCAACAAGCCCTTTTTGGTAAATACCGGGATCCATAGTATCATAAGCAAGGCCAACTATCCTTCCATTAAATTCTTTATTAAATCTTATTCCTCTAACAACAGAAGAACCTGGCCCAGGATTATCAGTAGCATTTATTCCGGTAATGGCAATATTTAAATTCATTTTTATCCCCTAAACCAATTTATACATTGATAACTGTGAAATAAAATTATCGAAATCAACTTCCGCATCATTTTTATCAACATCAAATTTTTCAGTAATAATATCTAAAATTTCTGATTTACTTTTATTTTCTTTTAAATTCTTTAATATAAGTTTAGCTGTTGGATTTAGAGTAAAACTATCTCCATTTAATGGATTAAAGATAAATCCACTATCACTAATTGCTAAACTTGATAATTTGCTATAATCTTCCATGTTTCCTCCTAAGAAAACCAATCAACACATAAATTACAGCATTATATTTTCCAACTTTTTCTAAGCATTTTAAAAGCTTTTAGAGTTTTCAAGGGTGCAACATTTCTTTACAACATAAGAATAATCACAATATAACAACTTGATTTTTCACATAAATACGATAACGCAACAATTCTTTACAGTAAACATTAATTGCATACCACTATTCTATAATTTCAATATCCCATTAACAAAATCGCTATATTCTTCATTATTTTTATTAATATAAAGAGGTGGTAAAACTTTGGTTTCAATAGATTTTTTACCTTTTATTGCTTCAATCATTATTAATTTAGCATTTTCTCCTTTTTTAGGATAAATTATTACTATCTTTGAAATACCATAGGAATATTTTTCTAAAGCAATTAAAATCTGGCTCAATCTTTCAATAGGATAAATTACTTTTAGTTTTCCATTAGCTTTGAGTAGATAATTAGATATTTTTATTAACTCAAAAAGATTCAAATGAACCTCATGCCTAGCTATGAATTTTTCATTATTAGGATTTACTCTCCCCTTGGAAATTTCAAAAAATGGAGGATTGCTAAAAACCACATCAATAATATTTGGCTCAATAAGTTTCTTTATGTTTTTAATATTTTCATTAAGCAATTCTATATTTTTAATTTCATTTAGCTTAAAGTTTTCTTTTGCAAGTTTACAAAGACTTTCTTGTAACTCTACAGCATAAATCTTTTTAATACAGTCATTTTTTTTATCAAAAAAAGACATCATTATAGGAATAATCCCACTTCCAGTACCTATTTCAAGGTAAGTATTTTTATTATTATCTTCATATACAAAATCAGCTAAAATTGGAGAATCAATAGAAAATCGATATCCTTTTTGATACTGTTTTATAATTATTTGCTCTTTAAAAAGTTTATTTATTGTTATTTCTGAATTCATTGTAATCTTCTTTTATTTTACTATATGGAACTTCTCCCTCTCTTATCAATTTAAGCTCCCTAGTACTAAAATCTATAATCGTTGAAGCGCTACCATTACCATCAGGAGAAGAAGTATTAATATAATTAACTTGTGTATTAAACTCCATTATTATATCTTTTATATTAGTTATTATAGGTTCATTTGAATAATTTACAGAAGTTGAAATAATAGGAAAATCAATCTCTTCAAATAATTTAGTAATATATTTAGAGTTTGAATATCTTATAGCTAAAGTTTTATATTTATCTATTTTAGAATTAAAAATAATCGTTAAATGATTAGGCCAATAATTATATTTTTTTAAAAAACTTAATTTATAGTTTTCAATTTTAACGATTTCTTTAGCCATTTCAAAAGATTTAACAAGAACAATAAACTGTTTAGTATTTTCTCGTTTTTTTATTTTAAAAACTCTATTAATTGCTTTATCAGAATAAAAAGAACAAGAAAACCCATATAAAGTCTCAGCAGGAAATATTATTACTTTATTAGCTTTTAAAAGCTCAACGGATTCTTTCAATTTTACCCTATTTATTTTTTACATTAATTAATATTTTATAAAATCTATTTTTTTCTCTTTTAAGATATTCTAAGTCATTAGCTTTTTTAATAAACTTTTCTATTTTAGGGATATCTGATTTTCTAGCTAATTTATAAACAGCAATAGCAGCAGCTTCTCTTATCTCAGGATCTTTATCTAACAATCCTTTATTAAGAATTACACTTAATGCTAACTTTCTTTTTTTAGCTTTTTTAAAACTACTAAGCATATAAATAGCTTTTATTTTCTTAGAATTATACAACTTAACATCTTTGATATTTTTTTTATCATCAAGATATTTAGCATAGCATTTTACTTTATTTTTACATTTTTTAGCAACAAGCATAATATCAAGATATTCTTTAATCTTTTGTTTGTTATTTTTACCTTTTACTTTCCTATAAGCTTTTTTGTATACTTTATAGTATCTATAAGATGCAAAATTTAAAAAAGATTCTAATGCACTAAATATTAATTCATAATGTATCTTATTTTCTGTTTTTAATGGTTTGGATAAAATTTCTTTAACAAAATGCTTTTCAACCTTTTTTCCGCCTATCATAGCTAAAGAATAGTTAATTTGGTTAATTTCCCTAGAAATATTTTTAATAACTTCATTATCTTTTGTAATTCTTAATTCTTTTTTTAATTTTTTATATTTTTTAATTAAAACAGAAATAGATTTCTTAATTCCAAATGTTCCAATTATTTTTTCTGTTAAAACTCTAACGCCTAAATCTTCATCATTAATATATTTTTTAAGAATATTATAATTTGATCTATTGCCAAGCTCTCCAATCATAATTATTAAATTATATCTTACATTAGAAGGTATTAATTTATTATCTCTAACAAAACTATTAAAATCACTATTTTCATTGTTTAAAGCTTTTATTACTTCTTTTAAAGCATCTTTTCCAAATTTAACCAATGAATTTCTTGCAAATACAAAAGTAGTACCTTTATTATTTGTACTCTTAAAATCTTTCTTAATAAACAACCCCTTTATCAATGCAGAAATTGCTTTTGTATCACCAATTTGTCCCAATACTTTTGCAGCCTGTTTATTTAAGCTAATATGCTGAGTAACATAAGTGTCTAAAAGAATATTACTTAATTTATTTACAGATTTTTTAATTTTTAAATTCCCGGCCATTAAAATAGCTTTCCCTTTTATAAGCTTATCTTTTGAGTCTAACAAATCAACAACAATACTAGCAAGCAATTCCTTATCTTTTAAGTTTTTAAGTTTATCAATAGCAATAGTTACAATAGTTTTGTGTTTTGAATTAACAGCTATTTTTATAGCCTTTTCAATTTCAGTATCACTTCCTACTATTAAAATAACTTTAAAAGTTAATTTGGAAATTTTTTCATCATCTTTTTTTAATAAATTTAGAAGAGTTTTAACATTAACATTAGCATCTTCACCAAAAGCTAAAATTTCATTAAGTGTTTTTTCCTGAGTTTTAGGATTATTTAATCCTTTTGTATAATCTCCAGCTATTATATTTGTTGTAAACAATAAGAACATTATTAAAATTATGATTTTCATATTTTCTCCTCAATGTTAACATTGTCTTTGACTTTTCTAGTAACTTTTGCCTTTTTAACTACTGCTTTTTTAGTAGTTGTTTTTTTAGTCGTTACCTTTTTAGTAGTAGTTTTTTTTACGGTTTTTACAGATTTTGGTTTTACCACCTTTTTGGCCGTTTTTATTTTAGGTACTTCTACGGCCTCTTCATTATTAACAATAACAGGATCATTCTCTTTAGCAGGAACAATAAGCTTTTCATTAACTGGAGCTATTATTTTATCATTACTAAGCTCTTTAATTTCAGAAATTTCTTTTTGCTTTACAACAATATTAAATTGCCCATGAATTAACTTGCCATTCTTTTTTAAAACAATATTATCTAAATAAAATTGTTTTTTGAGTTTATTTAGATTACTACTTTGGTAACTATTTATATACTTTAATAACTCACCCTCAGCAGATACTTCAATAATTTTATTTCTTAAATATGATTTATCCATTTCTATTATTTTTTGATATATCTCATGAGTTATTGTTTCATGAGTTTTAACTGTTCCCCTGCCATTACAAACAGAACATGTAATAGTAGAACTTCTTCTTAGAGAATCAGAAATTCTTTTTCTTGTGATTTGCATTAATCCAAGCCTTGTAATACCATGAATAGTAACATTAGCTCTATCATCTTTTGTAATCTCTTCTGCATATTTTATAAGAATTTCCTTATCAGAATCTAATTTCATATCAATAAAATCAACAATTATTATTCCACCAATATTTCTAAGTCTTATTTGTTCGGCGACAGCACTCATTGCCTCTTTATTTGTTCGTAATATAGTATCATCATGATGTAAATTTTTACCAACAAAACTTCCAGTGTTTACATCAACTACAGTCATCGCTTCAACTTGCTCTATAATTATATTTCCCCCAGATTTTAGTGAAGCAGATTTATTGTCTAATTTTTTTATTTTTCCTTCTAAATTGTATCTTTTAAAAAGTTCTAATTCATTATTATCATATAATTTAACTTTGCTCTTTTGGGAAGGCATAAATTCTTCAACGAAATTAATAATTTTTTTATAGAGTTCTTCGTCATCAATTATCATTTCTGAAACATTGTTATTCAGCATATCTCTTGTTATTTTTAAAGGAAGAATTAAATCTTCATAGAGTAATTGAGGAGCCTTTAAGCTTGATTGCCTTTTAACGATATTAATCCATTGTTGCATACAAATTCTCATATCATTTTCAAGTAAATCACTACTTACCCCTTCGGCGGCGGTTCTTACTATAAAAGCAGTATCCTTAGGTTTATAATTATTGATTATTCTTTTTAATCTTGTCCTCTCGTTTTCTGAATCTATTTTTTTAGATATACCAATTTTGTTACCTAGTGGGAAAAAAACTAGAAATCTTCCTGGAATAGATAAAAGAGTTACAACTCTTGGACCTTTAGTTGAAATAGGGTCCTTACTTACTTGAACTAATAGTTCATCATTAACAGAAATTAAATCAGAAATATCTGTATCAGCGGGAATTGGTTTATCTAAATCGCTTCTACTAATATGTTGATACCATAAATCACTCATATGTAAAAAAGCTGCCTTATCTTGCCCTATATCAATAAATGCTGATTGAAGACCAGATAATACTCGTGTAACTTTTCCTTTATAGATATTTCCAACAATTGATATATCTGATTTATTTTCATTAAAATAGTAAAATAATGAATTATCCTTGATATAAGCAACCCTCGTTTCATAGAATTTATTATTTATTAATATTTTATCCAATTTACCACCTATTATGTAATTTTTATATTTTTAAACATTTTAATAAAACCTTTATTATTAGACGTAAGATGAATGTCTGAAATTTTATCATGTGTTAATTTATTATAAATACTTCCATCTAGAACTATAAATGAATTAGCAAATCCTATTAAAGACATTGTTTTTTTAGCTTTTATGTAAAAAAATTCTTTATTATTATTCTGAAAATTAATATAATAATCTATTGTTCCATTTTTTAGATTATATAAGATATGTCCATATATTTTAGTATCTCTTGCAACCGTTTCTATATATAACTTCCCTTCTATTCTTGTTGTTAAAAAATTTAAAGCAGATTTCCTATCTAAAAAGTTTTTAATACTTTTGGCTTTTGATGTTAAATCAATAACCATAGTCTTTATATCAAGAGGTGTATTAATATCTCTATAGGTACCAGTTAGTCTTTCATTTATCTTCAAACTTTTATTTAAAATCACAATACCCCTACAAATATAGTGTAATTGTATAACTATATATCAAAAAACATATAATAAATCTATTATTTATTTAAGATAGTGATAAAAATTTGAAAATAATGATAAAATAAGTATAATGTTATTATTATATTTATGGAGAGAAGGTGCTTAAATTTACAATATTTAGCTTAATCATAGTTTTATCAATATCATGTTCTTCACAAAAAGAAGTACAAAAAGAAAAAAAGGAATTAGAAATAAAAAAAGAATTAAAAATTGATACAAAAACTCAAACAACAAAAATCTTTTTTATTCAAGATACCAAAAAATATCCTGAATCGTCTAAAAATCCTCAAATTCAATTAACTCATAAGATTAAAAATAATAAAAAGATCCTATATACCAAAGAATATGACTTTAATAGTGATGGTAAGATGGATATGATTATTATATATAATTCTAAAAAAGAAATTGAAAAGATATACTCAGACCTTGATTTTGATTTAAAGCATGATGTTATTGACTATTATAAAAATGGTATAATTCATAAAAGAGAGTTGATTAATAACATTACTAAAAAACCTTATACTATTATAAACTATGATAAAAACAAAAAAATTACAATGACATTATCCGATAGAAACCTAGATGGATTAGTTGATCATAAATCATTATATAAAGATGGGGTTCTATACGAAATACAAATAGACAGCAACTCTGATGGAAAATTTAATATTACTAAAAAAATTAATTTAAAAAAAACTGAAGAAGAAGGTGGTAAATAATGATTTGTCCTAATTGTAAAAAAGAAATAGATCTACCTTTTGAAGTAGAAGTTTGTCCTCATTGTAATTTTAATATGGTAGGCCTAAATAAAGAACAATTAGAAGAAAGTGTCGTTGTTACATCAAATCCATTTATTGAAAATAACATAGCATATCCAATACTTGCAAAGGATGCGAAATACCTAGATAAATATAAAGTTAATGAATTTCTTGGAAATCATTATCCATTTTCTTATTACTCTGTAACATATAATGAAAAAAAATTTATTTTGCAAGTATCAAAAATATCTCCACTTGATGCCTCTGAAATAGAAAAAAAATTAAAAAAAGAATTTGATAATCTAGATGAAAGCAATATTGATGAAAATATTGCAATTATTGAGTATGGATTAAAAAATGGTAATATATTTTTTTTATTAGAGTATTTTACTCTTGAAACAGTTCAAGATGTTTTAAATACAACAACTAATCTTTCAGAAGAATATACCCTAAGCCTAATATTATTTTTATCAAAATGGTATGAAAATAGTTCTAAACCACATATTTTTTTATCCCCGTCAAATATAGTAAGTCTTGGAAATAATCAATTTAAAGTTTTTAACTATAAGGTAATAAAAATATTATCCAATTTCATTAAACCGTTCTTCTATTTTCAAGAAAATATTTCTAAGTATATTGCTCCAGAACTATTAAAAGGAGATAGACTTATAACCAAAAAGGCAGATATCTTTTCTATTGGAAAGATTTGGGAATCCTTAATAAATACAGACTTCACCATCTCAGATAAGCAAGAAACTAAAACAGAAAAACAAATTAAAGAGATCATAAAAACTATGACTCAAATAAGTTATGAAAACAGAGAATTTAATAAGAAATCAATAAAAGATACTATAGACAACTACTTAAATACTAAAAGCAATAATAATTTTACAACACAAAAGATTTCATTAAATGATATTATACTTGATGAAATAAGCTTACCTAATGACACAGTCAAAAAAGAGATGAATAAATCTCCTGATGAACCAAAGGAGCAAAATTTTGCTACTCTAGAAACAAATGGAGAAGAAAAAAATCACCTAGATAAAGATAATAAAACAAAAGAAATAGAAAACATAGATGAAGATATTAAGATAGAAGAAATAGAAAACATAGACAAAAACACTAAAACAAAAAAATTAGAAAACATAGATGAAGATATCAAGATAGAAGAATTAGAAGAAATAAAACTTGAAGAAATTGAACCAGAAATAATTATAAAAAAAGTTATTCCTCCAACAATTCCTATTGCACCACCTTCATTAAATATAAAAAAAGTTACTGAAAAAGAATTTAAAATAGCTAAAAAACAATTAAATAAAAATCCTATTGATTTAGATAATTTAAAAACCTTATACTCATATTATAGTGATAAAGAAATGATAGATGAAGCTTTTATTATATCTAATTTACTTAATTTCATGAATGATAAAACAAATAGTCATTTATTATTTAAATCTGGCAAAGAGATTAACTGGGTATTTAACAAATCTATACTAACAGAAAATAACCTACAAAAAATTTTACCTCAAAAACTCTATTTCAATACATCTGGGGTAATGCAAGTATTATATAATACTCTTCAAAATAATCTACAGATAATAAAAACTATAGCACCGCTGAGTAACTATTCTATTCTTATCAATGAGCCTGAAAAAAAAGAAATTATTAAAGAGATACTAAAGCTATCTGGATTAAAAAACTTAAAAATATCATTAACAAATCAAGATATATATAATGAAAAAAGTGTTTCAACTGCCATATATAAAAGAGATGAATTAATACACATTGTTATAAAAAAAGATTTATGTGAAAATATGGAGAACATGCAATTTAAAGTATTACTTAGTAAATTAGTTTTTTTAGCTCACTCTAGTATTGTTGGTAACTTCCTATATGATGTACAAACGGTTAAGGATATTTTTTATGGAGTAATGAAATTTGTAATTCCATCTTCAAGAAGCATGTATAATAGTAAAATAAGTAATATTTTATTTAAAGAATTAGAAAGACAAAAAGCTCTTAAAAAATTAAAAAGAATGGATATATTACGTCTTGTAATGCTTATGAATGAGCATTTGTATACAAGAAAGGCTCAACCAGATATAGGTGAATCAATGAAATTAATTGAAATGGCATCAGACAGGTTCGCACTGATTGTTTCTAATAATTTAAATGAAACATTAAAAACATTTTTAAACTATGAAAATATTAATATAAAGTTATCTGCTAGTGAAAGAATGAAGCATCTATTAAAATATGTTTTATCAGAAGAGTATTTTCAACTTAGAAAAGATATTAAACAATCTATTAAAGCTTAAATATGAAAAAAGTAAAAGATTATTATTATAAAAAAGCAAAAGAAGAAAATTATTCCGCAAGATCTGTTTATAAATTAAAAGAAATTAATTCTAAAAAACATTTTTTAAAAACAAATCAGAAAGTTTTAGAACTTGGAGCAGCACCAGGTTCATGGAGCGAATATGCTTCTAAAGTAGTTGGAGAAAAGGGACTCATTCTTGGAATAGACTTAAAAGAAAGACCTAAACAAATATCAAAAAATGCACCATTTATACAAGGAGATGTTTTTGAAATAGAGTTATCAACATATAGAAAATTCGCTAAAACATATTCTGGAGTAATATCTGACATGGCCCCAAATACAACAGGACATAAGAACACTGATCATCTTAAATCCGTTGGACTCTGTGAAAAATCACTTTATTTATCTCTTCAGCTTGTAAAAAAAGGTGGTTACTTATTGGTAAAAATTTTTCAAGGAGGAGAATTCCAAGATTTTATGCTTAAAATGAAGAAACACTATAATAATGTAAGCATACTGAAACCAAATAGCTCAAGAAAAGAAAGTAGAGAAATTTTTATTTTAGGCTTAAACAAAAAAGAAGAACCTAATGATAATCCAGATTGGTAATTTATTTTCTTAGTGATCTTTCTAAACTTCTTATAAAATCTCTATCAATTTTAAAACTCTTATTGTAAGAAAATGCAAATGACTTATAA
This sequence comes from bacterium, assembly GCA_027064085.1. Taxonomy (GTDB): domain Bacteria; phylum UBP6; class JAFGXH01; order JAFGXH01; family JAFGXH01; genus JAMOQH01. Next base: position 5,691 of record JAMOQH010000010.1, on the reverse strand, counting down.
GGAATTTTATAAAAATAATGATTTAAACCAATAAATTCTTTGTGTTTAATTTTATTATTCTTAATTTTAGAATATAGTACCCAACCATTACTGCTATTAATATCACTGTCATAATTTGCTGTTAGTATATGTATTTTTATGTTTTTATTTATATATTTAAAATAATTCTCAATTTTTACTTTAAAAAGCTCTTTAAAGTAATTTGTATTAACTACTTTTTTATTAAAAATAACTTCATTATCTGAATATACTTTTTTAATTAATTTTCTTAAGGATTTTTGTAAACTTATTTGTTCTTTTTTAGTAAAAAACTCTAATTCTGTTTGAGCTTTTAACATAGTTAAATAATTTAAATACATCGGATTTAAAAGAATTATTTTTTTTATTTTTTTATTAAAATCTTTTAACAATTTAAAACTAAGAATATCACCCCAACCAATAGCAATAATGTTATTATACTGCTTATTCATTATTAAAAGATTTTTGACTATTTTATATTTTTGATTTAAATCTAATGATTTAAAATTCTTATTACTAAAATCTTCAAATGAATATCTTATAAACCTATAACCTCTTTTAGATAACTTATTTATTAGCTTATTAAAAAAAATATTTTCTGATAAAGTATCTCCACTATCATTACTTAGGCGTGGAAACATCACTCCATCAATAATAAATATTTTTTTCCCATTTTTTTTATTTTTTGGATAATATTTATATATTTTAACTGGATATTTATTGATTTTAACTTTTTTTATTATCAATTTATAATTTTGCTTTACTAAACTTGCTTGAAAAGGGGTAATAATAATATTTTTTATCTCTGAAGTGTAGCCTAAACTGCTCCAATCAACAAAAACAATAATATTTGATTTATCTACAAATATCTCAAAACTATTATCTTCATAAATTAAATTATATCTTTTTAGTTGATAATTTTTACCCTTTATTTTTTTGTTATCATATCCTTTATAAGTAAATATTGCTTTAACAATCTTATTTTCAGAAGGATTAAATAACTTAATATTTTTTTTCTTAGAATTTAAAAAAGAATAGATAGTAGAAACTAGTAATGGTTCAAATAAATATGAGTTTTTAGATAATTTAATGAATTCACTTTTATTATTTAAACCTTTAATAAATGAATAAGCTATATGTTTTTTATTATTTATTTTCATATCAATACTTATGAGTTTATCAAAGTTACTATGAAGATAAGATATTTTATAAAAAAAATTATAATCTTCTTTGTTATAAGTAATATTTAATTTACTATTTAGAATAAAAGAAGTTTTCTTTTCAATTTTATATGTTTCTATACCAACTTTTTTATAACTTTTAAAAACTTCGTAAGAATATGAGTTTTTGTCTATTACATTAGCACTCAAACTAGTAAAGAGAAAGAATAATAAAATTTTTAGCTTCATTATTCTTTTATATTATAGTAATCAAGCACTTCTTCAGGAAAAAGACCTGATTTTTTAAGCTTTTCAATAACATTATCCTGAATTTGCCTAACTCTTTCTCTTGTTAGATTCATATGCTTACCAATATCTTCAAGGGTGGTTTCTCCCTTCTCAATAATATTAAGAGCACAAGTTTCCTCTAATTCATCAAACTCTAAATCGGGAAAATTAAATTTAATTGATCCATTATTCTTATTTATATCAAGATATAAATTATACTTACAACCAACATAGGGACAAGGTCCCTCCATATTTTTACATTCAGCTCTTGTTTTTGGCCTTGTTAATACAAAGTTTTGAGCATCTAATTTAGATTTTAGAACTACTTCTTCTCTCGTTAATGACTTACATGAAATTGTAACACCCCTTTTAATTCCAGAAACTTTTACTTTACTATTAGGTTTTACTAACTTCTCCTTTTTATTTCGCCCCATGAAACACCCCTCTATCTAGATAACCACAATGATACATATTCAACAATAATAAATCAAATTTTTGACTTTATTTTTTCATTTTTTATTTATCAATAAAATCAATCAATTACTGCTAGTCGCCTAGAGTTACTAATATCGTTTTCCTATTATTTTCAATCTTATTTTCATTATCAAATATAATTTCAGAGACTTCTCCTGATTTTAACTGTTCTATAATATTATAATAATCAAAATTACAACTTACAGTTAAATTATCTAATTTATTATACTGTTCTTTTGCTAATTTTTTCGTACTATCTAATACACTGCTAGAGCCTATTATTAAATCAAGAATTGTTGTATCCGTTTTAGCATGCTTAATAATTTCTTTAATTATTGTTACCTTGCTATCTGTAGCTAAAGATGAAAGAATTTTTTTATCAATATTTATATTTTTTGCTAAAGCAAGCCTAACAGTATCACTTTCATCATCAATAAAAGAATAAAGAATTTCTATTGGCGTATCTATCCTTCCTGCAAGTATTGCTCTTGTTCTAAAATCATTACTAAGAGAAAGTATACTAAATAATTCATCACTAATATAATTATTTTGGGCAATAAAATAATTTAAATCTTTAGAAGTATAATTCATTAATTTTTCTAATTTTATTGAAGAATCAATACTTGAAACATATAAGTTTAAATAATTGTAAGCGTCCTCTTTTAAACCATAAGAAGAATTATCATTAATTTTTATAATTTCATCTAAAGTTAATTTATCATTATTTATAAGATTTACAATAAAATTCGTATGATTCTTAATAATTAAATCTATTAATTCTCTATCAAGAATTTTATTTTTAGAAATAGCTTCAACAATTAATTTATCATTTTCATATTTAAAAAAAATTTCTTTTAAGTAAAGAATATCATTTAAATCTATTATTTTTTTACTTATTGAATTAATTAATATTTCAGTATTATAATTATCGGTTTCATAAAATTTCAGTAATAACTCTATGGGAGTATTTATATTTTTTATAATAGATGTTTTTAACTGATTATCATATAAGTAATCTTGTTCATTATTCAAAAGCCAATTTATGTACACTTCTGAATACTTTTTAGAATTGATACTATCTAAAATTTCGGAAGTAATTTTTTTTATTTTTAATATTTTTATCATGTTTCCTTTAAAGATATCGCACTTGATTACGACCTTCACCTTTAGCAAGATATAACAAATCATCAGCTTTTTCTATAAAGTCATTTAGAGTTGGAATTATTTCAAAATTACTCATTGAAATAACTCCCATACTAACAGTTACAGGAATAACATCAGATTTAAATACAAATTTATGTAACTCAACAAGCCTTCTAACTTTTTCGGCTAAAATAACTGCCCCCATTTTAGGAGTTTCTGGAATAATAATTGCGAATTCTTCACCACCAACTCTTCCTAAAATATCAGTTTTTCTGATTGTAGATTTTATAATTTTAGCGAACTCCTTTAAAACATAATCACCTGCAATATGACCATAGGTATCATTTACTTTTTTAAAAAAATCTATATCCAAAATAACATATGATAATTCTTTATTATATCTAATTACTCGTTCAAATTCATACTCTAAACGACTATTAAAATACCTTTTATTATAAATTTGTGTTAAAGAATCAAAATTCTTTAAATTATACAACTCTTTGTGATATTGAGACTCATCATTATGCTCATCTAAAAACTTAAATCCAAAATCTCCAATTTTAATAATATCGGAATCTCTCAAGGTTACTTCTTGTATTTTTATACCATTAACATATACACCATTAGTTGAATTATTATCCTTTATCAAATATGTATTATCTGAAAGTTTAATAATAGAGAGATGGTTTCTAGATACAGAATCAGAAAACAACATTAAATTAGAATCAGAAGACCTACCAATAATTGTAGTTGTATCCTCTAGAGCATAAGAAAACCCTATATCATTTCCTCTTATTTCAACTAAATATGCATCTTTATTCTTTTCATTTTGATTTAAAAAAGGATTCTTAGATATTACGGTTCTTCCTTCTTCATACATAACTAAACCTCTAAAACTTGATGTAATTCTATCACAAATAAAAAGCCTTGTAAATTTTTATTTTTCTATTTTTCATTTTTTTTGCTCATAAACTGAATCTCTGTTACATTATTATATATTGCAACTATTTCAGCCGCAATAGCAATAGCAATTTCACTTGTTGTTCTTCTTGCAATATTTAATCCAACTGGAGCATAAACTTCATTTATTAAATCATTTTTATAATTAAAAGCAGATATTTTTTCTTTTATCATTTTTATTTTATTTTTAGCACCAATTACACCTAAATACTTAATATCTATCCCCCTTTTACATAAAATATTTAAAATATCATAGTCATAAGTATGTCCATGTGTAAAAATTATTACACTATCATCGGTTGATGGAGTAAACTCTTCAGCAAATTCTAGATAATCTTTATTTATAACTTCACTTACACCATTAAACCTATCCTTTTGGGCAAACTCTTTTCTGTTATCAATAACAATAACATTAAAACCTACCGAATCTAAAAGAGGAGTTAAAGCCTGCGCCATATGTCCTCCACCAAAAAGCCAAGCTTTTTTTATAGGAGCGAAATACTCTATAAACAATTCAACCCTTCCACCACAAGCCATTTTTAAATCTTCAGTTAATTTATAGTCTAAAGTTTTAGATTTTTGTTTTTCTATCACTTTAACAGCATTTTGTACTGTTTGAAATTCTAATTCACCACCACCAACAGTTCCAAAAGTTGAACCATCTTTAAAAACTAATATTTTAAAACCCGTTCTACCTGGAGAACCAGCTGATGCCTTTATTATTGTAGCTAAAGCAAATTCTTTACCTTCTCCTATTAATTCATTTATTTTATTAAAAATCTCAACACTGTGCTTTTCCATTATTCTCCTTTAAACATCGTATTCACCTATTTCTTCCATTAAAAATATTGACCCAGTTATGATAATCATATCCTTTTTATTTTTGCATAACTCAACAGCCCTATTTAAAGCCTTCTTAGGTTTAAGTTCAATAACGGACTTTTTATTACTCAACCCCATCAATACAGATGGAGATAATGCCCTATCCATATTAACAGAAGTAAATATATTATAGTCACTAAAACTATCTATAACTTTCAACATACCATTATAATCTTTATCCTGCATTACAGAAAAAACAACTATCTTTCTGTAATCACCATAATCTTTATCAAGACTTTCGTATAAAGCTTTCATTCCCTCTAGATTATGAGCGACATCTCTAATTATTAAAGGATTTTCGGATATTTTTTCATATCTAGCAGGCCAATAAGCGTTATGTATTCCTTTAGAAGTAATTTCAACCCTAAATTTAGATTTTAAAATAACCATTGAAAGCATAATAGCAGTTTTTACATTATATTTCTGATATTCTCCCCTTAGTTTGATGTTTTCTGTATTAAAATTATCTAAGGATATAAAAGTAGAGTTAAATATCATTGCTCCTTTTTCATTTGCAATATTTTCTATCACTTCACAAGCCTTTGACGGTAAATTACCTAAAACACAAATTTGTCCTTTTTTTATTATTCCAGCTTTTTCAAAAGCAATTTTTTCTATTGTATCACCTAAATAGGAAGTATGGTCTAGAGCAATACTTGTAATTGCAGAATAAGACGCATCTATAATATTTGTTGCATCAAAACGCCCCCCCATTCCAACTTCTAAAATAATATAATCATAATTTAAACAATTAAACCAATAAAGC
>JAMOQH010000009.1 GCA_027064085.1 bacterium | reverse complement strand
GCAGAAATAAGCTCCCATTTATATATTAAACTATCACCTGTTGGGTCATAAGCTTGTGCGGTAAATGTATATTCTTGTAAAGTATATATTTTATTTTCTCCATCTTTATATACTTCACTTAACATAGGACAAGTAACAACAGGTCCTCCTGATATACACGGTTGTTCATCAATTAATCCATTACAATTATTATCCTTTCCATCTCCACAATATTCTTCGCCTGTTTCTTCGTCAATAAGCCCATCACAGTCATCATCTATCCCATTATTACAAATTTCATCTATAGCATTACTTAAATTAGGTTCTGAATCACAAATAACATCACTTCCATCTTCTAAACATTTTGTAGTTCCTATATTCTGACACAATGAATATCCATTAACACATAGTTTATTTACTAAAAAATCCTCATCGATATAGCCATCACAATCATTGTCAACACCGTCACATAATTCTTCTGTTGCTAACGAAGTATCCTCTTTAATCTCTTGAGTAGTTAAAGGGTCAATACAAATCACACCTTCACTATTTTTATCACAAACCCAAACTCCTTCCTTTTGACAAATACCAAAACCAACAAAGCATGGTTCTGCCACATGAAAATTTTCATCAATTAAGCTATCACAATCATCATCCTTACCATTACATAATTCAGGTACAGGAGTAATTTCCCCCTCACATTCACCCCATGCTTCTCCTGCAATACAAACCATTTCACCTTTCTTACACTCCCCTACGCCAAGAGTTTCTTCAGGTCCAGAATAACAATCACTTTGAACCTTATTACCACATGAACAATTCTCACTTATAAATAAATTACAATTATCATCAAAAATATTACCACAAATTTCCTCATCCTTAGCAATACATAAAGGTTTATCATAGCAGTTTTCGTCAATTTGGTTATCACAATTATCATCTTTAAAATTACCACAAACCTCAAAATCTAAACACTTTTTAGAACAGTTCTCATCAATAATCCCATTTTGATTATCATCAATTCCATTACATAACTCAGGAATATCCTCCTTACATTCATTATTTAATAAAATCACACCATCATCAATAATCCCATTACAATTATTGTCTTTTCCATCACATGTTTCAGCAACAGGTAAAATTTCACCCTGACATTCTCCCCAAATACCATTACTACAGAGCTGAATACCTGCTTTACATTCACCAATTCCTTTTTCAGAAGGAGCCCCAGAAAAACAAGATTGTCTTTTTCCATCAGTACACTGACAATTTTCGTCAATTTTTCCATTACAGTTATCGTCAAATCCATTATCACAAATTTCATTAATAGGTACTATTTGATTATTACAACTGTCATTCCATTTATTATTTTCATTACATAATTGATATCCTGATTCACATACACCTATATTTTTGGTTATTTCATTAGCAGTATAACAGCTTCTTTTTGAATATGGAATACAAAAAGTATCTGAATCACAATTTTCATCAATAAGCCCATCACAATCATCATCAATTCCATTGTTACAAATTTCATTTACAGGGACGACCTCATTTATACATGTAGTATCCCATTTAAAATCATTACTACATAGATAATAACCAGGCTTACAAATACCCTTCCCTAAAGTCTTGAAATCACCAGTATAGCATGAAGATCTATCATTAGGATGACACTGCTTTTCAGAATCAACTTTTATTATGCAAATCTTTTCAGAATTACATTCTAAATACGAATAATTACAAGTATTATCCTTATTACAATTTTCATTTAAATTTCCTGTACTAACTCCTCTTTTTTCACATTTGTGATTTTCGGAAAAACAATAATATCCAATTTCACAATCTTTATCAGATTCACATCTTTTATCTAAATCATGAGGAGCCGCACAAGAAAAAAATGATATAATTACCGCAAAAATAAAAATTATAATACAAAACCGCTTATTCATAAACCCCTTAAAAAAGTCACAAAAAAGACACAACTGAATAAAACTAGCAATATTTTTTCCTTAAAAAACACGATAAAACAGTATTAAACTGACAAATATTGTCAACCCTATATAAATATACAACAATATTTGTCAATTTCATATAAATATATGACAAATATTGTCAATGAAAATTTATTCTAATATTCACAAAGATTGCTTGAAGTATTACAGACTTAATAATTATGTGTTTTATTGGTAATTTGCTTAAGTAGATAATAAAATATCTAATAATAAAATTATTTTATTGACATAAAATTTTAAGCATTTATAATACAATTGATATTTGTGGGGCTCTAAGATATGATAAAATATGAATCTATATTTGTAAAAGTAGATAAAATTAATACATTGCATTTAATGCACATATATACTGATTGCGACGAAAATAAAAATAAAACACCTATTTTTATGCTACATGGTTCAATGGAAGATGGCAGAATTTTTTATACAATGAATGAAAAGGGATTAGCTCCTTTTTTAGCCAAAAGAGGATATGATCTATTCGTTTTAGATAAAAGAGGTCGCGGAAAATCGACTCCTCCTATTTCCAGAAAGAGTAAATATTCACAAAAAGAAGTATTATTTGAAGATATACCTGCTATTTTAAAAGAAATAGAAAAACATAATAAAAATAAACAAATCTGGATAGCTCATTCATGGGGTGGAGTTTTAATGAATGCTTTTTTAGCAAGAAATCCTAAATACATTGAAAATATAACTCATTGTGTTTATTGGGGCTCTAAAAGGCGAATTTCAACCTTAAACAAAGAAAGATTCACACAAATATATTTAATGTGGGGTCTTACATTTAGAATCACCTCAAAACTATATGGGTATTTACCAGCCAAAGAATTAAAATTTGGTGCAGAAAACGAACCAAGAAAAGAATATCTACAAACAATTCCATGGGTTAGCAATCGTAGATGGATAGATAAACATGATAAGTTTAATTATGGAAAAGCCTTAAAAAAGCTTGCCCTACCCAAAACTTTGTATTTATCAGGAAAAGCTGATAAAATACTTGGAAATCCAAAAGATGTTAAATTATTTATGAAAGAATCAGGAATAGGTCTTAAACAACACATGGTTTTATCCACTGAAAACGGAAATTTACATGATTATGATCACATAAATATGCTCACCCATAAAAAAGCCCCACTAGATCAATTTGTAAAAGTTTACGAATGGCTAAATTAATATTTATATTTGCAATTATATTTACAACAGTTTCATGTATTGACCCTAAAGCCAAACCTAATAATTTAAAAAAATTAAAAACAAGTTCCTCTCCTTCTATTAAAATAAAAAATAAAAAAATCTCAACTTATAAAGATATTATAAATTTAACGGAAACACTTTTAAGTATCAATATAAAATTTAAACGCCCTCCTTTGAGCCCTCATTTAAATACTGTTTACATTGTTGCAACAGGTGATATTATTCCTCATGGAGCGGTAAAACAAAGTGCAAGGCTTGGAATACTTGGCTATTTTAAACAGAAACCTGACTTTACTAATATATTTAAAAGAATAAAGCCACTTATTAAAAATAGTGACATAGCATTTGCAAATCTAGAAACGCCTTATGAACCCGACACTTTAGAGAATATGTATAAATCTATTCCATATAAATTTAACATTCCATTAACGATGCTAAAAACGCTTAAAAATCTTGGATTTATTATTTTTAGTATAGCTAACAACCATATGTTTGATCAAGGTAGTGATGGAATTATTTCAACAATTAAAATTTTAGATAATCTCCATTTTAAGTATATTGGAGCTAATAAGACTTATAAATTAGCCATTAAACCAGTTATAATAAAGAAGAAGGGTATAAAAATAGGCTTTGTGGCCTTTACAACATGGATTAATAATGATAAAAATCAATTCATACCTAATCAAAAGGAGAAAAACAATAAAAAGGCACCTTACTTAAATAGATATTACAAATCTACAGCAATAAAAACTATAAAAGAACTTAAAAAACAAGTTGATTTTGTCATTGTTTCGACCCATTGGGGGCATGAATATCATTATGAACCATCTTTTGAACAAAAAAGAAAAGCAAAAGTATTTATAAATGCAGGTGCTGATTTAGTTTTAGGACATCATCCACATGTATTGCAACCATTAGTTTATAAAAATGGAGCTTATATTGTTTATAGTATGGGAAACTTTATTTCAAATCAGTTCTTTGACATAAAAAGTCGTCACGCAAGACATAAAAGAGCTAACCGAGAAGGAATTATTTATCGTTTTCAATTAATTAGGGATTCAAATGGAAAAGTTTTAATAAAAGAAATAAATTATAGGCCTATATATATTTATCAAGAAAAACTAATGCAAAATCCACTAAAACTAAAAGAACCTTATAAAATAATTTTAAAACAACCTAAAAAATCAAGCAAAGAATATCAAAAAATAATAAAATTTATTGGTCCGCTTAAAATAGAAACCCAAAAACTAGAAAAATTATCTCAGCAAATCATTGAATACATAATTAAAATATTAAATTAGAATTTAGTTTTCAATACCTTCTCTTGCTGGAGTTTTATAAGTATTGTAATAATGTTTTACTTCATTTATTTCAGAAACTAAGTCTACATAT
>JAMOQH010000008.1 GCA_027064085.1 bacterium | reverse complement strand
CAATAATCCCATTCCCAAGGAGGAGCTAGACAGAGCAATAAAAACAATGGTTACTGTTATCATAAATTACCCTCCTTGTTCTAAAATATAACCACTTTCTATTATAACCCATATTTAGGATTATGCAATATATTTTTGTTATTTTACTGTTGTACTAGTTCATAATAGATTAAATAAATAATTTATTTTATAAAATAAAGCAAACAAAGGGAGTGAATAATTCTTTAATAATTGTTTACCAAAATAAGTAACTATTCCTTGTAATTCCATACGAATAAATCAAAACTACCCTTTGATTCCTTCTCATCAGCAATATTTTCATCAGGAGAGAACTGTGCAGTATTTTGCCAACTTCCTGTCATTATAAGCATTCCAGTACTATCTATTGCAATAGAATTTGCATAATCATCTAAATCACTACCAAAAGTAAAAACAGACTCATACAAGCCATCATTTAAAACAGCAATAAAACCATCATATCCACCCTCTGTCATCCTTAATGCAAGTTCATTATCTTCATCAGCAGGATCAAATGATAATAAATCACTAAAAATACCAGTTAGATATAATTTATTTCCTTTGATAAACATATCTTTTACAAAATCATCACCTTTATGCCCTTCTGTATCCCCTATTCCTATAAATTGTTTAGTATTTATATAATTTCCATCAGTATCTAGTTTAGTTATAAAAACATCATGATGTCCATCTGCAATAAAAATATCTTCTGCACCAGCATCTTCACTCCAATTTGCATCAATAATATCAGTAAAGCTACCTGCAACATATAAATTATCATTATCATCTATTGCTATTTTAGATAAGTAATCATCTAAGTCCCCACCAACTGTTCTTACCCACTGATATTCACCTGTATCAGATAATTTTAAAATAAAACCATCTTGAGCACTAGGATTCTTTTTGTCTTTTGCAGAAGTATCATCAAAATCAAGAGTTACTGAAAATTCACCCACTGCATATACAAAACCATTTTTAACAACTAAATCATTAACTACTTCATTTCCACTACTACCAACAGTATAAACCCAATTTGTTTCGAGATTGTTATTTAACTGAGCTATAAACATGTCATCTCCTCCCATAGGAGTTTTAGAAATACTATTACCAAAATTTAAATCTTCTTGAAAACTTCCTGAAATATAAACATTATTATTTTCAACAAATAAACCATAACCATAATCATCAGAAATTGAGCCAAAAGTTTGAGAGAAACTAATATTAGCTTCAATATCCAATTTTAATAAGAAAATATCGCTTTCACCTTTAGAACTAAGAGTTAAGTCTCCAATCTTTAATTGCCCCATAAAAGAACCTATTACATATACATTATCATTATTAACAATTATTTTTGCTGGCTCTACAATTTCAGTACTGTCTAATTTTATTAATTTCAAACAATTTCCAGACCTAGTTAATTTAGCAAGAAAAGCATTATTATCATTTGTTGAGCTTAAAGTATTTTCACAACCTAAATCAAGAGTATTGCTAAATTCACCAACTATCCATCTATTATCATTACTATCAACAGCAATACTAACTCCTTTTTCGGAATTAGTTGTACCACTTACTATAGTTTTATAAGAGAAATTTTCCTCGTTTTTAATACAAACAAGTTGACTTTCATGATAGCCTGTAGCACAATCACATTCAGGTAATTTATTAATAACTTTACAAGTTCCATTATCTCCACAAGAAATGCCATCACAAGGATCAACTATATCATCTTTTACGCAATTTAATCCAACTGCATGATAGCCCCCATCACAATTACAAGTTGCTTGATTTGCTATAGTTTTACAAGTTCCATTTTCTCCACAACTAACATTTTCACAAGGATCAACTTCACCATCTTTGATACAATTAAGCCCCGATGCATGATAATTTGGATTACAATTACAAGTTGCTTCACCATTTATGGCTTCGCAATATCCATTTTCTCCACAAGAAACACTTTTACAAACCCCATCTTCTGATTTTTTTATACAAGATAATTTATTATCTCCATTTTCATAACCAACTTGACAATCACAATAAGCTTCCTCATTTAATATTTTACAAGTTCCATGAGAATCACAAGTAATATCTTTACATTTATCTTCAGTACTCGCTCCCTCTCCACTTGTACAAGATATTGTACAGAAGGAAAGCAAAACAATCATAATTAACAAAACTTTATTCATTTTTTTCTCCTATAAATAGCTTCATAATTTAAAAATTTATAATTATGATACATCTATATTTAACAACAACCTTATATACTAATATTATAAATAACTAGAAATCTTGTATTTCATTAATAAATTGCGGACAATCAATAAATGGATTTCTGTTCCACTGCAATTTTTCAATTTTACTATTTCTAATTCTTTCATATTCAGAAACGGGGTCATCAATAGCCCATTGCCTTAATACAGCCTCTTGCACATCATCAAGAAAATTACTGTAATTTCCATATCTTATTACGAAATAAAACATTGCTCTTGCAACATCACCTTTATGTATTAAAGGTGGCTCAAAAACAGTTCTACCATTTGATGACCCAAGCTTACTAAAGCCATAAGGATTTCCAAATTCATCTTTGTAATCCATAGAACCAAAAGTTCCACCATTTGCAACAACAACATTACCAAATTTAAAACTTGAACGCCTTCCATTTGTACAAGCATCTACAGGAAATAAATGATGAACATCTCCTTTCATAGGTTCTTGCTTATCAAATTTAGATTGCGGGAATGTATGCTCTGTATTCATACCCTTATTTCCACATCTACATGTTTTTATATTACAATCTCCACTTCTTGAATCTAACGGTTCATCATCTTTAATTTCCATTACCCGTCCTGTATAAACACCTCGGACATATTTTTTACCATTTTTCATAAACATATCAATTTCCCTATACATAATCTTTCTTGAGATATCGTATTCTACTGGGTTATATCTTTGACCTGTTAATTGCTGTAATGCTATTTTTAATTCATCACCCGTTAAGTTCCTAACATTGTCATATAAAACTCCACAATATCCATTTTCTTGAGTTTCAATCATTGTACAGATACCAATTTCATTATTCATTTCATAGCCTGTATTACATACACAACTAGCATTTTCCCCATTGCTTACACAAGCACTATTTAAAGGACATTCTAATGTTGCACATGTTCCACAACCTCTGTTTGGAGCCTTTGGAGTTCCTTTATCATTGTAGTTTTCAATATTGGCAGTTCCATCACACCAAAAATTAACATCATCATTTCTATCTGTACTTAAAATACTAGCATCTAATTGAAAGGAAATTGCTGATTTTGATGATTCATAACTTATGGTATCAATAATAAAACTATTTACAAGTAAAGAAATAGTATGTGCTCCAGTGTTATTTAAACTAAATGATGAAATAGCATCTGCATTTGGAATACTTGAGTTTCTTGCAATTAAATAATAAGCACCTTGATTTATTACTGTATTTATTAGGTTTACATTATAAACAATAGAATCTTTTTGAATTTTAACATTTTCTAATTTAATCTTATGGTCTGTAGCATTATAAATTTCTATCCATTCACCTAAACTATCACTACCATCAGGATTAATCATAAGTTCTGTTATAACTAAATCATTAGGATTAGCCATTCTTGGACAATCGGGGTTTGCTTCATCACAAATTTCACAGTTATTACCACCAAAACCAGGCTGACAAACACAAATATATCCACTTGCATCAGCAACACATTCTCCATTATTACAATTTATATTTTCACAAGGGTCAACATCATTGCAAAGTAGATTTTCTGCTTTCGGTGAACCATCTTTATCACACCAATTATTAGGAGAAAACTCTGTGTCGTATTTATTTATATCTAATTGTTTAACTTGCCCTTCAATGGAGCCACTATAAGTAACAGTATCAAGAGCTAAGTCACCAATTTCAATTGTTATAGTATGGTCTCCAGTGTTACTAAAGCTCATAGAAGAAATGATAGCATCTACATTTCCATTAGCAGCACTACTACTCCTTGCAATTACAAAATATGAATTTGCATTTATGGTATTTCCACTTGGAATATTCCAAGAGCTATCATCTCTTATTATTTTCAAACCATCTAAAGATAAATCTTGATCTGTTCTATTGTACAATTCAATATACTCACCTATTGTATCACTCCCTTCGGGATTAGGCATAAACTCTGTAATAATTATATCTCTTTCATTAAGTAATTGAGATAATACTTCATCACAGTTATTTCCATTTAGTTCATACCCAGTTTCACATTCGTTACAAATATCACCTTTATATCCTGTGTTACACTCACAACTTCCATCTATTTCATTGCAAACACCATGATTATTACAATTATGACTACATAAATCACCACATAAAGTATTATCCTTTAACGGAGTTGCTTTATCTGAATTATTAGCAGAAATTACTGTTTTAGCTTTACACCATTGTGTTCCGTCAAATTGAGATGAAACTCCACTACTTGAACCGTTATAAGTTATTTGATCAACTTGAACATCATTTACCAATAAAGTTAAGGTATGAGTAGCACTATTGCTTAATGATAAGTTAGATATAATTGCATCGTAAGTTTCTAAATTTACATTAGGAGATTTAACTATTAAAAAATAAGAATTAGCTTTAATAACTAAGTTTTTAGAATTTAAAACATAAGAACGGCTATCTTTCATAATTTTAAGATTTTCAATAGAAATATCATTATTGGTATTATTTTTAAGCTCTACCCATTCATTATACCTATCACTTCCACTTGGATTAGCCATAAACTCGTTTATTGTTATATCTCCTTCTGCTAAACCCTCCTGAGTATCACAATTTCCTGAATTACAAATACAAATAGGAGTATTATTTTGGATTTCACATTTATAGTCAGCTTTACATTTTGTATTCGTACAGGACTCTCCAATTGCACTATCAATATCAATCTTTAATTCAAAACTTCCAACACTATTTTGCCCATAACCATCAACAATTAAATAGTATTCTCCAGCCTCTAAAACAGCAGAAATTTTACTTTGATAATCATTATCATTTTTATCATCATTACAGATAATTGCATCACTTTCACAGCTTCTTTTTAAGTATAATACACTGTCTAAATCACTATTAAATATCTCTGCAGTAAATTTTTTAGTAGAATCTAATATTATTTTATAGATTTTATCAGGACTAGGACTATCACTACAAGAATTTGGTGCCAAAAAACTATTGCTAAATCCACTAGTAGTGGAATTAATAGTCGTTGATGAACTAATCTCTTCTATTGTTGAAGAACAAGTATCTCCAGTTAAATTAAAAGTAACAATATTTTTGCTTTTTGCTAAATTTTCAGTAGAATAATCAGCATTTTCGCATGAATAAAAAAACAATAATAAAAATGAAAAAATAACATATCTCATAAACCCTCCTTTGGCTAACTAATTTTATTCTAAAAACAGAATTTTGTCAATGTATATTTCAATAATTTTTTCTTATAATATCAACAAGTAATCTTTATATTGTATAAATTAAAAATTTGAAATAAAATCTAGAAATTGAGGACAATCAACAAAAGGGTTTCTGTTCCACTGAACTTTTTCAATTTTAGTATTTCTAATTCTTTCATATTCAGAAACAGGATCATCATGAGCCCATTGTCTTAACACAGCCTCTTGCTCATCATCAAGAAAATTACTATAATTTCCATATCTAACAATAAAATAAAACATTGCTCTTGCGACATCTCCCTTGTGTATTAAAGGTGGCTCAAAAACTACTCCATGTAAACCATTTCCAAGCTTGCTGTATCCATAAGAATTACCATTTGCATCTTTATAGTTTTCTGAACCAAATATTCCACTTGGAGATAATACCTTACCAAATGGAAAACTTGACCTCATACTATTAGTACAAGCATCTGTAGGAAATAAATGATGTAGATCTCCTTTCATAGGCTCTTGTTTATCAAATTTAGATTGAGGCCATGTATGCTCTGTATTCATACCCTTATTTCCACATTCACAATTCCAAATATCACAGTTTCCATTTCTTGAATCTAATGGTTCTTCATCTATTATTGTCATTTTTCTTCCAGTATAAACACATTGGGTTTGATGATTTTCATCAATATCAATTTCTCTATACATAATCTCCTTGGATTCGCTATATTTAATAGGATTATATCTTTGCCCTGTTAATTGTTGTAATGCCAGCCTTAGGTCTTCACCTCTTAAAGATCTAACATTATCATATAAAACTCCACATTGCTCTGTCATAACACAGATACCTAAATTATTATCTAGCTCATAGCCTGTTTCACAAAAACACGATGCACTTCCATCATTTAACTCACAATGACTATTTAATGGACACTCTATTGCAGCACAACCTCCGCAACCTCTATTTGGAGCACCAGGAGTACCCTTATCTCTAAGATTAGCTATTTCAACTCTTCCATAACACCAGTTACTTACATCATCATTGCCATCAGCATCTAAAACAGAAACATCTAACTGAAAAGCTCTTGTTGGAACTGAATCATTGTAAGTCATTGAATCTATCTTAACAGAATTAACAAATAAAGTTAAATTATGAGTACCGATATTATTAAAATTAAAAGTAGCCGTTCCACCGACATTATCTAAATTCAAATTTCTTGAAATTAAAAAATAAGAATGTGGATTTATTTTATCATTTATAAGCGTTACATCATAAACCACATCATCTTTTTGAATTTTAACATTTTGTAGTTTAAGCCTATTATTTGTTGTATTATAAATTTCTATCCATTCGCCAAGATTATCACTTCCATCAGGATTAATCATTATTTCTGTTATAATTATTGATTTAGAAATAGGAGCTGAGTCACAATCTGGATTGTTACCATCACAAGAATCACAATTATCACCTGTATAACCAACTTGACAAATACAAGTATATCCATCTATGCCATTTATACATTCACCATTATTACAATTTATATTTTCGCAATAGTCAAGCTCAACACAAGCTAAATTTTTAAGTTTAGGAGTACTATCTTTATCACACCAATTCAAATCATCAAAATCATTATCATACTGATTTCTATCCAACTGTTTTGCTTTTCCTTCTACTGAATCAGTATAACTTATAATATCAAGACTTAAATCATCTAATTCAAGTATTATTATATGCTCACCTGTATTATTAAAGCTCATTGATGATATTACAGCGTCAACATTTCCAGCTGCAGCAGCTATATTTTTTCCAATTACGAAATGAGATTTAGCATCTATAGTGTAACCATTAGGTAAATGATAAACAGAATCATCTCCTATAATTTTCAAACCATCTAAAGATAAATCTTGATCTGTTCTATTGTACAATTCAATATACTCACCTATTGTATCACTCCCTTCGGGATTAGGCATAAACTCTGTAATAATTATATCTCTTTCATTAAGTAATTGAGATAATACTTCATCACAGTTATTTCCATTTAGTTCATACCCAGTTTCACATTCGTTACAAATATCACCTTTATATCCTGTGTTACACTCACAACTTCCATCTATTTCATTGCAAACACCATGATTATTACAATTATGACTACATAAATCACCACATAAAGTATTATCCTTTAACGGAGTTGCTTTATCTGAATTATTAGCAGAAATTACTGTTTTAGCTTTACACCATTGTGTTCCGTCAAATTGAGATGAAACTCCACTACTTGAACCGTTATAAGTTATTTGATCAACTTGAACATCATTTACCAATAAAGTTAAGGTATGAGTAGCACTATTGCTTAATGATAAGTTAGATATAATTGCATCGTAAGTTTCTAAATTTACATTAGGAGATTTAACTATTAAAAAATAAGAATTAGCTTTAATAACTAAGTTTTTAGAATTTAAAACATAAGAACGGCTATCTTTCATAATTTTAAGATTTTCAATAGAAATATCATTATTGGTATTATTTTTAAGCTCTACCCATTCATTATACCTATCACTTCCACTTGGATTAGCCATAAACTCGTTTATTGTTATATCTCCTTCTGCTAAACCCTCCTGAGTATCACAATTTCCTGAATTACAAATACAAATAGGAGTATTATTTTGGATTTCACATTTATAGTCAGCTTTACATTTTGTATTCGTACAGGACTCTCCAATTGCACTATCAATATCAATCTTTAATTCAAAACTTCCAACACTATTTTGCCCATAACCATCAACAATTAAATAGTATTCTCCAGCCTCTAAAACAGCAGAAATTTTACTTTGATAATCATTATCATTTTTATCATCATTACAGATAATTGCATCACTTTCACAGCTTCTTTTTAAGTATAATACACTGTCTAAATCACTATTAAATATCTCTGCAGTAAATTTTTTAGTAGAATCTAATATTATTTTATAGATTTTATCAGGACTAGGACTATCACTACAAGAATTTGGTGCCAAAAAACTATTGCTAAATCCACTAGTAGTGGAATTAATAGTCGTTGATGAACTAATCTCTTCTATTGTTGAAGAACAAGTATCTCCAGTTAAATTAAAAGTAACAATATTTTTGCTTTTTGCTAAATTTTCAGTAGAATAATCAGCATTTTCGCATGAATAAAAAAACAATAATAAAAATGAAAAAATAACATATCTCATAAACCCTCCGAAACTGTCCGAATAATAGCGAATAAATACGAACTTGTCAATGTAAGTTTTTTATAATCTCATTTAATTGATTAATTGATTCTCGAATATCATACTTATTCATATAATCAGATAAATTTAAGTATTTATTATTGTTTAAAATATATTTTATTTTAAACAATGCATCGTCATAAGAATTATATAAAATATCATTATGATATTTTATAGGAATTAATTCTGGATAAGAAAGCCTATTGGGTAAAATAGGTGTTGCTCCTAAATACATAGATTCAACAATGGAAATACCAAAATTCTCCTCAATAGCTGTTGAGATAACAATATCAGACTTAGAAACTTCTTTATAATATTCTAGTTTACTGCTTAAAAAGCCAAATTTATTGATATAATCTCCCATTTGCTTTTTAAAATATATAAAATCATCATTATTTGCTAAAACTGTTTCACCAAAAATATTTAATTTAAATTTATATCCATTTTTCTTTAAATTCCTCATCATAGAGAAAAACATAAAATAATCCTTATCTTTACTCCACCTATGATTCCATAAAATGATCTTATTTTCTTCCCGTACAGCCAAGGCATTGCCTTGGCTCAGATTACCTTGGCTCAGATTGCCTTGGCTCAGATTGCCTTGGCTCAGATTGCCTTGGCTCAGATTACCAAACGAGGCAATGCCATCTTGATGCAGAGACGAGGCAATGCCATCGTCTCTACATGTGGATAATTGATTATCTATGTTTTTCATATCAAATCCAGGATATACAATAAAAGAAGAATTATATTTTTTTTCTAAAACAACATACAAATCATTCAAATTAAATTTTTTCAACTCTTTCTTAGCCTTTTTATAAAAATCATCTCTATGAAAATTGGAATTAAATATATTTACATCACTGGAAATAAAATTTTGTAATTCTTTAAAACCAATATAATGAGCCTTTTTATTGGGATATTCAAATTGATTTTCATGCCAATACATAACAATTTTAGGAAATTTTTTATATAAAGCTTTTAAGGTGCTTATGTCGGTTAAAGAAGAAGCGATAATTAAATCATATTGTTCTATATTTTTTATTTTTCCATAATAATAAAGAGCAGATTTTTCGTAATTTAACCTCCAAGATTTTTCTTTAATTACAATTTTTTTTATACCAAATTTACTATATTTTATTAAATTATCTAAAAAAAACTTATGTGAACCACTATAAAAACTTTCTAAATATAAAGCTTTAATCCTTAGCCTCTTTTAACTTTTTTTCTAAATACTCATCAAAAGTAGAATAATAAAGTTCCATTGTTCCATCATCTTTTACTTCTAAAATTTTATTTGCAACAGTTTGAATAAATTTATGATCATGTGAAGACATTAATAGTATTCCTTTAAAATCAATTAAAGCATCGTTAAATGAGGAAATTGACTCTAAATCTAGGTGATTAGTAGGACCATCTAAAAGTAAAGTATTTGCTCCTGTTAACATCAATTTTGATATTACACACCTAACCTTTTCTCCACCAGATAAAACTTCAACCTTTTTATAAACTTCTTCTCCTGAAAATAACATTCTTCCCAAAAAAGACCTCATGGTACTTTCTTCTTTTTCTTCTGAAAATTGCCTCATCCAATCAATTAGATTATAATCAACTCCATTAAATAAATTTGAATTATCTTTCGGTAAATAGGATTTAACTACCGTTACTCCCCATTTAAATTCTCCACTATCCTGATTAACTCCTTCTTCTTCTGATAAAATTTGAATTAACATTGATTTTGCAATTTCATTTTCACCAACAAGAGCAACTTTATCTCCTTTTTGCAAATCAAAACTAATATTATTTAGGATTTTTACCCCATCAATGGATTTATTTAACTCTTCTACTGTTAAAATAGTATTACCAATATCTCTTTTGGGTTTAAAATTAATATAAGGATATTTTCTACTTGTTGGCTGTAAATCTTCTAGTGTTAATTTTTCTAATAATTTAGACCTAGAAGTTGCTTGTTTAGCTTTAGATGCATTTGCTGAAAATCTTTGAATAAAACTAGCAAGTTCCTTTCTCTTATCTGATATTTTTTGATTAGCTTTTTGCCTTAATCTTAATGCTAAATCACTTGATTCTTTCCAAAAATCATAATTTCCAACAAATATTTTAATTTGACTATAATCAATATCTGCTATATGAGTACAAACTTTATTTAAAAAATGTCTATCATGAGAAACAACAATAACTATAGATTTTAAATTTTGAATAAAATATTCTAACCAAACAATAGATTTTATATCAAGGTGGTTAGTTGGCTCATCAAGGAGTAAAATATCTGGATTACCAAAAAGTGCTTGTGCCAATAAAACTTTAATTTTATCCTTATCTTCCAGTTCCTTTACTTTTTTATAATGAAATTCATCTTTTACTCCCAAACCTTTTAATATACTTGCAGCCTGACTATCAGCCCCCCAACCTTCCATTTCGCTAAAAGCAATTTCTAATTCAGAAGCTCTAACACCATCTTCATCAGTAAAATCTTCTTTTTCATAAATTGCATCTTTTTCCTTCATTATACTATAAAGGACTTCGTTTCCCATAATAACAGCTTCAAGAACATCAAAATTTTCATATTGAAAGTGGTCCTGTTTTAAAACAGCCATTCTTTCACCTGGCGTAATAAATACATCTCCAGTATCTGCATCAATTTCATTTGATAAAATTTTTAAAAAAGTTGATTTACCAGCACCGTTTGCACCAATAACTCCATAACAGTGTCCTGGTGTAAACTTAATATTTACATCTTTAAAAAGTTGTTGATTTCCGTATGAAAGCCCTAAATTGTTAACTGTTAGCATAAAAACATCCTTAAAAATACCAAAAAAAGAATATATTATTAATTGATATTATTGTCAAATAAATTTTTTATAATAATCTCAAAACACTTGAAATACCCGCTAAATAATAAATATTCGGTATTTTATTAAATTTAACTTGACAAATTGAGAAATTAACCTTAAAAATAAAATGTTTTGTATAAAATTTTTGGGAGATTTAATTATGGAACGATATGCATATAATCTTGATATAAAATTTTTAAATCCAGAAGATGCAGAAGAATTTTATCAAGAAACATCTAATTTAATAGAATGGCTTTATGAGTATTATGATGATGATAAAATAATATTGCCAAATTTCTATAATCAAAACTTCAATAAAAATTCTTTAATTAGAGAATTATTAGAAGAAATAGAATTTTGGGAAAACAATGAACTACCTACTGTAGAATTAGATGATACAGTAAGCATAAACTCCTATACTGAATCATTTGTTATATTTTTATCTGAAATATCAGAGAAGTATATTATTGATGAAATAGAAATACAGGAATTAATCACAGATGAAGACAAAGATATGGAGATATCATTTAATGATGATGAATATACTGTATCAAATGAAGATTTCTATGAAGACAATTCATTTAATGAGTTAAATGAATATTAATAAACATAAAAAAATATATCTTATTGATATACTTAATGAACTATCAGACAAATACCTTAAAGACTTATCTTCTTTAGTTGACTTACATCAATTAGGAGATAAAAAAGAAATAATAAAAAGCTTGGTAAAAAATATTAAAACACCTGTTAAACTTAGAAACTATTATTATAACTTACATGATTTCCCCAAAAAAGTCATATCAGATATTCTTTATAATTTAGATGGATTATATATTGAAAGCTATATTTTAGCTAAGTATGAGAAATTACCAGCATTTGAAAGAAAAAATATATTATTTACAAACAATACTTATCCTAGCTATTTCTCATTATTTGTCTATCAAAAAAAATATATTCCTACTGATTTACAAGAATTATTAAAAACATTTGTTTCAAAACCTAAAATTTGGGAACCAACAGCAATAGATTTAATAAGTGAAGACTTAATAATACCAAATAATTATAATTTAATCTTTTACACTTATATTTTTTCTCAATTAAGAATATTAAGTATTAATGAAAGAAAATTTAAAATTACAGAAGAATCTAAAAAAATATTAAAAAGTTCAATAAATATAAATTTTTTATCAGATATTTTTAGATTATTATATCACACAAATTTAATAAAAATAAAAAATAGAAAAATTATTCCAAATTATAAAGAAGAACTAAGTTTAAATAATCTCATAAAAAACTTAGAAAATACTTTAACAAATAGTTATAAATTTTTAGAAACTATTTATCCTAAAAAACCTCCTGAGTTTATTGAAGATATTATAAAATTTAGAAATATTATAATTAAAAGCTTAATAGAATTAAAAATAAATTCTTACTATAAAGTAAATGAAATTTATAAATTTATTGAAATAAACAACTATAATAAATTAAAAAAAATTTCAATAAATCAAACAGAAAGATTAAATGATTTAATAATATTTTCTAACAATTTATTCTATCTAGGACTAATAAGTTCATTTAATATCAATAAAGATAAAATCTTTTATATTAGTAACAAACAAATAGAGTTATTATCAAATAAAGAATCTGATATCCCTATTAATATAAATAAAGAAATTATTATTTTAGAAAATTTTGAAATTATTGTTATTAATAAAATTACACATTTAAATAGGATTTTACTAGAACAATTTACTAATCAAAAAACGAATAAAAATTATACATTAAATAAAAGTAAATTACTTAAAACTCTAAATAAAGGCTTAAAATTAAATATTTTTTTATTATTTATTAAAACAATATCACTAAAAGAGTTACCTAATTCTCTTATAACATATTTAAATGATTTAAAAACTAATAAAATACTAATAAATCAAAAACTTTTTACATTAGAAGCAAATTCACTAATTATAGAAACCTTAGTACATAATAAAAAATTTAGAGATAATATTCAAAAATTAGACACAAAAAGTATTAATTACAATAAAGAAATTGAAAAAAAATTAATTTCTTATTTAATACAACTTGATTATTATGTTGAAATCATCTAGCTATTTAGCATCTTACTATTTTTTTTGAGAAGGCTTCTTAATTTAACAAGTCCCTTTTCTTGAATTTGCCTAATCCTTTCCCTTGATAAATTATAACGATTACCAATTTCTTCAAGAGTCAAAGCTTCTCCATCTTCAAAGCCATATCTTAATTGTAGTACAGTTTTTTCCATATCCCCTAATTTATCAAGATGTTCCCTCATAAACAATGCAATAAATTCATCTTCTAATTTTTTTAAGGGAGCTTCATTATTAATATCTTCAATAATATCCTCAAAACGAATTGGATTGTTAGAAAATCTATCCCCTGCAGGAGAATTTAATGATACAACCTCAAGGTTGATATAGCTTAGTATTTTATTTATTTTTACATTGGAAATACCTGTTTCTTCTGTTATTTCATCAGGTTCAGGAAATCTATTTTTTAAATTAATATACTTTAGAATAACCCTTTTAATTTTATTGTAGCCATCAATTAAATGTAAAGGTATTCTTATTACCCCTGCCTTTTCAATTATCGCCCTTACTATAGATTGTCTAATCCACCAAATAGCATAAGTAGAAAATCTATTACCTGTTTTATAATCAAACTTTTCTATAGCTCTAAGAAGTCCAATATTACCTTCTTGTATTATATCTCCCCAAGGTAAACTACTTTTCATATAGTATTTTGAAATACTTACAACTAATTTCAAATTGGCTGTTGCAAATTTATTTTTAATATAATCAATTTCTAATAATGTTTTAATAAAAATCTTCTCAAAGTTTTCAATACTACAATTTTTAAGTAACTTATTATTCATAAACTTATCTTGTAAAGCAACTTTAAACTCAATAAATCCATCAAAATAAAATAAATTATCTAATAAAAAAATCACAGAATCTTCAATAAAATTAAAAATTAAATCTTTGTTATTTTTTTCAACATAATAAGCTCTTAAGTCTTTAATATTATCAAATTTTTTAATATCATTAAGAATTATATCTATATTTCTAATATCAGCTTTTCTTTCAACTTCCTCTTCCTTCTCTTCAATCATAATTAACAAACTGTTTAAATATTCTATAGTAATCTTTTCTCTATTAAATAATTTTATTAGCTCTAGTACTACTTTAGTTGTTCTTGTAGTAAAAATATCTATTACTATTAAATGCAAGTTTTCATTATCATATATACATTTAAATATAAATTTCCATAATATTAAAGCATTCCTTTCAAGATCTTTAAAAAATTTATTTTCTTCTTGCTTCGTATATATTGAAATTCTACCAATTTCTTCTAAATACTTATTTATATTAGAATTTGAAAAACTTTTTTTTGCCAAAACGCCCCTACCTATAATCTTTTTTAATATAGTTTTCTATAAGTGATATTATTTTATTGTTATTCGTACTACCTGCATACCAAAGAGCATTATTTTCATTATTATCAGTTTTTTCTATATCTACTTTATTAGATATAAATTGCTTAATTAATTTAATATTATGCTTTTCAATAGCGTACATTAATGGAGTTTTACCCTCTGAGTCTTGTTCATTTATATTAATAGCCTTAGATAATAAAAACTTAATTACATCTTCATTATCTTCCTTTATTGCATAATGAATAGGCCTTGTGATTTCACCATTTTCATCAGAATAAAAAGAACCATCTAAAATAGCTCCTTCTGAAACCAATAGTTTTATAATATTCAACTCATTCATTTTAATTGCATATATCAAAGGATTTAAATTATCTTTATTCATTGCATTTACAGAAACACCTTTAGAAATTAAATATTTTACCATTTTTATATCTTTTTTAATTACAGCATATACTAAAGAATTATTATTATATTCATCTTTAACATCTAATAACAACGCTCCTCGACTAACTAGATATTTCACAAGATTTAGTACACCATGTTCAATGGCATACATAATTACATTTTTACCAATAGGCTCAATTTCACCATTTTTACTTTTTTTAACACCATTTTTAGTTGCAAAAATATTAGCTCCATTATTTAATAAAAACTCTATAACTTCCTGATTTTTACTTGCAATAGAATACATCAAAGCTGTCTTTCCCAAAGAATAAACTTTATTACCAACTTTTGTATAACCATTTGTTCCGATATTTATATCAGCTCCAAGACTTACTATTTTTTTTACAATTGGTAAAAAGCCATTTTCGGTAGCATACATTAACACTCTTTTGCCACTATCATCTTTATCATCAACTTTTAATCCTAAGGATATCAAATAGTTAAAAATCCCAATATGTTCTGTTTTAGCAACATACATCAATGCAGTTCTACCATTCTCAAAACGGCTATTAATATCCAAACCCTTTTCAACTAAATAGGTCAAAATATCTAGATAACCTCTTTTAGTAATCCAAATCATCAAAGCATCACGATTTCCCTTATCTTTAAAATCAATGGAGAACCCTCTTATTACAGCTTTTTTCACTTTTTCGATATCACCTTTTTTCAAACCATCAAGGAAAATATTTGATAAAAGTTTACTTTCCACTTCATTTTCTTTATTGTTGATTTCATTATTAACTTCAATATCTCTGTACCCCACCAATCTTACTTTTGACTGAGTACTTTCTTCTCCATAATCACCTAAAAATTCATTTGCTAATTCAGTATTATTTTGCAAAGATTCATTATAATCATCAATACCTAGAATAAATATCCAATGCTTAATGATTAACTTTGCAGCATTTTTATCCATTAAAAATTCTTTTCTTAAAAAATTCACAAGTATATCTTTTCTTTCTTGTGTTAAATCTTGGTTTATTAATAAATCAGCAGGAATTCCAATTTCATAAGTTTGTAAAAGTATATTTTTAAGAGGACTAGCTTTTAACTCTGAACAAATTATTTGCTTTAAAACATAGAATGGAGTTTTTTTATTTATTTTTGTTTTTAATTTCTCAAGTTCTTTTAGCATTTATCTCCTTACTTATCCTTAAGTTAAATATATCAAAAGCATTTTATAATTACAAGAAATTGATTGAAAATATTATTTTTTTTCACATTAAAATAGACAAATTGTCTAGTTTATTTTTCAAAACTCCAACCACATTCGTGGTCCATTACATGGAAAGTGTTTTATTGTATAAAAATGATGTAATTGAAACTTTTTTACTATGGATTTTTAATTTTTTTCATAATTTTTTTCATTTTAGCCTTCTCTTTAGACCATTTTTCAATAATAGGTGCAACACATTTTTCCCTACTCCAACCTTTTACCTCCAAAGACGGGGTAACTTGCTCCCATTTCTTATGTTCATAATCCTTCAATTTCTTAAGACTTTTTAGGATTGCTTCAACTGTTCTTTTTTTGGCAGCACATGTAAGAGAAGTGGAACTTGCTGTTGTAATTAAAACTGACCTTGTTGCATAGGTTTTAACATTATTTTCAAGCCATGGATATGTACTTGCTTTTATTACTGAATTGTAATAATAACCATCTAAATCCTTAGATTGTATTGACAATAATGTCAAGTTTGTTTCTTTATCCATTTTCTCTAAAAACTTTAATGGAGCTCCACCAACTAAAATAACTGCATCAATATCACCATTTAATAACTTATTAATGGCATCTTTATTTTCATAATGAAATTTTTCGGCTTTTACAGAAGCAATACTTAAAATAATAGCACCTGTAAGACGACTTCCACCAAGTTTAGAACCAACATTAATTTTTTTACCGTTTAAGTCTGATATTTTTTTTATATCACCATCTTTTTTTACTAAAACATGAACTTCTTCTGCGTAAAGAGGAAAAACAACTTTTATATTGCTAATTAAAGCTTCAAGATTATCAGGAGTTGCATTTTTCTTAAATTTCTTTATTAATTTAAGAGAATTTCTTTTATTTACTCTTATATAATTTAAAACATCATCTTGAACAATAATAAAGCCATTATATTTATCTTCTACAAGCCCCAATAAGTTTTCAATGGTACCACCTGTTGAAATATTGTTAACTTTAACTTCTGCGCTAACAACAGACGCTATATCTTGGCCAAATTCATAATATGTTCCACCCTTTTCTCCAGTAACAATATCCAATTTTAAGGTCTGAGTTGCGAATAACATATTACTAAAAATTAAAAATAAACCTAAAAACTTTAACATATAATCCTCCTAATGGTAAGCTCATTCTATAATAAATGACTAATCATATCAAGATATATTCAATTTTTTAAAATTTTTATGTTAAATAAATAAAATTTATGTAAAGAGGCATGCAATGCCTCTCAACAAAGTAATGATAGAAATGGAGATAATTAAAGTAATTATAAATCAGTTGCAGATTTATTTCCCGAGATAACTCTTGTTGCACTTCCAATTGTACAAGTACTGTTTTCCCATAAAATATCCCTTACAAAACACCATTCCCCAACATTCATATCAGAACAAAGATATTTATGCTCTTGAATACTGCCATGAATATCATCTCTGCAGTAAATTGTTACAGTAACATCTTGAACATTTGAACTCCCCTCGCCTTCACGACCATTTGGCTTGCCTGAATAATAATAAAGTCCTACAGTGTAATGTTCTGCACTACTTCCATTATGTGGCTTTTCTATAGAAGTATTTTCAGGATAACAAGTTTCAAAACTTCCATTATCATCTGTATCAGCACAACCAATTCTATTATCAACATCTAATTGAGCATCATCAGAAGAATTTGAGGTAAACCATTCTATTTGATTATTTGGACTACAAGTTTGATTAGGAATTTGAACATCTTGAGCACAAACTTTACAATTATCATAATAACAGTCGTTCTCGGTTTGCCAATCATTAACAGTTGCACCCGGCTTTAACAAATGTAAGTCAAAGTCAGCAGGAGTTTGCCAAAGAATAGAAACATTCAATGTATCTGATGGCTGTATAAAAATATTATCATAATCACAAACATGCTCCGTTCCATCAATAGTTATAGTAAACTTAATGTGATAATCTCCAGCAATTAAAGGTACAAAAGAAGTACTTGCAGAAGTTGGAGTTGTTAAGATAATATTAGAACCTACTGGTTGAGATACCACCTCCCAAAACATAGAATCAGGAACACCTGTTACTGTATTAGATAGATTAACTGTTTCTAAAATAACAGGATTGGTCGGAACGGTTCCACAACTATAAGTAGGTAATTCACAATCATCATCATCATAATCGGTATCTCCATCACAGTCATTATCAAGACCATCATTACAAACTTCTGTTGTTCCTGCAATATCTTCTGCGGAACATATTAATAATGTGTTATCATTAGGGTCACATATTTTAACACCTTGAGTTTTACATACACCTAAACCAGAAGAATAACAAACATCATACAATTCAGTAAAATCTTCATCAGTTTCACCATCACAATCATTGTCCTTTCCATCACATACCTCGGGAGTACCATCAACATGCCCTGCGGAACAAACTTCTGCTCCATTTACACATTCTGTAACTCCAGTTCTTAAGCATAAACCTAATTCATTATTGCTACATGTAGCACCAATTGTAAATCCCTCATCAACAAAACCGTCGCAGTCATTATCTTTATTATCTCCACACAATTCTGTTGTTTGTTGACTTAAATCTTCAGTTGCAGAACAATCAAGAGATAATAGACTAGAATTACAACTATAAGTGCCTGAACCTTGACAAACTCCCTTACCAGC
Organism: bacterium; assembly: GCA_027064085.1. Classification (GTDB taxonomy): domain Bacteria; phylum UBP6; class JAFGXH01; order JAFGXH01; family JAFGXH01; genus JAMOQH01. The sequence goes on along the minus strand of JAMOQH010000008.1, from coordinate 3,180 downwards.
ATAACAGGTTTCACCTTCTAGCTCAAAACCTTCATCAACCAAACCATTACAGTTATCATCAATATTATTTCCACAAAGTTCATTTGCAGATGGTGTTCCTGGAGTAGCACTACATTCAAGACTTAGCTTATCCTCACTGCATTGGTATTCCCCATTTCTTTTACATGCACCAACACCATTGGAACAGGAAACAGTCAGCATTTCAAATCCCTCATCAACATAACCATTGCAATTATTATCAATATTGTCTCCACATAATTCATTTTGACTTGCCTTACTCATATCAGGAGAGACATTACACACTGTTTTTGTTAAATCATTTACATCACAAATATAAACACCACCTTCAACCTTACAGGGACCATACCCAGCACTACATGATTCACCAACATTAAAACCTTCATCAATTAGTCCATCACAATCATTATCAAGGTTATCACCACATAATTCAGTTGTTTTTAAACTTAAATCTTCTGTTTCACTACATTCTAACTCTAATTTATTAAGTGAACATTGGTAAACACCTTCTTTTTTACAAACGCCCTTACCTACTTTGCAAATTGCTCCAATTAAGTCAAATCCCTCATCAATTAGTCCATCACAGTCATTATCTTCATTATCTCCACATAGTTCAATACTTGCTTTTGTCATATCAGGTTCAACAGAACATTTCAATGATTTACTATCATTATCAGCATCACAAACCCACACCCCAGTCATTTGGCAAGGACCAGAACCAACAGTACATGGTTTCCCCTCATCTTCAAATCCCTCATTAACCAAGCCATTACAGTTATCATCAGTATTGTTTCCACAAAGTTCTTGATTTGCATTACCATTTTCAACAGCATCACAAACAACGGAAAGCTTGTCATCACTACAAACATAATGCCCACTTTCCTTACAAACACCTAAGCCTGCTTCACACTCAAAACCAACTAAGTTAAAACCTTCATCTACAAGTCCGTCACAATCGTTATCTTCATTATCCCCACATAATTCAGTTCTAGCCAGTGAAAGGTCCTCCTCGGCATCACAAATAAGACTTAGACCATCATCAGAGCATTGATAATTACCTATTGTTGCACAAACTCCCCTACCTGAACTGCAACTTTCATTTAATTGTTCAAATCCTTCATCAATAAAACCATCACAATCATTATCTAGATTATCTCCACAAATTTCATCTACTTGCAAGGAAGTATCTCCTGTTGCATCACAAACAATTTCCAAACCATCATCTGAACACTGATAAATACCTGTTGTTGCACAAACGCCTTTACCTCCTTGACATGTAGTTCCAACAAATTCAAAACCTTCATCAATAAATCCATTACAGTTATTATCCATTTGATCACAAATTTCTTCACTAGCCTTACTTAAGTCTTCTTCTGCTGTACAAATAACTCCATTTTTAGCATCATTACAAATATATGTACCAGCTCCTTGACAAGCTCCAATTCCTTTAAAACATTCCTGATTAACAAGTGCAAAATTTTCATCAACAGAGCCATTACAATTATTATCAATACCATCGCAAATTTCTTCTGTTGGTTCAGGGATTTCAGAATTAGGTTCACAATGACTTCCACGCTTATCAGAATCACAAACCATAATACCCTCTGTCTTACAGGCACCTAAACCAACAAAACAAGATTCACCAACATTAAAACCTTCATCAGTTTTTTCATTACAATCATTGTCTAACCCATCACATAATTCAATAGATGGAATAACTTGCCCCACACAATTTGCATCATAATATTCACCAGCAATACATTGTTGAACACCTGCTTTACAAACACCTTTTCCTCTAGTTCCATCTGGCCCCAAATAGCATTCTTGTTGTAAGGAACAAGTACAACCTTCATCAATTATGCCATCACAGTTATCATCTATGCCGTTTCCACAGACTTCATCAGGAACAGGAGTATCTACCCCACAAACACCACAGGCATTAACCAATCCTTCATCAATTTCACCATTACAGTTATTATCTATTCCATCACATGTTTCTTCAGCAACATCACCACAAGTACCACATGCATTTAAAACGCCCTCATCAATTTTACCATCACAATTATTGTCTTTATTATCACATATTTCGGAAGTTGGTTTTATTTCATTTTCGCATACTCCCCAAACTCCATCTGTACAAGTTTGAGTACCTGCTTTGCATTCACCAACTCCTAAGTTCTTAGGAATTCCACTATAACAGTTTCTTACATCACCTTCAGTACAAGAACCACAGTTTTCATCTATGATACCATTACAATTATCATCAAGTCCATTGCCACATATCTCATCAGGAACAACCCCAATTTCACCACATGCATTTACTTCAAAACCTTCATCGGTATTGCCATCACAATCATTATCCAATCCATCAAAAACTTCATCTGAGGGTAAAATTTCATACTGACAACTTGAAAAGCTTCCATTTTCACAAACTTTATAACCATCTTTACACACACCAACATTTCTTTTATCATCAGAGCTAGTATGGCATGTTTTAATTTCACCATTTATGCAAGAACAAAACTCATCAACAACCCTATTACAGTTATTATCAATTTTATCACCACATAACTCTTTTGCATCAGGATTCACAAGAGGATTACTGTCATCACAATCTTCACCTTTGTCACAAAAAGCACCAAAACCATCACCATCAAGATCATAACACTCAAAATTATTATTTTCCTTTTCACAAAGATGAGTTTCTGTGTTACAAATAGGAGTAGCAGGAGAACAATCACTGCTTGTTTCGCATTTTCCTATATCTGTAACACATTTTCCTTGAAAATTACATATTTGATAATCAGCACACTTAGGATTACAATCCTTTGGTGTTGTATTATCATTATTTCCTTCGTTATTACCACATGCAGTAAATAGTAAAGAAACCAAAAATACAATTAATAATATAAAATTTTTCATTTATTCCCCCTATTTAACCGCTTTAAGATTTAGTCCACCAGGATAACCATAAGAAACATAACTATCATATCCATAAACTGATATACCGACAGGTTCTGTTGCAACAATTGAATGACTTCCATCACTCAAAGAAATTCTAGCTCTCATGTATCCAGTTGCCCCAATATCAGTAAAACTTGTATCTGAAATTGTTGAACCATCTAAAGTAACAGTTGCTGTTGTAGGAGCAACAATTGTAAC
>JAMOQH010000007.1 GCA_027064085.1 bacterium | reverse complement strand
ACAAAGATACCCCATTTCAGTAATTCTGTAAACTATAACATCAACTTTATCATTTTCATTTAAGTCATGCTCACTATTATCTATAAAATCATCTATAATTGTAGATGCAATTAATCTATCTTTGTTATCAAGTAAAATTTTTACAATATAATACTCGTTAAGCTCAACTTCTTTTTTTTGTTCCGGAAATGGTAAAAACAAATGCTTATCAAGCCCCCATTCTAAAAAAGCACCAATTTTAGTAATATCAACAACTTTTAAATATGCAATTTCATCAAGTTGAGCCAAAGGAGTTTTTAGAGTTGCAACTAGCCTATCTTTTGTATCTCTATAAATAAATACTTTTAACTTTTCTCCAATAGTATAATTTGGAGGAGTTTCTTTATGAGGTAATAATATTTCCCCGAGATTTTCACCATCTAAGTATAATCCAAATTCACTCTCTTTTACAATTTCTAATTCATAAAACTTTCCTACTTCTAACATTTATTAACTCCAATAATGTATTTAGTAATTTAATATATATATAGTATTAATTCAAGGATAATATTTACTTTTTAATTTAATGTTCTCTATTTCCTATAAATTGTGCAATTTTGTCTAAATTTTTGAAATTATATTCTTTTATTGAATGAAGAGCTTCATTTATTAGATTGTTTATCTCCAATTTTGTATTTTCTACACCTAATATATTGATATATGTAACTTTATCATGTAATTCATCTTTATGAAGTGTCTTACCCATTTTGTCATCATTTCCAACAACATCAAGTAAGTCATCAACAGCCTGAAACGCTACTCCTATTTTATTAGCATAATTTAGTAAATTATTTTGTAATTTGTCATTATTATTACATTTTACAATAATACACGCTAATTTAATAGGAAGAATTAACATTTTACCAGTTTTTAGGCTATGTAGCTTTTTTAAAGACTTCAAATCATCAATTTTATACTCCATATCCATCATCTGACCATAAATCATACCCATAGGTCCACTTGCAGATGCTAAATTTTGCAAAATGTCAAATTTTATATCTTTTTTGTAATTTGTTTCACTCACATAAGTAAAGGCATGAGTGAGTAAGGCATCTCCTGTTAGAATAGCAACGGCCTCATTATACTTTTTATGAAGAGTTAATTTTCCTCTGCGGTAATCATCATTATCAAGAGCAGGTAAATCATCGTGAACCAAAGAATAAGCATGTATCATCTCTATTGCAGTTGCAACTTTTATTAAATCACTAGTTACTAAATTTTTATCTATGGATTTTACAGTTTCTATTAATAAAGACGCCCTTATCTTTTTTCCACCCTTAAGTATGTATACCATTGCTTCTTTTATTATAGGCTCAATTCTACTGTCAAGTAATATATTATTAATTTCATCTTCTATTAATCTTGCATTTTCTTTTAAAAATTCCAATTTAAACTCCAATAATAAAATCATTTTTGAGATTTCAGCTCAAAAATCCATGTAAAATACTTTAAGATTAAGTTAAAAACTTATACTCTTAAAGTGGTTGAAATGGCTCTAAAAATAATACTTTATACCCAAGAAAAATTCATCATTTTTATCATATCTTCCTATAGGAGTATCATTATCTCCACCAAAATGATTATAACCTGCACTTACATCTAATTTACCTATATGTTTTGTAAACCTAATAGTGGCAAGATAGTCTTTGAAAAAGAAATTATAATTAGCAAGAAGTATTAAACTGTAATTATCTTTTATAATATTCCATTTAATTAATGAAAATATACCCATTTTGTTTTTTCTATCATAAAAATATTCTTCTTTATTATCATCTAAAATATAAGAACCAAAATATTCTAAATCTATTAATAATTTATCTCCAGCATATTGATATTCTAGTCCTAAAGTATAATTAGCTACTTTTTTATAAATGGGATTAAAGCTATTTTGAGTTGTTTCTTCGTTTGTTGTATCAATATCAGAATAAAATAACTTTTTAGGAGAATATGAAGCATCAAGCTTTAATATGAAGCTACTAACAGGCAAAGAAGCAGAAAATGCTAAATGATTGTATCTAGTAAATTTAGAGCTTGCAATATTTTGCCCCATTATGTATTTATTTGCTAAACTACTTGATAATGGAGCCAATACAGCCTCTTCTGTTCCTCCACTAAGTAAATAAAAAAGCAACTTTTTTAAATCTCTATCCATAGTTATTTCTGGAAGTTCTTGAAATCCATAATAGTAAACAAAAGAAGCATTTAAACTCTTTATAGAAAATGATAAATTTAATGCTATAGAACTATCTGTAAAATCTTTTTTTTGATTATCAGTTGTCATACCCAAAGATTGTAAATCATCTTCTATATTTTGAGAAATAAAATTATTAATAAGAGAAGTATCAATTTCTTTTGAAGGTTGTAATAACGCAAAATCTCTTCCCCAATATGAAATTTTAGGATTGTATCTAAAAGGTATCCATGCGAGAGTTAATTTCGCTATATCAGCAAAGCTATATCCCCCCGTTAAAGAAAATACAGCAACTTTTCTTTTATCTAGTTCGGGAATAACAGAATCCCTAAAGTCATTTGGATTAATAATATCACTTCTTGAAAATGCAATATTTTCACCCCATTTAAAATACTGTTGCCCTACTCTATAAGAAAAACTATTATATTTATAATCAATGTATGATTCTTCAAGTTCATAATCAAATATTGTTTTAGGCTTTTCTCCATTAAAAAAATAATAAGCTGTATTATCTTCATTTCTTTCAACTAATAAACGCCAATATAACCTACTAGAAAGCATAATTTTCATATTTTCTGAATACTGATGATCTAGTTCTAAAAACATTGAATTACTCAATTCACTTGCATCTTCAAGTCCATTTTCTAATACTCTATCTTGATAAAAATCAGTAGTAATATTAGCTCTAAGAATTGTAGAAGTTTTAAATGAATTATCTTCTAAATCACTTTCTGTAGTCCAATCTTCATCATCATCTTGAATAATTTCTTCATCTGCATTTTCTGTTTTTTCAGCTTCTAAATTATTAATATTTTTTTGAATATTATCTCTTAAAATTACATAACTTGTATTATTTTGTTTAGAAATTGCCAAATTAATATATTCTAAAGCTTTGGTATAATTTTTCATTTCATTTAAAAATAAGCTATATCTATAATACATATCTGCATTTCCAAATCCTTTAAATTCTTCTACTTCTATTGCTTTATCATAATAAGTTTTTGCACTTTCTAAATCACCTAGTCTTTTGTAACAATCAGCTATTTTGGCATAAGTTAAAGGAGTTGCTTTAACTTTCAATGATTTTTTATAAAATTCTATGGCTTTTTGAGGATTATTTATGAATTGAGAATTACCTTGTATAAAATTAGCTTCATAATTTATATTACTATAAGTACTAGTATTAAAAATGGAGATAAATAAAAATATAATAAACATAACACTCCTAAAATAGTAAATTTAATTATAAAGACTTTAATTTATATAATCAAGATTTTTTAAACTATTAGAAATTATTTTCAAAACTCCACTAGCTATACAGCATAAATTTATTTTTTTCTAATATTATTTATTTCTTCTTTTGATAAACCCGTTAATTCCATAATCTTGTTAATATCTGTTTTAGAATTTATTAAGAATTTTACTAAATCTATTACCTTTTTCCTAGCTTCTTTTTCTCTCTTTTCTGCTTCTTTTTCTCTCTTTTCTGCTTCTTTTTCTCTCTTTTCTGCTTCTTTTTCTCTCTTTTCCGCTTCCTTTATTTTCTTTTCCCCCTCTTTTAGCCCTCTAATGTATCCATCTTGGTCTGCTGTTTCTATAATATTGTTTTCTCTTGCTAAATTCATTAAGTAACGGTTATAAATTTTTCTTTCCTTTTCACTCATTTTTAAATAATCAAGTTTCTTTTTAACAGATTTCATTCCTTTTGATTTAAATTCTGATTTAATTTCTCCGTTTTTAAACATATAAACCCATTCATCTATTGGACTTCCTATTACTTCTTCAAATTTTTCCGTTCTTATTAAATAATATTCAGGAAATATATTTTTTTCCTCAAATTTATATTTTTTATCATCAATAAAAATCCTCCTTTTAAAAACAAGTTTATCCTTTTTATTTAAGCCCGTAAATTCTGTTTTACCGTGATATATATAATCTTCGCCTTTACCAAGATTAAAATATAATATATTAACTGATATTACCTTAGTAATGTTTCCATACTTTTCACCTAATTTTAAGTTTTCTACTATAACTTTACTAGCTCCAAAAAGTATTCTTTCAAGATAATCAACTTCTCTTGAGTTTTGTATTTCAATAATAAATTGTTCATTTTCACTTTTTACCATTAAATCTACTCTGTTAAATTTAATAGTTTCTTCTTCCTGATTGCTTTCACTTTCAAGGATTTCAAGGATTTTTATATCTTTATCTAAAAGAGTTGATAAAAAACCTTCTAAAATATCAAAATTCTTTTTATCTCTTAGTATATATTTTATTGCCCAATCAAAACGAATTACCTTCATATTGCCTCCATGCTTACAATACATTATAACCCATATTTATGATTATGCAAGATTTTTTAAACTATTAGAAATTCTTTTCAAAACTCCACTTGATATTCTTCAATATTTACAACTATATCATTGAAACTTGAAAACCCTAAAATACTAATTTTTACCATATATAGCTAAATAATTAATTTAATTCTTGAAGATTATTTTTCTATTTTTAGGCCAAGTTTTTTCCATGCATTAATACCACCATCTAGAAAATATAAGTTACTTAACCTATATCCTTTAGAAAGCAAATATTTCATTGCAATTTTATCTATTTTTCCATTTAAGGAATAAAAAACAATTAATTTATCTTTTGGCAATTTTGAATATTCTTGAGTAAAATCTACAATATTTATAATTTTACTATTATTTATTATTCCACTTAACTCCTTCTTTGAAAATAAACTCACAAGAATTACTTTATTTAAATTTTTCTTTAATTTTTGGGGAGAAATTTTATTAAAATCAGCCATTGGCAAGAATCCTCCTCCTTTTTCAGTATCATATCCTTTATTTTTCCAATCAGGAATACCACTTTCCCAAACATAAACATTTTTATAACCTAATTCAAGAGCCTGTTTTGCATTATTTTTACTAAAAAAACATTTGGGTCCCATACAATAAAAAATTAACATTTTATTTTTATCTTTTGGTAGTAAATTTACATTCTTTTTTACTTGATTGTTTTGAATATTAATAGCCGTTGGAACATGTTCTACTCCATAATGTATCTTTGTAAGGGAATCAACCAAGACATAATCTGCCTTTGTGTCAATTAATTTTTTTATATCATCTGTATCAATTATTTTATAATCAATTGAAAAAACATTAACCGAAAACATTCCAAGAATAAAATACAATAAAATTCTCATATCTCCTCCTAATACCATAAATAAAACCTTACATACTCAAAACCACTTTTACCCATAAAAGAAGCATTATAAATTAATATACTTCATACTTTGCTACTGATTTCACAAAAAAATTAATAGCCTATTTGTTATATCGGTTGTATTAAAAAAATAATAAGAAAAACCTTGTAATTTTAGCTCACTAATATATAATATTAATATCACTCTTTGAGGATACAATGGCAGAAAATAATACTATAAAAAAAGAAGAGTTTGTACATCTTCATTTACATACACAATACTCCTTTTTAGATGGAGCAATTAAAATAAATGAGCTACTACCAAGAGTTCAAGAACTAGGAATGAATACAGTCGCAATTACAGACCATGGCCACATGCATGGAGTTGTTGACTTTTATAAACAAGCCAAATCATCAGGAGTAAAACCTATTATTGGCTGTGAAGCATATATATCTAAGGCTGGTCGAACTAAAAAGGCACAAAGAGACAATTATCATATTGTTTTACTTGCTAAAAATAATGAAGGATACAAAAATTTAATGCATTTAGTTAGCTTTGGCTATATGGATGGATTTTATTACAAGCCAAGAATAGACAGAGAAATTTTAAGAAAATACTCAAAAGGAATTATTGGTTTGTCCGCTTGCTTAGGAGGCATGCTTTCTAGAGCAATTATGGATGGAAATATAAAAGAAGCAACTGAATTAGCCCTTGAATTTAAGGATATTTTTGAAGAAAATTGTTTTTATCTTGAAATACAACATAATGGCATACCAGAACAAGAAAATCTTGTTAACCCTGCATTAATAAAAATGTCTAAAGAGTTAGATATCCCTCTTGTTGCAACAAATGATTCTCATTATATGCTTGAAGAACATGCTGAAGCACATGATATTTTAATGAAAATACAAATGCGTCAAACTATAAGTGATGGACGAAGACATAATAGTACTGCTTACTACATTAGAAGCCCAAAAGAAATGAAAGAACTTTTTAAAGATACTCCTGAAGCAATAGAAAATACAGTTAAAATAGCAGAGCAATGTAATGTTGAAATAGGTTTAGGAACATATTACTTACCTGATTTCCCCGTTCCTGAAGGTTTTACTCCTTCAACATATTTTGAACATGTTGCCAAAGAAGGACTTAAAGAAAGAATCGCAGAAATAGGAAACCTAACTCCCGAACAAATTAAAGAATATGAAGAAAGATTAGAATTTGAAATTGGAGTTATTAACCAAATGGATTTTCCAGGTTATTTTTTAATTGTTTGGGATTTTATAAAATTTGCAAAAGATAATAAAATCCCTGTTGGCCCAGGAAGAGGTTCTGGTGCAGGTAGTATTGTTGCCTACTCAATGAAAATTACAGATTTAAACCCCATGCCTTTAAATTTACTTTTTGAAAGATTTCTAAATCCAGATCGTGTTAGTATGCCCGATTTTGATATTGATTTCTGCCAAGATAGAAGAGATGAAGTAATAGAATATGTTAAAAATAAATATGGAGAATATAGAGTTGCTCAAATTGCAAGTTTTAGTCAATTAAAAGCCAAATCAGTAGTTAGAGATGTTGGAAGAGTACTAGAAATACCACTAGATGAAGTAAATAAACTTGCTAAAATGATTCCTGATGGCCCTAGTATTAAAAACTTAAAAATTGCAATGGAAGAAAATCCTGAAATTGAACTCGCAATGGAAAATAACAATAATTTCAAACAAATGATAGAGATAGGAAAATCTTTAGAAGGATTATATAGACAAACAGGTGTCCATGCAGCAGGAATTGTTATTTCAAATGAAGATTTATGGAATTATACTCCCGTTTTTAAAGGAAAACAAGAAGATAAATATTTAACAACTCAATTTGAAAAGAATAATGTTGAAGAAGTTGGACTAGTTAAATTTGACTTTCTTGGCTTAAAAACATTAACAGTTATTGATAAAGCGGTTAGATATGTAAATGCACAAAAAAAAGAAGGTGAAAAAGACTTAGATATATCTAAAATTGATATAGAAGATGATAATATTTATCAAATTTATAGAGATGGAAATACTGATGGAGTTTTTCAGTTTGAATCAGATGGAATGAAAAAATACTTAAAAGAACTTAAACCTGATAAATTTGGAGATATCATTGCAATGAATGCATTATATAGGCCAGGTCCTATGGAATATATACCCGATTATATTGCTGTTAAACAAGGAAAAAAGAAATTAACCTACGACCACGAAGCAATGGAAGAATATTTACAAGAAACAAATGGTATTACCGTTTACCAAGAGCAAGTTATGTTATTATCTCGTAAACTCGCAGGTTTTACAAGGGGCGAAGCAGATACTCTTCGTAAAGCAATGGGTAAGAAAAAGCAAAAACTTCTTGACCAATTATACCCTAAATTTGTAGAGGGCTGTAAAAAAATTCACAATATAGAACAAAAAGTAGCTGACAAGATATGGGCTGATTGGGTAGCATTTGCTAAATATGCTTTTAATAAATCTCACTCTGCTTGTTATGCTTATGTTTCTCTTCAAACAGCATATTTAAAGTATTATCATCCTGCCGAATTTATGGCTGCAATATTATCTTTTGAAGTAAATGATACCGATAAAATTGTAAAACATATTGTTTCTGCAAAAGATATGGGCTTAGAAATAGTTGCCCCAAATGTTAATAGATCTTTTAAAGATTTCACTGTTGAAGATAATAAGGTAATATTTGGCTTAGGAGCAGTAAAAGGTATAGGAGATGCTGCAATTGATTCAATTATTGAAGAAAGAACTAAAAACGGTGAATTTAAAGATTTTTATGATGTACTAACAAGAGTTGAGTTAAGAAAAGTAAATAAAAAAGCTCTTGAATCACTAGTAAAAGGTGGTGTTTTTGATATCTTTGGAGAAAATAGAGCAACATTATTTAATAATATAGAAGATGCTATTCGTTCAGCTCAAGGAGATGCAAGTAATAGGAAAGCAGGTCTAAAATCGCTTTTTGGAGCAATGGAGGAAGCTGTTGATAATTTTATGCTTAAGAAATATGAAAAATGGCCTTTAGAAAAGATTTTAGCTTATGAAAAAGAAGTTTTAGGGTTTTATATATCAGGACACCCTACAGATAAATACAGAACAGAATTTAAAGAATATGGTTTTAAAAATATTTCAGAAATAGCCACAACTATAACAAATGCTAAAGAACCAATATCAGTATTAGCAATTTTTGATAGCATTAGAAGGATTACAACTAAACAAAAGAAAAATATGATGAGTGGCGTTTTACAAGATAGCTTTGATGCAATAAACTTTATTATGTTTAGTAAACCTTATGAAAAATACAAAGACTTATTTGAAGATTCGGCAAATCAAACTTTTATAGTAACAGGTTTTGTAAAAGAAGATACTGGTTTTGGAGATGCTCCTAAAGATGATGAAGAGAAAAAGTATAAATTTCATATTCGTTCAATTATGAAACCTGAAAATTATAGAGAAGATAAAATTGATAAAATAAATATTGAGCTTATTGAAGATAGTATAGATGAACACTCTATCTTAGAGCTTAGTAATTTAATATCAACATACCAAGGAGGTAATACAAGCATACATTTTTCTATTTTTAGCCAAAAATACAATGCTAAAATTGAATTCGAAGAAGAAAATACTCCAAAAGTAAAAACTAATAAGCTATTTATAGATACTCTTTCTCAACTTATTGATAAAACTGGTGGAAAATTAGATTATAAAGTTATTAAATAAGGCCTTTACATAGCTACTTTCAGTTAATTCAAGCATCTATTACAAGGAAAAATTAACCAATATCTTGTTTAATTTTATATATTATAAACTGTTAATAGCATCATCAAGCTTCTTTTTTAAAGGCTTAATCATTTTAAAATAAGCAGGTTTTTTAGCTTTTGACATCTCTTTAGTTGAAATTGTAAATTTTTGTTTCATTGGATTAATATAGCTAAAACCTTTTCTACATTTACGACATGCCTTCATCATTCCATAATGCAAGTGAGGTCCAGTAGAACGCCCTGTATTTCCTGTTCGCCCTAGAACTTCTCCCTGTTTTACAACAGAACCAACATGTAAACTCTTTTTTATATGCGACAAATGAAAATATTCTGTAAAATATCCATTTGCATGCCTTAACCTAATATAATGCCCTGCTCCATTTCTTTGATATGCTATCTTTATAACTCTCCCTTTTGCAACAGAAATAAATGTTGTACCTGTTTTAACAGGAAAATCTACGCCATTATGATTTCTTGTAAATGCTCTTGATACAGGATCCCTTCTTCGGCCAAAACCCGATGAAATTCCAACTCTAAAAGTAAATGGAACTCTTAAAAAAGGCCTTTTAACAGCTTTTGCCTCTTCATTATAGTAATCAGGAAGTTGATCTTTATTTTCCAGATATTTAAAAGCATAAACATTCCCTACACTTTTACCTTCATAGTAAACAGCCTCAATATCACCATAAAAATTTGTAAAAACTTTTTTCCCTTTCATATCAATATAGTATTTACGGGGAACAATAATGGCATATTTATCACCTTTTTGACAATCACTAAAAAAATCTATCTCACCACCTTTAAAAACAAAATCAGCTAGTTGTATAACTAAATTAGGATGTTCATTAAGCTCTATTATCGAATTATATAAACTATCTTTAATTTCACCTTTTACGAGTCTCTCTTCCTCTTTAAGGAGCTTTTCAATTTTACTAGTTTTAAAATTATCACCTTCACGATATGTATAATAATAAGTTAATTTACTTGGAAAGATATAAAACTCCCAAATTCTACCTTTATCATCAGTTTTAACAATAAATTTTTCATTAGGTTTTGTTTTTGTAAAATCATAACCACTAGTTTTCATTGACTTTGTCAATTTATATACTTCATGAGAATCTAATGACAATTCTTGAAGAGTTTTAGCTAAAGGTTCTCTTTTTACATGGTTTTCAATTGTAATTAAATCAGGTCTTTGCTCTATGGCTTTAATACTATCTTCTAACATTTTATAATAAAGAAACTGTGATTTTTCTATTTTATTTTTATCTCCATTTGAAAGAGACGCATAATTATGCATCTCTTTAGTCCCATTTTTAACAGAAGATTTATTTATCTCTTTTTTTACAGAATTATGTTGCACAGCAACATTAGATGTTACATCAGGAGATTTATTAATTTGATGTTTTATATTTTTATCTTTTTTTGAAAAAATCAAAAAAAGCCCAACAACAATAATAATAATAACTCCCAAAATTATAAATTTATTCTTATTATTTTTTCTTTTTACATTTTGAGAAGATAGTACACTCATTTTTACTCATTAAATTTTTTATTAAAGGCTTCTAACACTGGAACAGGAACATATTTGGATATATCTTTTTTAAAATATGATATTTCTTTAACTGTTGAAGAACTAATAAAGATATAGTCTCTTTTAGGCAAAAGAAATAATGTTTCTATATTACTATTTAAATCTTGATTTGCCATTCCCATTTGAAATTCATAATCAAAATCAGTAACCCCCCTTATACCTCTAACTATAAAACTAGCATTTTCAGTATTAGCAAAATCAACAAGTAAACCATTAAAGGCCTTTATCTCAAAATTCTGATTACTATGATCTTTTAAAGACAAATTAATCATATTAATTCTTTCTTGAACTGTAAATAAGTATTTTTTTCTGACATTTTCACCAACACCAATAATTAATTTATCTACAATATTTAAAGACCTTTTTATTATGTCTAAATGCCCTAAAGTTAAAGGGTCAAAACTTCCTGCATAAATAGCAACTTTCATTATACATCCAAATTGTTAACATTAAGTGCATTTTCTGTTACAAATTTCTTTCTTGGTTCAACATCATCACCCATCAACAATGAAAATACATGATCAGCATCAATAGCATCATCAAGAGAAACCTGTAACAAAGTTCTTCTTTCTGGATCCATAGTTGTTTCCCATAGTTGTTCTGAATTCATTTCACCAAGACCTTTATATCTAGAAACATGATAACCTTTTTGTGCAGATTTAAGGATATAGTCATTAACTTCTTCTAGTTTATCAAAATGTATACTATTTTCACCTTTTTCCAAACGGTAGGTTTCGTTTGTTAAAGATTCGAAATAGGTTGCAAGCTCTCTCATCTCCATAAAAATTTTATTAGAAAATAAATGATTATCTATTTTAGTAACTTTTCTACTACCCTTGACAGGAGTTTCTATAGTTAAGCTTAAATAAGTTTCAGTATCTCCCTCAGTAATACTTGTTCTAAAAAATGTTACATCTTGCATGGTATCCAAATGTTTTTTTAGTTTGGTTATAAACAACTCTATTTCTTCTTTAGATTTTAAATTTTCTCTTTTAAAACCACTAGCTTCAATTAGATATCTCACAACTCTTTCATCTTGGACATTTCTAAAATATGAATAATAATGTTCATATTTTTGAAATTTACTTAAAAGTCCTTTTAATGAAGTTCCTGAAAAGGAGTTAGTTCTGTTTTCAACAAGAAGTTTAACATCCTCAGTTCCTTTATTTAATAAATATTCATTAAATTCTTTATCATCTTTTAAATATTTAGACCAAGTATCCTTACCCGCTCTTTGCCTAGCAATTTTATAAAGAGGTGGTTGAGCAATATATAGGTATCCTCTTTCTAAAAATTCATACATTTGTCTATAAAAAAATGTCAATAATAGAGTTCTAATATGAGCACCATCAACATCAGCATCTGTCATTATTATAATTTTATGATATCTTAATTTTGATGCATCAAAATTTTCAACTCCAATAGTTGTACCAAGAGCCAACATTAAATTTGTTATTTGTTCAGATTTAATAATTTTGTCAAAACGAGTTTTTTCGACATTAATAATTTTACCTCTTAATGGCAAAATAGCTTGAAACTTACTATCTCGACCTTGTTTTGCACTACCACCCGCACTATCTCCCTCAACTATAAATATTTCAGATCTCGCAGGATCCTTTTCTTGACAATCAGCAAGCTTTCCAGGAAGTGCCATTGAGGATAAAGCGCCTTTTCTTCTTGTTAGTTCTCTAGCTTTATGCGCAGCTTCTCTTGCCATTACAGATTCAAAAACTTTATCTAAAATAATTCTTGCTTTATCTGGATTTTCATCTAAATAAGTAGAAACTTGTTCGTATAATAAATTATCTACTATTGTTTTTACTTCAGAGGAAACTAGCTTATCTTTTGTTTGAGATGAAAATTTAGGATCTGGAACTTTTGCAGAAATTAAGGCATATAGTCCCTCTCTTGCATCATCTCCAGAAAATGTCATTTTCTTATATTGTTGTTTTAAGTTTTTAGACCTTGAAATATAGTTTTTTAATGATCTGGTTATAGCTGTTTTGTAACCAGTTAAATGACTACCACCATCTCTATTGTTAATATTATTAGTGAATGCTCTTGCTTGTTCAGAATAGGATTCTGTCCAAACCATAGCGATTTCAACACCAACATTATCTCTTTCCATATCCATATAAAAAGGCTCATGAAGCTGTTTTTTACCACCAACCATATAAGCTAAAAATTCCTTTAAACCACCTTCATAATGATGTAATTCTTTTTTATCAAGCTTTTCATCAATTAGCTCAATTCTAACCCCTTTATTTAAAAAGGCTAATTCTCTAATTCGGTGGTTTAATGTTGCAAATTTATATTCAGTATCTGCAAAAATTTCTGCATCAGGCCAAAATGTAACCTTTGTTCCTGTTTTATTGGCATCAACTTCTTTAACTTTCACAAGTTTTTTAGTAGTTTTACCTTTTGAAAACTGAATATTCCATTCGTAGCCCTCTCGCCAGATAGTTAAATCAAATACAGTAGAAACAGCATTTACACAAGAAACACCAACCCCATGTAAACCACCTGAAACTTTATATGAGTTACTATCAAATTTACCTCCTGCATGAAGAGTCGTCATGACAAGCTCAGCCGCAGGAATACCAGCCTTCTCATGCATACCAACGGGTATACCTCTACCATTATCTTCAACGGTAATACTATCATCCTGATGAATAATAACACTAATTAAATCACAATATCCAGCCAATGTTTCATCTATTGAGTTATCAAGAGCTTCATAAACCAACTGATGTAAACCACTTCCATCATCAGTATCACCAATATACATACCAGGGCGTTTTCTTACAGCCTCTAAACCTTCTAAAACACCAATACTATCTGCATTATAATCACCATTATCAATTACTTTTTTTTCTTCATTTTCACTCATTAAATACTCCAACATAATCAAGACTGAAATTATATCAAATTATAGCTTAATTGTAAATAAATTTATGGATTATTAGGGGAATTTAAGTAGTTTTTTATGTTTTCGGATTTAATGATTGATATTTATAATGTAATTTACAATCCAAGAGCCCTGTTTCATGCTCAAAACTCTTATTTTGCTTATATTATTTAATCCATAAAAATACTTTTTTGCAATAAAATCTGAGAATTTGGATAAAAAGAAATATCACTATCTCCTAAAATCATAGGAGGAATACTAGATAATTCTTGTAAGTTATCCATTGGCGAGAGTATAAATTTTGATCCATTTTCTGATAACATTGAAACTTGATTACTAAAATCACTTGCTCTTTCAGGTACTCCACCAATTGAGATATTTCCAATAACTGATAATCCATGCTTAAGTCTTTTTTTATAAATAGAAGAAATAATTGCAATATATACAGCCGAACCAATTCCAGAGGCAATAGTTCCACCAAGTATAGTTCTTATTTGTATTGTAATATCAAAATTCTTTAATGAATGTTCACTACTTAAAATACTTTTCTCATTTCCTCTTATGTATTGATAAGTATTTTTTATATTTTCCTTTATTATTGTATTATTTACTCCTGTTATATTTAATTTCCCGGTACCACTTATGGTTACAGCCTCAACTCTAATTAATGAGATATTTTCATTATCACTAGTACTAGTATAACAAACTCCAGGTTTTAAAGGAGAATTCTCTATCAAATTGTTTCCTTTTTCTTCCGGTAAACTAACAAAAAATTCTTCTTGTGTATCTTTATCAATATAGGAAAAATTTGTATCCCAAAATTCCATTCCACCTATTCTTTTTAACTGCTCTTTAACTCTTCTTCTCATTTCAAGAGCAATTTCTAAGTATTCTTTAATATCGTTTTTAGTATAATTTCCATCAGGATGTAACAATTTTATAAACCCGGATACCGTTTTCTTTACCGGCTTAACATCTCTTTGCTTTAAGTGATTTCCTAGTAAAAAATATTCTTCTATTGCATTGGTATAATTTTCTTTTCTAAGTGATTTTAATACTTCTGAAAAATAGTCAGTACTAAAACCAAAATTAGAAGTAAAATGATTTGGAGAAAACTTAATCATTTCCCAACCAGGCAAATAAAAGTGTAATCTATCCAAAAAAGCAGTATCACAGTTAATTTCATCGGATAAAGGGCTAAATAAGTTAGAAGTTTGTAGTACAACATCCACAGGTTGATTTATATTTCCATTTAAGATTATAGAAGCAACCCCAGTAATTTCACCACCAGAACCAGCCCTAGAAAATGAACCTGACTCCATATAATCTTTCATTAATGGAACAGAGTCTCTATTTTTAAATATTTTATCTGTCGCCTCATCAAAACAAATAGCGTCCCACTGCCCTACAGCTCCTACTTTACCTGTACTTCCATGTACAAATAATTTCGCAACAGTTCCCTGCCCCCCCGAAATTAGAACCGCATAGGGAGTTAACTCTTTAAAAACAAATGATTTTCCTGTTGAGCGAGGTCCAAGTTCAACAAAATTGAAATTTGATTCAACCATAGGTAGCAATCTTGAAAGTAATAACATTTTAATTCTTTTATTAATATCTTCCGAATCGGGTTCATAACCACTACTTCTTAAAAGAACATCTATCCATTCATTTTTTGTAAACTTAGCTCTATTTTCTTTTAACTTATAGTTACTAAATGAAGATAATTGAATTGGTTTTATTTCTCTAATAATAAAGGGATAAATAGTACTACCAATTTTAATGTCTGGATCATATTCTATATCAATAATAGCCCAAATTCCTCCCATCATCATCTTTTCGTGGGTTCTCACAAGTTCGTCATCAATATTAGCATTTTTTATATTACTATTTTGAATATTTGCCCAATATTTATCTTTTTTTGTATCGAGGGAAACAGAAATTTTATCAATTATTTTATAAGAACCTATTTCCCTTATTTTCGAGTGAATTAATTCACTTTCTTCCGGATTAACATAATGTTTTGATAAAATATTTTTTACATTTTGCATACCAAGTTTAATTTTTTCTTCATCTTCTGTAGAACATGAATTTGCTATTAGATATTCTAAAACAAAAACAGGAACATTTGCCCCCACTTTTATCTCTCTAACTAAATCTTTTTTTACAACAAAACCTTTAAAATATTCCAATAATTTTTTATCCAATTCATTTAACATTATCATATTTTATATCCTATAAAAGCCCACTTAAATCTCTATCATTATTTTTCCTAACAATAACAAAATCTAATTGCTCGTTACTTTCAGCATCAAAAATGATAAGTTTAAGTTCATTAAACTTATCAAATTCAAACTCTTTTTCTATTTTTTCACCTTTTTTAATTGTTATAATATCTGATTTACTCACTTCTTTATTTCCAAAATAGTTGATAATTTTAATTTTCCTACTCATAGAAAATAAATTATCAACAGAATTTGCTTTAATAATAACTTTAAATAAATTACCTGTTACATTTTTTAAAACTTCTTTGTTTATAATATTTAATTTTAAATCATTATTATCGTGATTAGATTCCCAAGAAACAAAAGGGGTTATAAGCTCTTGTGGTGAAAGTCCTCCATGACTAAAACCATATTTTCCTCTCGAACTAAATGGACTTATAGACTTAGCAAAATATAAATATTTATATTCATTATAATCTTTTTTTACTTCAATTAAATTACTCGCTATATTTTGTTTTTCAACAGACCTTATATACCTTTCTCTTTTGTTTAACTCGCCATTAAAATTAACATTGATTTTATCTGAATCACTTAAATTTCCAGTAAAAACGAAACCATGGTCACTAATTAAATAAACTTTATTATACCCACTTTCTAATAAAAGTTTTATTTTTTGAGATAATTCCCTTTCTATTTTTGAAAAATAATTAATTAAATTATGGTCTAACTCTTCTCCAATGCTATCAATATCTTTATGAGTACATATTAAATACATAGCTTGATTAATATTTTGATTAACATCTTCTATTTTCATAAATTCAACATTACTATTTTTTGATAATAAGTACTTTTCTCTTTTTTTATGAATAGATTCAACTATTCCGGTATCAATATATATCTGACTCATATTATTTTCTGTTTCAGATGGGATATCACATAAAATTACATCTTCAATACATTTATAAATCTTTAATTTACCATTATTTATAATGTTTTTTGAAATAACATAACTTAAAGCATCAGCAACAATAATTGCAATCTTTTTATCCGAATTTTCATTAATAATTCTTTGTAAAACACCTGTTTGATTTTGTTTATACTGATTAAAATATTTAAACCATTTATCTAAAAATATATCTAAAAAATTACGATATTTTTCTTGTATAGGAATAATAATTTCACTATTATTTAAAAATTCTTTATATAAAAAATCCATTGCATTATCTAATTTATAAAATTCATTTTTATAATACTCAATACATTTATCTAAACTGTCTAATTTTGCTATTTTTCCATCATCAAAAGTTAATAATATTATTAGGGAATCCCAAAAATCTATATTTATTAATTTTAGAATATTTTTATTTTTTAATCTATTTTTTATTTTTTCAATATAATTATCTAAATTTTTTCTATTCTTCATTTCATTTATTATTTTATCAAGCCATCTTTTATCTATCTCAGAAAAAGGATGATTAGGGATAATACTCCAAATATTAATTTCACTTCCATTTAAAATAGTTTTTTCATATACTTCTAAATATTCTTTTAAACTTTCCTCATGACTTTTTGAATTTAAAAGTTTTTTATATATTTCACTCCATTCGTTATTTAATTCATTTTTTATAATAAGATTAAACATATATTTAGCAGTTTCACGAGCCAAAACCTTAAAATCAAAACTATCATTATGTGGATAATCAATAAAATCACTTATTTTACGATAAAAATCCTTTAACATCTCATCATCATATCTATTTTTAAAATCATTTGAACTTTCCAGTAATACTAAAATTTCTTCTTTAATATTAAAAATTTTATCTTTCCCATAAGTTTGAATATCTTTCCAATAAGCTCCATCTTTTCCTACACTTATTTTACTAGCAAAAATAATATCTTTATCTGAAAGATTTAAATTTATATTAAGTTTATTCAAATGCTCTCTAATGTAAACAGCTAAATTATTTATTTCAATAAAACTTTCTGTTTCACAATATTCTCTTATAAATTTAAGCTTATCTTTTGCTGTATTCGTATATATTAAATACTTTTTATCACTATTTTCTTTTTCTATTTGATACTTTACATCAAGTTCATCTATTTCATTATTAATACCCTTGAATAATTTAATATCAGAAGATAAAAAATTAAGTAAAAATTCAGATTCTCTGCTTTCATCAATAAAGACACTGACTTTTTTATATTCATAAGCCGTTTCAAGGTCTTTTTTAAACCATTTATCAATCATTTATTTCTCCAATAGTGAATAATTTATCAATATCTCCTCTAAATCAATATTCATTTTTTTCTTTTTTATTATCAAAGTTATTTCTCCTATTTATTTTAATATTTAAAGCCAAATAACCATAATGGGATTTTTCTTTTATTAATTGTTGTATCTGTATCAATAGCTAAAAAACTGTTTTTTATATTTTTTATTTGCTGAAAATCTTTATTTTTTCCACCTACTTCAAAAATATAATCCTTGATTCTAAAATCACCAATATCACTATAATAAATATCTTTAAAGATATTAACAAAATAAGTTTCTCTAACCGTACCTATTTCTACTACTGTAGACATATCAAAAGCAATTGCATGTAGCAAGTTAGTATTATCAAAGTATAACTTAGCTGGTTTTCTTGAGAGTTTTTTAGAATATTTTTTAATAGATTTAAAAAGACCTGTTTTATTTAATATATCCATGTAAATGTATAAACTTGGCTCACTAATACTTAGCTCTTTGGCGAGATTACTTACATTTACTTGAAAAGGAACTCTAGAGGAGATAAGGATATATATAAGCTTTTTAAAAACAACTAAAGAATCATATTTTACTTTATTTGTTGCTGGAATATCCTCATAAATAATTTTTTCTATAGAATTAAACAACTTACTATAAAAATTTTCTTTTGTTGCAGAGCTCAAAAAATATGGATAACAGCCCATTTCTAAATATCTTTTCCACTCTCTATATAAATTAGGATAACGATTTATTAAATCAAATGATATATCATTATGATTTTCTATAATTTCATCTAAACTATATAATTTTAGGCTAATATTTTCATTTATTTCAAAAAACTCTTTAAAGCTTAAGTTTCTTAACTCTTTTATTAAAATCCTTCTACTTAGATCATAACCTTGCATTAAAATTTTAAGCATAGATGAGCCACCAATCCTAATTTTTAAATCAAAATCATCATAAATATTTTTTATATGTTTTGCCCAGTCTTTAAACTGATGTATCTCATCAATAACAATAACTTTTCCACCTAAACTTGAAAATTCTTCAGCAATTTCATAAAGACCAGTTTTGGCAATACCAATGTCATCTGCACTAAAGTATAAAAGCTCATCAATATCAAATAATAAAGCATATTGTAGCAAAACAGTAGTTTTACCTACTCCTCTACTTCCAATTAAGGCAATTAATTTTTCATTTGATTTAATAAACTCTAATTCATGTCTTTCATAATTAATAGATTTTACTTTATTGACAAGCCGTCTTTGTTTTTCTTTTAATTTATCAAGTAACATAAGCCCTCTATTACAAAACACTAAAGTTAAGTTTAGCATTTTTCATAGAAACAGTAAAGTATAGTTTAGAGTTTATAGTAAGAATAGCAAACAGTGCATTAGGATTATAGGCTTCTGAAATTTGATTTATCAGGGTGCGGTAGTTATTTGTTGGTTTATTTGTCATGTTTTTCCTTTTTTTAATAAGTACCTAAACCAAGATAGTCTCATATTCATAATACTACTTACTTTCCTCTTTTATTCTTCTTTAAATTTAATGCAGGAGTATATATCTCAGCTAATCTATATTTTTTCGTTTGTTTTTCATACTTTAAAAAACCAGTTTTTTGCAAGTCCTGTAAATACTTTTGTATAGTTTTATCTGCTTTATTTTTTTCAGTATACTCTTTTTTAAAATCTTCAAAAATAAAATTTGCATAACCTAAACTTTTTATTTTATTTATATACTTATTATTCTTGGGATATTCATTTATATACTCTTCTAACCTATATAAAGATACCTTTTTATGTATTATTTTATAATTTTTTATAAAATTAAAAAATATTATATCTCGGGAACTATCCTTCTCTGATAATTTTTCCATTTCATTAGAAATTATTTCAGATAAGAATTTATAAATAGTCCTCGGAGTAATAACATTATTTGAATCAGATAAATATTTTATTATCCAATCATCCATAAATAATCCCTTGGAACTAATTCTTTTAGCAAATAATTTTCTAATTGCTAAATTTACTTTTTCATCATCCGAAATAATTTCGTAATTAACATACGATTTTACAATTAAATCTAAACCTAAATTTTTAATTTCTTTTTCACTTAAAGTTGCAATAATTATTTTTAATATTAAAGATAAAATTTCTTTTTTACTCCATATTAATTCAAATTTATTGATATCTAAATGTGTTTTATTTTCTATTTTTAATAATTCAAATATATCATTCCTCAAAAATATTTTTGCTCTAATTTGAGTATATTTATATATATTTTCTTGCCAAAAAGATATCAAATTTGAAATAAAATGAATTCTTAAGTCTTCAGGAATATTGACATCTAATTCATCATAGAGAAATGTATAAACATTTTCTTTTTTAAGTAAATCTATATTTAAATCTCTTAAGCTTTCATCTACTAAAATAGATATCTCATTGTTTGTAATTTTGCTAGCAATATCATTAATATTCTTGAAAACTGGAGTTTGGATATTTAATTTATTTTCTAGTTGAAATAATGTCAAATATTTCCAAAATCTCTTAATGTTAATGTTTTTATTTTTTTTACCTGCTTTACCATTAATGTTAATTATCTGTTCTGAAGATATATCATTAATATTATCATTAGAAAAGCCAACTAGATAAGAATTTTTATGAACATTTAATTTATTTAAAATAGGTTTGAAGTTTTGCTTAAATATTTCAAAAAGAGTTGATTTACCACTTCCTTTAGGACCTAAAATTAAAAATTTTTGTTCATTTATTAAAAGCTGTATATCATCCTTAAAATAAAAGTATTTTAAATCATTTTCAGTTAAAAACTTTTCTTTTCCTATAATTTTTCTAAATTCTTTTTCTAATTTTTTAAATATTTCTTTTAAATTTACTTCACTGTTAATAGGTTTTGAATTAATTTCAAAATATTTATTTTTAATTATCATTTTTAAATCATTTATAAAACCATCTTCTACATCTGAAATATTTGATTCAAGCATTTTTTGGTTAAAGGGAATTTCTATAACTTTTAAGTTATTTTCACCTTTTATTTTTAAAGAATTAATAAAGTGCTTTAATTTGCTTTGTTTCTTATCTCTTAATTCCTTATCATTAAATCTAATTCCTGAATTTAACAATATGCTAGACTCTATATTAATATTATTTAAAATAATTTCTAATCCTTCTTCATTTTGTTCTTCACTATTAAAAAATAATAAATTCAAATCAGAAATTTTACTTAAAAAATTTCCATTAGACTCACTTATTCCAGCTCTTAAATCAATAAAAATAATATCAGGTTTTAAAATTGGATGATTTTTTATATTTTCTATTAAATCATACATCTTTTTAATATAGCTTAATGAGTTAAAATCAATTTTTGATATCTTATTTAAATAAGAGCTTGTTTTATAATCTATTCCTGATGGAAACAAATAAATATTACCACCTTTTTTACTTGCTTCTAACTCCAAAAAGTAATCATCTAATGGAAGGTTATCATTTATATTACAATCAATTAAATAATCTAAAATTCCAGCCTTATGTTTTCGTTTTCCTTTATTAAAAAATAAAGTTGAAATACCAGGAGCTTCAAAATCACAATCTAAAATAACAATTTTTTTACCCAAAGAATAAAAATAATGAGATAAATAAGCAATAGTTATACTTCGCCCCATTCCTCCTTTAAAGGAATAACCTGCAATTACCTTTTTAACAATTTTGTTTTTATTAGGATTTATTTTATCTTTATTCCATGCAGAATAACTTATATTACGATGAGTTACAGAGTTTTTTTGACAAATATTTTTTATTTCAGAAGCCAAACGGTTATCTTCAAAAATCACATCTTGAATAGCATTTTTAAATTTGTTTTCTAATTTTACTTTAATTTCTAGCAATTTATCTCTTGAATATCTATCAGATTCCAATAAAATTAAATTTTTTCCATAAATATTATTTATGATGTAATAATCTAATTCATTTTCTTTTTTTAATATACTTTCTAAGTTCTCTAAAATATCTAAAAAATTCATTATAAAACTCCATCTAATTTTAATTTTAACATTTCTTTTTCTATATTATTTATTTCCATTTGTATTTTTTCTGAATAAAAACGATTATCTTTTTTAGATTTATCAGTTTTTGACCATTGCTTGATATTATATCTATCACTTACATTCCATTTTGCTTCAAACTGGTCATCTCTACCACCATTAAGTAGTAATTTAGGATTTTTTTTATTTGTTTTTAACAAAATAGAATATTCAAATACATTTGGATATATTGAAATCAGATTACCTAGCAAATTCATTAATTCTCTATCATTTAAATGTTTTTTAATATTTTTATATTCATAACCAAATTTTAGTAAAATCAACTTAATATATCCTTCCAATACATATCCTGCTAAATATACAGAATTATGAAAGGCTTTATTATCAAATAAAATCTTTGAATCTTTTTTCATTTCAAGTGAAAATTCATAAAAACTACTTTCCATATTCCCCTCTAAATTTAAAACCAAGGTTAAATTTACCGTGTAAAACTGCATATAGCAGGTTGAAACGGCCATCACTACCAATCAGCCTCTAAATACTTCTTCAACTGTCCCGTAT
>JAMOQH010000006.1 GCA_027064085.1 bacterium | reverse complement strand
ATTCTATCTTTGTTTAAATATTAATTCTCTCCACCCACAGCAGTGGGATTTATATTATTTGTAAAAAATAAATTTATTTATTTAACATTATAAAAATATAAAAAATTAAACAATTTTTATAATTGGTTAATTTTTAAACGGAAAATACACAAAGTGTAGTTGAAGTTTTATAAAAAAAATAAAAAAAATAAAAAAAATCTACTTGAAAAATTGAAAATCGTGTTTATTATATCTTTGCTTAAATTATTTATTAGGAGGCAATATGAATTTTAAACCTTTGTATGACAAAGTGCTAGTTAAAAGAGTAGAAGCAGAACAAAAAACAAAATCAGGACTTTATATTCCAGATACAGCAAAAGAAAAGCCACTTGAGGGTGTAGTTGTTGCATTAGGAACAGGAAAAGTAACAGAAGCAGGCAAAGTTTTACCTTTAACTGTTAAACTTGATGATAAAGTCTTATTTGGTAAATTTGCAGGTAATGATATAAAAGTAGATGGAGAAGAATATTTATTAATGAGAGAAGACGAAATTCTTGGAATCATGGAATAAATAGGAGGAGTTAAAATGGCAAAAGAAATTTTATTTTCAGATGATAGTAGACAAAAAATATTAGTTGGTGTTAATAAACTTGCAAATGCAGTTAAAGCAACACTTGGACCAAAAGGTAGAAATGTTATGATAGAAAGAGGATATGGTTCTCCTCTTGTAACTAAAGATGGTGTTACTGTTGCAAAAGAAATAGATTTAGATGATAAATTTGAAAATTTAGGTGCTCAATTAGTTAAAGAAGTTTCTTCAAAAACTGCTGATGTAGCCGGAGACGGAACAACAACCGCAACAGTACTTGCTCAAGGAATTTATAGAGAAGGAATTAAGCTTGTTACTGCTGGCATGAATCCCATGTCTGTAAAAAGAGGTGTTGATAAAGCAGTTGAGTCTGTTATTGCTGACTTAAAAGAACTTTCTACTCCTGTTGGAGGAAGAAAAGAAATTGCACAAACTGCTATTATTAGTGCAAATAGTGACGAAGAAATAGGTAACATCATTGCTGATGCAATGGAAGAAGTAGGTCAAAATGGTGTTATTACTGTTGAAGAAGCAAAAGGCTTTAAAACTGAATTAGATTTAGTTAAAGGTATGCAATTTGATAGAGGATATTTATCACCTTATTTTGTAACAGATAATGAAAAAATGGTTATTGAATTTGAAGAACCACTTATTTTGATTACAGATAAAAAAATCTCAAACATGAAAGAGCTTTTACCTGCTTTAGAATCAAATATGCAATCAGCTCAAAGACCATTGTTAATCATTGCAGAAGATATTGATGGAGAAGCTCTTGCTACTTTAGTATTAAATAAAATTAGAGGAGTCTTAAATGTTGCTGCGGTTAAAGCTCCTGGTTTTGGTGATAGAAGAAAAGCTATGCTTGAAGATATTGCAATTTTAACTGGTGGAACATTAATTAGTGAAGAACTAGGGCATAAATTGGATGACCCTAATGTTGATCATTTATCAAGATTTGGTAAAGCAAAAAGAGTTACAATTACTAAAGATAACACTATTTTAGTTGATGGAAATGGAAACGAAAAAGATATAGAAAATAGAAAAGCTCAAATAGAAGCACAAATTGCAGAATCAACATCTGATTATGATAAAGAAAAGCTACAAGAAAGACTTGCTAAATTAAGTGGTGGTGTTGCGGTAATTAAAGTTGGTGCAGCAACAGAAACTGAAATGAAAGAGAAAAAAGCAAGAGTTGATGATGCTTTGCATGCTACAAGAGCAGCTGTTGAAGAAGGCATAGTCCCTGGAGGTGGAGTTGCGCTATTAAGAACAATTAAAAACCTTAAAAAACTTGTAGAAGGATTAGACATTGAAGAAGCTGCTGGAGTAAAACTAATCATTAGAGCAGTTGAAGACCCTATTAGGCAAATTGCAGAAAACGCAGGTGTAGAGGGTGCTGTTATTAAAAATAATGTATTAACTAGCGAAGATAAATTCTATGGTTATAATGCAGCAAATGGAACTTATGTAAATATGCTTGAAGAAGGTATAGTTGACCCAACTAAAGTTGTTAGAACTGCACTTCAAAATGCTGCATCAGTTGCAGGATTAATGTTAACAACAGAAGTTGCTATTGTAGATGTACCTAAAAAAGATGATGCTCCTGCAATGGGTGGAATGCCAGGAGGCATGGGCGGAATGCCAGGAATGATGTAAGAGTAATCCTTGCGTAATTCATACAATTTCCCTAGATATTCAATACATTGTAACATTACTGCAACAATGCTACAATCAGCAACAATAATCAAGCAACATAACTGAGAATTGTTAAAATTTATAAACATCAACTACAGAATCACTTAATATCACTATTAGAGTAACTTATAATTTTGCATTAGAATCATCAGTTTGTTAAAAACATGTGAAAACTATGTTTAGAATATTAAAACAGTTTCAAAATCTTAAAACTTGGAAAATAAATGGTTAGTAGGGTTACTTTATTATTATGGAGTATCTATGAAATTTACAAGAAGAGATTTTTTAAAAACAGGAGCACTGCTTGGTACAAGCTTAGCATTCTTAGCACCTAAAAAAATTAATGCCCAAAATATTAACCAAAAGGTAAAAACAGAAAAAATTCCTTCTATATGTAATTTTTGTTCTACATCATGTAGTATTTTAGTTGATGTTAAAACAAATAAAAATGGAAAGAAAAGAATTACAAAAATAGAGGGAAATCCAAGTTCTGATTTAAATAGAGGCAAAATTTGTGCAAGAGGTCAAGCAGGAATGTTTCAAACCTATGACCCTAATAGAATTAAAACGCCACTAATAAGAATTAAAGGATCTAAAAGAGGCGAATGGAAATTTAAAAAAGCTTCATGGGAGGAAGCTTTTAAATATATTGCTGATACTGCTAAAGAAAAAAACATTCAACCTTGGGAATGGGCTCCTATTTGTTCATGGATATCATGTGTATTCTACAAACCATTCTCATTTTCTTTTTTTCATGCAAATAAAATCCCAAATGTGATTATTGCTCCAATTCAACATTGTGTTATGACTGGACATGTAGGAGTTGATTCAGTAATAGGTAATTTTAACATACATGATGAAGTTTTAGTTGATTGGGAAAATGTTAAATATGGTATCTTTTCATCTACTAATGGTGGGATTGCAGGAATGTCAACATCAAGAGCAGTAAGATTTAAAAAAGGTTTAGAAAATGGTAGTGAATTTGTTGTTCTAGACCCAAGACATTCAGAAACAGCATCAAAAGCAAAAAAATGGCTTCCAATAAAACCCGGTACAGATTTTGCTTTTTTTCTAGGCTTAATAAATAGTCTAATTAAAAACAAACAATATGATAAAGAATTTAATACAGCTCATACAGATTTCCCATTTCTTGCTTTAAATAAAAAAGGTAAAGTAAAGCCTTTACTCGAAAAGAAAAAACTAATGAAGGGAGAAAAAGTTGTAAAAAAAGTAATAAAACATGTTTTTGTTTACGATGAACTTAGTAAAAAAATTGTAAGAGTTAAAGGTTTTACCAATAGCAACTTAAAAGATATAAATGGAAATACAATTAAACCTTCTTTGGAAGTAAAAAATTTAACATTAGCTGATATGCCAAAAGATTTTCAGGAGAATTTTAAATTACAAAAAAATAAAAAACCTTCTGATATAAAAATTGAAACAATATTTCAAATTGTATCAAAACAAGTATCTTCATATACTCCTGAGTGGGTTGCTAAAGAAACAGATTTAAAACTAGAAGATATTAAAGAAGTATATCATAAAATGGGAACAATAAAACCTGCTGCAGTTGATATTGGCTGGAGTGGAGGTCGATACAGAAATATGGTTCAAACAAGAAGAGCTATGGC
Organism: bacterium; assembly: GCA_027064085.1. Classification (GTDB taxonomy): domain Bacteria; phylum UBP6; class JAFGXH01; order JAFGXH01; family JAFGXH01; genus JAMOQH01. Next base: position 19,012 of record JAMOQH010000006.1, on the reverse strand, counting down.
TACAGTTCAAACTCTTATTGGAGGAATAGATAAAAAAGGTGGCTGGATAGAATCAGCTCATGCACGCCATAGTATGAAATCTTTACTTAGTTATAAAAAAGATGTTAAAGAAAATGGATTCAGAAAACCTAAACCTTATGAAAAATTTGGAATAATGAGCTGGCTGGGTCATCCTAAAGTATGGGGAAACGATAAAAGATATGACCATGGCTATCCAGGGTTTACCTATGCCAAAGCCAAAATGGATAAAAAAGCTACGGGAAATGCACCTGCAAGACCAATGTTCACTGATTATGGTCTGTATGATGCAATAGATGGAAAATTAAAATGGAAAGGAAAACCTTATAAAATCAGAGCGATGTACTTTAATGCTTCCAACTATGCAAATAACTTTTATCCAAGAGAAAAAGTTATAAACAGTTTAAAGAATCTAGATTTAGTTATTTCTGCAGAGATAATGCCTTCAGAGTCTGCACTTTATTCAGATGTAATATTACCTGATTCATCATATCTGGAAAGAAATGAAGCTTTTGTATTTATGAACGGTCCATCTCTAGATGCGGCCTATGCAACAAGATTTCCTGCAATTAAACCATTATATAACACAAAATCCCTACCTGATATTTTATTTGGTATGAGTGAAGCAATGGGAACAATTAAAAAACATGTAAAAACTTTTGCAGGAATGACTAAACTAGACCCAGAAAAATTTTCTGAAAAAATTAATGAATTTAAGGAAAAGGGAAGTAATACTCCTTACATGGATGCAGTATTTGCAATGGATTTTAAAAGAAAGGCTAAAAAAGCCAAAATGACTCCTGAAGAATTAAAAGAAAGATTTTTTAAAGATGGAATAGTTTTTCTAGAAGGAAAAGAACATCTTATGGAACATGAAAACATGCCAAGAAAAATGCCTCTAGGCACTCCTACCGGAAGACTTGAACCATGGTCTTTTTCTTTGGCAAAAGTTTCACAAAAAGTTAAGGATTTAAACCACACACCTAATTTTAAATATTTAGGGCCATCTTTCAGAAAAGAAGATGATAAAAAAGCTACTCCAAACTTTAAAATAAAAGATGATGAATTTTTCTTTGTTTATGGTAAAATTGCATTAGTTGGACATGCAGGTTCATCAAGTGCAAACCCAATCTTATCTGCTTTAATCAAACAAGATGAAAAAAGTTTTAAAAGAGTATGGATGAATACGAAAAGAGCAAATAAAATAGGATTAAAAACAGGAGATAAAATAGAAATAGAAACAGTTGGAAGAGGATATAAAGAAACTGCAGAAGTTGAAGTTACGGAGTTAATAAGAGAGGATACAGTATTTATGAATAGCTCACTTGGTGGTTTTAGCCCTGAACTAAAATTAAGTTATAAAAATGGTCCAGGAATAGGAAAATTAATTCCAGATACTTATGATAATGCAACGGCAGCTTATCGTTCACAAGAATTTACCGTTAAAGTAAAAAAAGTTAATTAGGAGATAAAAATGGCAAGATATGGAATGGTAATAGATTTAACCAAATGTTTTGGTTGCAAGAGCTGTATGGCAGCCTGTAGTGTAGAAAATCAATCTCCTTTTTGGGCAGATCAAAGTGATAGAAAGTGGAGATTAAAGATAGATAGCCAAGAAAGTGGTAATTTTCCCAAAACAATGAGATTCTTTGCACAAAACCGTTGTCAGCATTGTGAAGAACCAGCTTGTGAGATGGTATGTCCAACAGCAGCAACTTATGTAGATAATAATGGAACAGTTTTAGTTGATTATGAAGCTTGTATAGGTTGTATGGCTTGTATGGATGCCTGTCCTTATGATGCTAGGTATTTTTATAGTGAAGAAGATATTCAAATGGAAGAAGAGAAATTTACTAAAGAATATGCTAGACATATGGTACCCCATGTAGATAAATGTGATTTTTGTCAACATAGATTAGCAGAAGGATTAGAGCCAGCTTGTGCAGCTACCTGTATTGGAGATGCGATTAATTTCTTTGATTTAGATGATAAAGGCAATAAATTTACTAAATTAGTACAAGATAAAAAAGCTAAACATCTTCATCCAGAATTTGGAATGAATCCTAAAGTTTTTTACATTGGTTTACCTGACAAACATTGGGAAATATAGGAGTAAGATATGAGATTTATAGTATTATTTATGTTTTTATCAGTATTTGTTTATGGGAATCAAACTCCTAGTAAAGTTGTAAAAAATATTAAAACATTAAAAACAACTAATCTTAAAGTAGCAGGTAAAAAAGTTCAACCTGCTTTGAAAAAAGTTGAAACAAAATCTGATACTAAAGTTAAGTCTAAAATAAAGACAAAAGAAGTAGTAAAGGAAGTTCCTAAAAAGGAAGAAGTAAAAAAAGTTTCTAGAAAAGAAATTAAAAAAGAAGTTAAAAAAGAAGAAACACATAGTCATGCTACTAAACATGAAGGGGGAATGTTTCATAAGAAAGTGAATTTTGTTAAGCTTGAAGGAGTAGATGTTAAGCATAATGAGTTAGTAAAGCCAGAGCGTATTTTACCATTTGTAGATTCTAAGTATAATTCTACTATATTAAAAGGTGGACAGATATTTAGTAAGTTAAAAGTATCAGAAAGCCATATGAATATTAAAGATAAAAAGTCTAAGAACTATGTTTTTGATATACATTCAAGTAAAAATGTTGGTTGTGCGAAATGTCACATTTCTGAGCCTAATAAAACAGCTAAAGCTACTAATTATATAGGTAGATTAAATATTCTTATTGATAAAGGAAGCATAGATAATTATTTAGGAACGAAACATAATAATGTAGAAAACTTCAAAGTTAAAACATGTATTGAATGTCATAAAGACGATATTGCAAAACATGCAGCATGGCTTCCTGCAACAAGTAATCACATGGATAAAATCAGTTGTGAAACCTGTCATATTAATAAAAGGGAAATGTTTACAGCTAAAAGTTTTAACTATGCTTTAGTTAACAATAACGACGAACCATTTATTACTTATTTAGGAAAAAAAGGTAAAAGTATAGTTGGTTTTACTCCAAATCACTTATGGTATAAAGGTAAAACAGATAAGAACATTAAAATTAAACCTGCTAATATGGTAAGTTTTTTAGTTTGGAAAAATGGTAAAAATTTTATTGATGCCAAAGTATTAAAAAGAGCTTTTTATGTTAATAATAAGCTAAACTCCGAAATAGCTAAAGCCTTTGATGGTAATAAAGATGGTAAATTATCTGTAATTGAAGCAAACTTTGATAATAAAACTAAAAAAGATATTGCTATTAAATTATTAAAGAAAGCTGGCATTAAAGACCCAAAGTTAAAACTAATTTCTTTTCCTGTTGCATTAGAACACAATGTAATGCCTAAAGAAATGGCTACTAAAAACTGTGAAAGTTGTCATAGTAGTAAAGCAAAGAGTGAGTTATACAAAGATAGTGAAATATTATCTTATGTGGCTACAGATGATATTGATGTTATTATTCCAGGAGTTAAAGATACAAAATTAGCTAAAGTTGTAAATGGTAAAATAGTTCTTAATAAAGAAAAATTACCAAAAGAACATTTTATGATGATTACTGATACATCTAATAAAGAATTTGACCAATATGCAATAATATTACTAATAGCAACGATTTTAGGTATTTTAGGTCATGGATTATTAAGAATAATGTTTGCATCTAAAAGAAATAGTAAGGGGTAATTATGAAAACACAAAAAAATACAAATGTAGTAATGTTTACATTAATGGAAAGATTATGGCATTGGATACAAGCATTTTCTATGGTTATGTTAGCTCTTTCAGGTATAAGCATGCATTGGCCAAACTCTATATTTAGTATGAATACGGCCTATAAAATGCATAATTTATTTGGATATATAGTTACTATTAATTTTATAGTATGGGTATTATATATGCTTATTACCAAAAGAATACATTTATACTTACCTAAAAAAGCAGATGAGTATCCTATGGGAATATTTAAACAAGCTAAGTTTTATATTGCTGATATTTATTTTACTAATAAACACCCTTACCATGTAGGGCCAGAAAACAGAATGAATCCTATGCAAAAACTTGCTTATGATGGTGTTATGTTTTTAGCTATGCCTGCTCAAATGATTACAGGTTTCATACTTATGTTTGGTGGAGCAAGCATTCATACTGCATTGCTTATTCATATTTTAGTAGGAGCATTCTTTGTTTTATTTATTCTTGGACACATGTACTTAGCAACAACTGGACATACTCCATTAGCATTATTTAAAGAAATGATTCATGGATACGAAGAAGATTTAGTTAAAGATACTGCAAAAGATGAAAAATAATGTTCTCCAAAGAATATCCTAATCAATATCATGAAATTTAGTAATTTAATATGTTAAAAAAAACTAGTTTTTTGACAAAACGATAATGTTGCGATATTGCAACACTGCAACACCTTACCGCAACACCATGAAATACTAATAGTACTTATTTACAGTAAGTTAAATTTAAGTTTATAAACTATAAGATTATTTTATTAATATATTTCTTTTATATAAAAAAATTAATGACTTGTGGATTTCATATATTTTATTGTATTTTATTACATTTTAGGAAAAAAAAATGCTTTAGAGCCTATGTTTTATTATTTATGGAGTTTCTATGAAATTTACAAGAAGAGCTTTTTTGAAAACATCAGCACTACTAGGTGCTAGTTTAAGCTTTTTAAAACCAGCTTCAGTTTTAGCTGAAAATAAGCATGGTAAAAAAGAAAAAAGTGAATACATTCCTTCTGTTTGTAATTTTTGTTCTACAGTATGTAGTATAAAAGTAAAAGTTCAGGGAGAAGGTAAAAAAAGAAGAATGTTAAAAATTGACGGAAATGAAAACTCTGATTTAAACAGAGGAAAAATGTGTGCTAGAGGTCAAGCTGGATTATTCCAAACTTATGATCCAGATAGAATTAAAACACCATTGATTAGAATTAAAGGCTCTAAAAGAGGCGAATGGAAATTTAAAAAGGCCACATGGGACGAGGCAATTAAGTATATTGGAGATAAATTAGAAGAGCATAAAGTTCAACCTTGGGAATTTACTATGGCTGGAGGCTGGGCTCCTTGTGTTTTTTATATGCCTATGTCTTTAGGATTTGCAATTGCAACACAAGTTCCTAATATCCTAGCCTCTCCTTTCCAACATTGTGTTGGTGCTGGTCATGTTGGTAATGATGCAGTTATTGGTAGTTTTAATATACATGATGAAATATTAGTTGATTGGGAAAATGTTAAATATGCAGTTCTTCCTATGGTTAATGCAGGTATCGCAGCCATGTCAACTTCAAGGGCAGTAAGACTTAAAAAAGCAATAGAAAAAGGTGCAGAAATAGTTGTTATAGATCCAAGAAAATCAGAATTAGCATCAAAAGCTACCGAATGGTTACCTATTAAGCCGGGTAATGACCAAGCATTATTTTTAGCTATATTTAGCAACATAATGAAAAAAAGATCCTATGATAAAGAATTTGTTACTCAATATACTAATTTACCATTTTTATCATATAAGAATAAAGATGGTAGAGCTATTCCTGTTGTTGAGTTAGGAGAAGATATAAGAGGAAATAAATTCCCTCAAGCGTATTTTGTATATGATTTAAATACTAAAAAGGTAAAAAGAATAAGCACTAAAAATAATACAAATTATGTGGATGCATTAGGCGATAAAGTAAAACCAGCTATGCATGAAAGCTTTAATGTAACAGTAGCTGATTTACCTAAAGATTTTAAAGCTCCAAAAGGTTTTAAGACTTCTAAAAGCACAAAACTATTTACCTCTTACCAATTAATTGTACCTACTTTAAAAGATTTTACATCAAAATGGGCATCTAAGTTGACTGATATTCCAGCTAGTAAAATAGATGAAATATCACATAAATTAGCAACAATAAAAGGAGCGGCTATAGATCCAGGTTGGATGGGTAGTAGATATAGAAATATACTACAAACAAGAAGACTACAAACCGCAATTCAAACATTAATTGGTGGAATAGATAAAAAAGGTGGTTGGATATTTTCAGCAGAAGCTCATTCATGGACTAATGCTTTACTAAAAAAATCTGGCGGAAAGCCTTTTAACTACAATATGTTTAATCAAGATTTATCTTTTGGTGACTTAACAGGTCTACCTTTTTATGTCGCAGCAAGAGATATTTTTAAACTTCCCGATTCTTGGGTAACAGGAATGCCTGCAGCTGCATTTGTTCATGAAGGAAATTTAATGAACAATAAAAAAACTCATGACTTAGCCTCTCCATTACCTGCATTTTCAGATAAAGGATTAAAAGAAGCAATTGAGGGAACATTAAAATATAAAAGAATGGATGGTAAAACTGTTGATTATAATATGAAAGCCATTTATTTTAATGGTTCTAACCCTATCAGGCATTATTTTACAAAAGCTAAATGGGTTAGCATGTTAACAAATCCTAATTTAAAACTGGTTGTTGCTGTAGATATTTTACCTTCTGATACAACACCTTATGCTGATGTAATTTTACCAAACTCAACATATTTAGAAAGAAATGAACCTTTTGTTTATGGAAATGGTCCTTCACATGATGGTGCTTTAACAACTAGATTTAAAGTTATAGACCCATTATATGACAGTAGAGAAACTCCAGATATTTTATTTAAAGTTGCTGAGGTATGGACACATAAACCACATATGAAACCACATATGACTAAACTCGCTTATATGATGCGAGATGGATTTAAAGCGATGATGATGCCTGATATGATGGCAGCAATGCTTCCTAAGATGAGCTCAGGAATGTTTAATGGAATGATGAAACAATTATTACCATTAATGAATCCTCAAATGATGAAAGATATGACACCTGCACTATTAGATATTGCAGATGATAAATTAATGAATAAATTTAAAGGAATGATGACTCCAGACATAATGAAAGCAGTTATGCCAGGAATGAGCCCAAGTGCAATGAAAGGTATGATGGGAATGATGAATCCTAAAATGATGAAATCAATGATGCCTGGTATGATGGCTAAAATCCCTGATAATTTATTAATGAAAATGGCTCCTAAAATGATGGGGGCAATGTCCAAAGAACAAATTGCAAAATTAATGCCTGTTATGATGCCTGCATTAATGAAAGTAATACCACCTAAAATGATGGCTAAAATGGAAAAACAAATGATGCCTATGATGCCTAAAAATGTTGCTGCAATGATGCAAAACCCTATGTCTATAATCGACAGTAATATGCATTTCTTTGGTGCTATTCAAATGATGACCGGAACTAAAACACCTGGTGGTAAATCATTAAGTGCAATGAAAGTAATGAAGATTTACCATGAGCTTAAAGCTAAAGGAGAAAAAAATCCTATCAATGAAGCTTATAGGATTCTATCTTTTGAACAGGCTGCTCCACATGGAATGACAGGAAAGCAATTTGAAGAAGAAATGAAAGAAATGGGAGTTGTACTTGAACATCCTAAAGATAAAATATTAGAAGAATTTAATATTCCAAGAAAATTAAGACCAAATAGTCTCTCTGGAAGGTTAGAAATTTTCAGTGAATTATTCAATGTGATTTCAGATTCTGCAGGTATTAAGCCAGAATGGAACCCTATGTTTGAGCATGTTGATAATGATATGAATAAAAAACTTGCAGATAATGAGTTTTATTTTATTTTTGGTAAAACACCTATAATTTCTCATGCATCAACAAATAGTAACAACCCAATTTTAGCAGCTTTAATCAAACAAGATATTGATTCTATTCATCATATTTGGTTATCTAAAGAAAAAGGAGTTAAGCTAGGCTTAAAAACTGGCGATAAAATAGAGCTTTCTAATACTGTAAGTAAACAAAAAGTGGTTGGACATGTTCAGTTAACTGATTTAGTTAGAAAAGATACTATTTTCTTTCCATCATCATTTGGAGTAGAAAATCCTTTATTACATGTTGCTTATAAAAATGGTCCTGCTTTGAATGAAATTGTTCCTGACCAAACAGAAAGATTAGTAGCAGCTTTCCGTTCACAAGAATTTACCGTTAAAGTAAAAAAAGTTAATTAGGAGATAAAAATGGCAAGATATGGAATGGTAATAGATTTAACCAAATGTTTTGGTTGCAAGAGCTGTATGGCAGCCTGTAGTGTAGAAAATCAATCTCCTTTTTGGGCAGATCAAAGTGATAGAAAGTGGAGATTAAAGATAGATAGCCAAGAAAGTGGTAATTTTCCCAAAACAATGAGATTCTTTGCACAAAACCGTTGTCAGCATTGTGAAGAACCAGCTTGTGAGATGGTATGTCCAACAGCAGCAACTTATGTAGATAATAATGGAACAGTTTTAGTTGATTATGAAGCTTGTATAGGTTGTATGGCTTGTATGGATGCCTGTCCTTATGATGCTAGGTATTTTTATAGTGAAGAAGATATTCAAATGGAAGAAGAGAAATTTACTAAAGAATATGCTAGACATATGGTACCCCATGTAGATAAATGTGATTTTTGTCAACATAGATTAGCAGAAGGATTAGAGCCAGCTTGTGCAGCTACCTGTATTGGAGATGCGATTAATTTCTTTGATTTAGATGATAAAGGCAATAAATTTACTAAATTAGTACAAGATAAAAAAGCTAAACATCTTCATCCAGAATTTGGAATGAATCCTAAAGTTTTTTACATTGGTTTACCTGACAAACATTGGGAAATATAGGAGTAAGATATGAGATTTATAGTATTATTTATGTTTTTATCAGTATTTGTTTATGGGAATCAAACTCCTAGTAAAGTTGTAAAAAATATTAAAACATTAAAAACAACTAATCTTAAAGTAGCAGGTAAAAAAGTTCAACCTGCTTTGAAAAAAGTTGAAACAAAATCTGATACTAAAGTTAAGTCTAAAATAAAGACAAAAGAAGTAGTAAAGGAAGTTCCTAAAAAGGAAGAAGTAAAAAAAGTTTCTAGAAAAGAAATTAAAAAAGAAGTTAAAAAAGAAGAAACACATAGTCATGCTACTAAACATGAAGGGGGAATGTTTCATAAGAAAGTGAATTTTGTTAAGCTTGAAGGAGTAGATGTTAAGCATAATGAGTTAGTAAAGCCAGAGCGTATTTTACCATTTGTAGATTCTAAGTATAATTCTACTATATTAAAAGGTGGACAGATATTTAGTAAGTTAAAAGTATCAGAAAGCCATATGAATATTAAAGATAAAAAGTCTAAGAACTATGTTTTTGATATACATTCAAGTAAAAATGTTGGTTGTGCGAAATGTCACATTTCTGAGCCTAATAAAACAGCTAAAGCTACTAATTATATAGGTAGATTAAATATTCTTATTGATAAAGGAAGCATAGATAATTATTTAGGAACGAAACATAATAATGTAGAAAACTTCAAAGTTAAAACATGTATTGAATGTCATAAAGACGATATTGCAAAACATGCAGCATGGCTTCCTGCAACAAGTAATCACATGGATAAAATCAGTTGTGAAACCTGTCATATTAATAAAAGGGAAATGTTTACAGCTAAAAGTTTTAACTATGCTTTAGTTAACAATAACGACGAACCATTTATTACTTATTTAGGAAAAAAAGGTAAAAGTATAGTTGGTTTTACTCCAAATCACTTATGGTATAAAGGTAAAACAGATAAGAACATTAAAATTAAACCTGCTAATATGGTAAGTTTTTTAGTTTGGAAAAATGGTAAAAATTTTATTGATGCCAAAGTATTAAAAAGAGCTTTTTATGTTAATAATAAGCTAAACTCCGAAATAGCTAAAGCCTTTGATGGTAATAAAGATGGTAAATTATCTGTAATTGAAGCAAACTTTGATAATAAAACTAAAAAAGATATTGCTATTAAATTATTAAAGAAAGCTGGCATTAAAGACCCAAAGTTAAAACTAATTTCTTTTCCTGTTGCATTAGAACACAATGTAATGCCTAAAGAAATGGCTACTAAAAACTGTGAAAGTTGTCATAGTAGTAAAGCAAAGAGTGAGTTATACAAAGATAGTGAAATATTATCTTATGTGGCTACAGATGATATTGATGTTATTATTCCAGGAGTTAAAGATACAAAATTAGCTAAAGTTGTAAATGGTAAAATAGTTCTTAATAAAGAAAAATTACCAAAAGAACATTTTATGATGATTACTGATACATCTAATAAAGAATTTGACCAATATGCAATAATATTACTAATAGCAACGATTTTAGGTATTTTAGGTCATGGATTATTAAGAATAATGTTTGCATCTAAAAGAAATAGTAAGGGGTAATTATGAAAACACAAAAAAATACAAATGTAGTAATGTTTACATTAATGGAAAGATTATGGCATTGGATACAAGCATTTTCTATGGTTATGTTAGCTCTTTCAGGTATAAGCATGCATTGGCCAAACTCTATATTTAGTATGAATACGGCCTATAAAATGCATAATTTATTTGGATATATAGTTACTATTAATTTTATAGTATGGGTATTATATATGCTTATTACCAAAAGAATACATTTATACTTACCTAAAAAAGCAGATGAGTATCCTATGGGAATATTTAAACAAGCTAAGTTTTATATTGCTGATATTTATTTTACTAATAAACACCCTTACCATGTAGGGCCAGAAAACAGAATGAATCCTATGCAAAAACTTGCTTATGATGGTGTTATGTTTTTAGCTATGCCTGCTCAAATGATTACAGGTTTCATACTTATGTTTGGTGGAGCAAGCATTCATACTGCATTGCTTATTCATATTTTAGTAGGAGCATTCTTTGTTTTATTTATTCTTGGACACATGTACTTAGCAACAACTGGACATACTCCATTAGCATTATTTAAAGAAATGATTCATGGATACGAAGAAGATTTAGTTAAAGATACTGCAAAAGATGAAAAATAATGTTCTCCAAAGAATATCCTAATCAATATCATGAAATTTAGTAATTTAATATGTTAAAAAAATATATTTTTAAGATTTCAGCTTAAAAATCAATGTAAAACATCTTTAAGATGGTTGGAATTGCATAAAAAAATAAAAAACTTGAAAACTTACTGTTATTTTGTAAAATACTAATATTATATGGAGGAATTATGAAGTTTTTAAATTATATCTTAATAATAATATTATTCTCACTTACAATAAATCTATCTGCTAATACTAGAGAATTTGGAGTAAACCTCCCTGGTGTAAAAGTGGATAAACATTTATATAGATCTACAGCTAAAATTTATCAAATTATAAAATATTTAAGAAAAAAAGGACTAACTTCTTACGAAAAAGAAAGTTTTGAAACTCCAAAAGTATCAGTAACTCACCTAAAATCTTTAAAATCTAGAACCAAATGGGAAGGAATTAATATTTATCGTTATAAAAAATTAACTTATATCTACATTATTCCGAGAAAGAAGTAATAACTTTTTTAGGAGTATCTTTTATGTCTGAATTTATAGAAAAAAAAATTAGAATACAATCAGTAATGTATGGAAAGATGGTTTGTGAAAACTGCAAAGAAAAGATTAAAGGTGTAAGATACTGGGTCAAAGCAGATGAAGATAAACTTGAAACCTTTAAGCCATATTGCCGATATTGTGCAGGAGTTGCAAAGAAATAGTAACTTTTTATTAAAAACAATAAAAATATATTGATAATCATTTACTTTTCTGTTAAAAATATATTGTTTTATTTTATGGAGAAGTAGTTATGAAAAACACGTTTGATGTAGTTTTATTAAATGGTCGTCCTGCGGCTGGTAAATCTGAAGTAATTGATTTTTTAAAAAAGACACCACTAAAAGAAAGAATTGAAAAATTCCATATTGGTGAGTTTATTGAAATAGATGATTTCATTATTCTTTGGGAAAGATTTGAAGATGATGATTTACATGAACAATTTGGTGAGCCAAGAACTGTTTCAAATACAGAATTTACATATCAAGGTGAAACACTACCCGGTTATACTTTTAAGAAAAAGTATTTTTGGAATTGGTTAATTAGAAAACTAATGGATCAATATGAAAGAATACTAAGAGATGACCCCGATTTTCATGAAAAGAAAACTCTTATTATTGAATTTGCAAGAGGTTCTGAGCATGGTGGTTGGAAAGAAGGATATTCTTATCTTTCAGATAGAGTATTAGAAAATGGTGTAGTCGTTTATATAGATACAACTTGGGAAGAATCATTAAAGAAAAATGAAAAAAGATTTAATCCAGATAAGCCAGATTCTGTTTTAGAACATGCTTTAGAAAACAAGAAAATTGAAATGATGTATAAAGAATCAGATTGGAAAGAGTTTATTGCTAAAGATCCTGAATATTTGCATATTACTCCAAAATTTCATAAAGACAGCACTGATAAAGAATTCAAAGTACCTTATGTTGAATTTGATAATAATGTAAATAAAACTAATGACCCTAAACTACTAGCCCCAGAGCTTGAAAGAGTTATGGCAAAACTTTGGGACATTAAAAATAAATAATACTATTTATTTATTTAATTTTCTTTTCTTAAGAATGAGGAATCATGAAAAATTTACTTAGATCAATACCAATTTTTATATTGATAGGAATTGAGGCTGTATTGTATTCACATCATAGAGATATCTTTGTTGGTGTTCTTCCTATTGTTGTAATTTCTATTATTAGCTATTTATATTCATTAAATAATCCTGTTAATCATAGCAGGGCTTTTAGAATCAGGTCATATTTTAATTGGCTTACATTGGGTTTAACTTATGCTTTCTTATATATGGGAAGATATAATTTAACCAAAGCATCAAGTAAGTTTAGTGAACACTTGATGAGTGAATCTGACTTTGGTACAATTTTTGGTATAGGAGCTATCATCTATGGAGTTTCTTTTATTGTAAATGGCCCATTAGCAGATAAACTTGGTGGTAAAAAGACTATGATTATTGGAGCAATAGGTTCTTCCATTGCTAACTTAATTCTAGGTATTATAACATATAAAACTATGAATAGTTCTAATGCAAATGCATCTTTATTTTGGCCTTTTGTAATAGTTTATGCAATAAATATGTATTTTCAAAGTTTTGGAGCAGTTAGTATTGTTAAAGTTAATGCAGCATGGTTTCATATCAAAGAGAGAGGAGTTTTTGGTGGGATTTTTGGTACATTAATATCACTAGGTATATTTTTAGCATTTGACTTAACTGGTATGATACTAAGAGAAACCAAAGGAACAGATGGCTTTCATATTTGGTGGGTGTTTTTTGTTCCAGCTATCATTTTAGTAATAATGGCAATTCTTGATTTCTTTATAATAAAAGATACTCCAGGAGAAGCAGGTTTTGAAGATTTTAATACAGGTGATGCAGGTGCAGACGAAACAGAAGAGATAAAAGAGAACCCCCTTCAATTATATAAAAGAATACTAACACACCCTATCATTTTAATAATGATAATAATTGAATTTTCTTCTGGTGTTTTAAGAAATGGTGTTATGCATTGGGGAGTACATTTTGCAAATGATATTAAAATTGCAGGTGTAACCCTTTTTAAATCTGATATCTTTTTTCAGAATTGGGGATTAATTTTAATGATTGCTGGAATTAGTGGAGGCTTTCTGGCTGGTTTTATTTCTGATAAATTTTTCAATTCAAGAAGAGGTCCTAGTGCTTTTTTCTTATATGTAGGGATGTTTATTGGTTTTTCTGTAATGGTTTTTGCAGTAAGAATGCATTGGTATGGCTTAATGGGATTTTTAGCATTCTTTTTATCTCTTTGTGTTATTGGAGTTCATGGAATGCTTTCAGGAACAGCATCTATGGATTTTGGTGGTAAAAAAAGTGCAGCAACTGTTGCAGGAGTAATTGATGGCTTTGTTTATCTTGGTACAGGATTTCAATCTATAGCATTAGGAGCTATATTAAAGGGAGCAAAACATGATATCACTATATGGAACAGATGGCCAATATTCCTAGTTCCTTTTACCCTAATTGGCTTATATTTCACTTGGAAAATATGGAATGCTAGACCAGACACAAAAGGTAAAGCTTCACATTAAATATATAAATATTCTTTTACACAAATATATTCAAATGAAGTAAAATAAAAATCACAATAAATTCACCACATTATAACTTGAAATAAATAATTATAAGTGATATACAAACTAATATATTTTTTTGAGGTAATATAATGAACAAACCAACAATTAAACCAAGTAATCCTAACTTCTCATCAGGCCCTTGTTCAAAAAGACCTGGTTACTCATTAGCTAATCTAAATACAGATATTTTAGGTAGAAGCCATAGATCAAAATTAGGGAAAGGGCGTTTAGAATATTCTATAGAATTAAGTAAAGAAATTTTAGGACTTCCAGAAGGTTACCGTATAGCTATCGTTCCTGCTTCTGATACCGGTGCTTTTGAAATGGCAATGTGGAGTATGTTAGGGCCTAAAGGAATAGATATATTTTATTGGGAATCATTTGGTAAAGGTTGGGCAAATGATATACAAAATGAATTAAAGCTAAAAGATGTTAATGTTTATGATGCTGATTATGGTAAATTACCTGATTTTACTAAAGCTGATTTCAAAAGAGATGTAATTTTTACATGGAATGGAACAACTAGTGGTGCAAAACTTCCTAATGGAGATTGGATTGCCGATGATAGAGAAGGATTAACTTTTTGTGATGCAACTAGTGCTGTTTTTGCAATGGATATCCCTTGGGAGAAACTTGATGTAATAACTTATTCATGGCAAAAAGTTTTAGGTGGAGAGGCAGCTCACGGTATGCTTATTTTATCACCTAAAGCAGTTGAAAGATTAGAATCTTATACTCCCGCATGGCCTATGCCTAAAATCTTTAGAATGGCTCCTAAAGGTAAATTAAATGAAGCTTTATTTCAGGGTTCTACTATTAATACACCATCTATGATTGCAAATGAAGACTATATAGATGCATTAGAATGGGCAAAATCTATAGGTGGATTATCAGCCTTAATTGAACGCTCTGAAAAGAATTTGTCTCTTTTTGAAAACTTTGTTTCTAAGCATGATTGGATTAGTTTTTTAGCAGAAGATAAAAATATTCGTTCTAATACTTCAGTTTGTTTTAATATAGATTTAGATAAAGATAAATTAGCAAAATTAATTAAATTATTTGAAGAAGAGCAAGTTGCTTATGATTGCAAGTCTTATAAAGCTGCTCCATTAGGATTAAGATTCTGGTGTGGAGGAACTATAGAAAGTGAAGATATAGAAAAGTTCTTACCATGGCTAGAATGGGGTTACGAGCAAGTTAAATAATCTTTTTATGGCATTTCAACCCCAATAACTGGGTTTTCCATGCAAAATTTAACTAATTTTAATAAATTAAAATGGATTTAAATTTTAAAAATTTGATATATTAACAAATATATTCTATATTAAGTCATATATTTTTTTAAGAGGTTTATATATGGCACTTTTTACAAAACAACACGATAATGAAGATTTAATTGCTTTAGGAATGTACTTGATGATTGCATCTGATGCCGACATTGATGAGAGAGAAGAAAAGGGTATTAAAATTATGCTTGAATCACTTCCTAGATTTAGCAATATTAATGTTGATGATGTAATATTCGACGCAAAATCATTTATTTTAGAAAAAGGATTTAAAGATAGTCTTGAATCATTTAAGACAATTGAAAATGAAGATTTGAAAAAAACAATATTAATACTTGCAATAGAAGCATCTATGCTTGACCATTTCATTACGGAAGCAGAAGAAGATGTTATTGTTGAATTGTCCCATGCAATGGGTTTAAGCGAAAAAACATTAGAAATGGCAATAGATGTCATTTCTTGGAAATATTCTTTAGAAAATTAATAATTATCTTGGAACAGAGGCTAAAACATAATGCGCCCCTTCCCCTCTTTGATTTAAATTACAATTATCATAAAACACTTGTTCTACCTTTGAGTTTTTAACCATTTTTGTAGCCTTTTCTTTTATAAGGTTTCTTATTACTGTTGTTCTAGCTTTATTATCACCTTCAACACCAAGTTTTTTTACAAAAACATCAACCATCTGTGTATCCACATCTATTTTAGTTTCTATAGTTCTTGAAAGTTCTAATCTTGCACTCATTTTTGCAGCAGAAAGTGACCTTTCTGGAAAAGTATCAGGCATTGCAAAACCAACAGCATATATCATATTTTTAGCTTTAGGTAGTTTTTTAACCCAATAAGGAACTTTATTGCAAGCAACTCCCATTCTATCAACTATTTTAGAGCTACCACCACATGAACTTATTGCAATCATTGCAAATAAAGACACAAATACTAATAATACTTTCATAACACCCTCCCATTTTTATATAATATATCACATATTCTTAAAATTGTGAACTATTTCTTAGACTTTTTAACAATAAAGATATTCAAATTAAATTATCCTTTAAAATCAACTCTATTTTTTAATGCAGGTATCCAATTTCTAAATTTATCTATATCACTTTTAACTAAATCAAAAAATAAAACATCTTCATCTCTATCACTTAAAGAAATTATCTCTCCCATAGGTTTTACAACTGATGTTACACCATAAGATTTACCATAACTTTCATGCTCTCCAACCTGATTAACACCCAATACATAGGATTGATTTTCTATAGCTCTTGCTCTTAATAATTCCACCCAGTGAAGTTTGCCTGTTTTATATGTAAACGCAGCAGGAACAACTAATACATTGGCACCCTTGTCTATTAATGCCCTATAGAGTTCAGGAAATCTAAGATCATAACAGATAGAGAACCCAAAAATAAAACCATTCTTTTCAATGGTAACGATATCATTTCCTCGCTTTAAATAAGCAGCCTCATTTAAAGATGAATTTGAATTATCCAACTGAAAAAGATGAATTTTATCATAGTATTTCTCAATTACTCCACTTTTATTAATATATAGAAGCCTATTTACAATATCGGTATTCTTTTTTAAAAAAGGAACTCCCCCCAAAACAACATCTAAATCATATTTTTCTATATCTTTTAAGATTTTCTCTAAATACTCTTTGTGTATTTTCTGAGCAACATCTTTATATTCATCAATACTACCAATAAAAAATGTATTTTCAGGAAAAATAGCTAAATTAGCTTTATTAACTTTTGCTAGTTCTAGAAAATATATAAATTTTTTATAATTTTTTTCAATATCTGAACTACTGTTTAATTGAATTAAGGCAAGTTTCATTTTAACTCCACAAAAACCTATAATAATAATAATAATAAATATTTAAATCATTGCAAGTAAAAAATTTATTCATAAATTTGCTTATTTATAGATTATTGATATATAATAAATCAAGCTTAGGAATGAGAGGTATCTAATGAGCAAAAAAAGATTAGGTGAATTTTTGATATCTAAAAAATTAATTACAAGATTTCAATTAGAATCAGCACTACAAGAACAACATAACTTTGGCAGAAAACTAGGAGATATTTTACTTGATCATGGTTTTGTTTCTGAAGGTCATTTAATTGAAGCTATTTCTGAATTTAAAAATATAAAATTTGTCGATTTAGCAACAGTAACTCCATCGAAAACGGCATTGGCGATACTGCCCGCTAAGTTTTGTAAAGAAAACATGGTTTATCCACTAAGATTAAGAGAAGAAAATAGCAGAAAAGTTTTATATGTAGTACTTACAGATTCCTTCAACTTAGATCTACTAGATCAAATAAAATTTAGAACAAATGTTAGTAAAGTTGAACCTGTTATAGGTTCAGAAAGAGCTATTGAGTCTGCTATACAAAGAGATTACTTTAAAATTGAAATGATGGTTCCTAAACTTGACTATATAACAAGAAAAACCACTGACCTTGATGATATAGATAGTTTTGAAGATGCTGAAATTATAGAAGATGATAATTCTTTAATAAAAACTTCATCAAATAAAAACTCTACATCTAAAAAAACTTCTGAAAATGATGAAAATATTATTGTTCTAGAAGCAGAAATTGCTGTTCTAAAAGAATTAGTAAAAGATTTAGAAGAAGACTTAAAGGGATTAGATAAAAGAAATAAAGGTATTTTAAAGTTGCTTATCAATAAAGGATTTATAACAAGAGAAGAGTACTTTCAAGAACTAAAAAGATGATAAATAAAAGAGATACTGGAAACAAATACGAATCTCTTGCTGTTAATTACTTAAAAAATTTAAATTATGATATTATTGAAAGAAATTTTTATTCTAAATTTGGAGAAATTGATATAATTGCCATAAAAAAGAATAGGATTTCTGCTGTTGAAGTAAAATACAGAAAAAATCCTATTGTTTCAATTTTTGAAACAATACCATACAGCAAAATAAAAAAAATAGAAAAAACACTTTATTATTATTTAGCAATAAAAAATTATCCTGATAAATATATCTTAGCAATAGATGCTCTGTTAATTGAAAACAAAAATAATAAAGAAAGTATATATTTTGTAAAAGACATTCAGTTAAATTATTAAGCTTTGATTAAATCATTTTATATCTATTTTATGAATTCCATTTAGCATTTATTTTGCTAGTTAAAACTTTTTAACTGGCTCTTTAACTTTATAGCTTTCACCTCTAAATTGCTCAATACTATAATCATCTAAAAAAAATATTAACCCTGGAATAATTTCAATACTATTACTGTCTTTATTATAAAATGATTTAAAACCTCTAGATATATTTTATCATACCTGTTTTAGGGTCTATTTCCATTAAACCATATTTTTCATCATTATTGTAATCATCTAATTTATTATAAAAATAAAATTTCTTATTATAGCTATTTTTTAAAATAGGAGAATTAGGAGTAAATGGAAAAAATTGATAAAATTAAAAGTTTCATTATTTCTCCTAACTAATAGTTAATAAATTCAGGACATGATTCAAGAATTTTCTTTTACGCCTTGTTTCTTGTTTCTTGTTTCTTGTTTCTTGTTTCTTGTTTCTTGTTTCTTGTTTCTTCAAAATATTTTCTCTAATAATTA
>JAMOQH010000005.1 GCA_027064085.1 bacterium | reverse complement strand
ATTATTGACAATATTTATTCAATTATATTTTGTTATACAGTATAGTATTTACTTATACTTTACAAAATTTTTCGAGGAGGTTTTATGCGATAGTTGATTTTATTTCAAACAACCCATAACCCAAGTAAAGAGGGAAAAGAAAGTAGTAATTAATGAGCTCTAAATCAATAAACCACTACTACTCTTCTCCCATTTGTGAAAACCTAATACTTTTATGCAAAAAAATTAATTATGCGTAGACGTAAACTTAAAATTTTGGATAATTTATGAAACGTTTTTTTTTATTAATATCACTTTTGGTAATTATATCAAACATATTAGCTTATACAGCTAAAATTGTAGTCCATTCAAATGTCGCAGTTTCAGGTTCAGTTTTAATTGGTGAAAATTTCCAATATTTTGGTGATGATGACATTGAAGTATCTGATTTTGTCAATGGTGTAGCAGAATTTGTTTTTCCTGTAGATGATTCAATTTCTGAAGATGATTTGCAGGCTTACGCTAATGGTAGCACTAGCTGGGGAGACACTAGTCATTCAGGTTGGCAAACAGGTTTTTCTGGTACACCTCCAACAAAACACTTATACCTTAGTTTTGATTATCCAAAAGATATATCAGTTACAATTGGGACAAATTCTGACGTAGAAAACTGCGTTGTTTACTTAAAGAATGGAATTACAACTATTGATACAAAGACTGTTGATTTAGACAATTCTGATTATGACAATATTAATGGAGAGACTATCATTACTTTTAACGACATCTTTGTTGAAGGTGGAGGGTATGCATATTTAAGTGCTGAAGTTATTGCAACAGATGTATATGATGATAGCGAAACATCTTACACATCAACCTTCTTCACTTGGAACAGTACTGACGAAGTATGGGAAAATTCACTAGATTTAAATTTTTCCTTACCAACTGGTGATACCAGAAGCTATTCTTCTAGTCATAACTGGATTTCCTATCCTAGATTATATCGTTCTGCAGATAATACTTTTGATGCTGAAATCATTTTAGACGACATAGAACCTTATGCTAGTAGAATAGATTCTCCTGATTCATATATGACTTATTCACAAGGGGTATGGAATCACAATAACCTATATGGTTTAAGAAGCTCTAAAGGTTATAAACTAACTATGAGTTCTCAGAATAGTAGTTATACTCATAAAACTTATGGAACTAAATTGCCAGATCAATATCAAATTAGTTTATCAGGTGGATTGGTGCAAAATTGGGTCGGGTATTGGATTGAAGATACTCAAATAGTTTCCCAAGCATTAGGAGATTATTGGACAGATCTTAATGTTAGATTTGTTAAAATGCAATATTGGAGTGCATACCGCAATGAATTTGATAGGTGGGTTTGTGATGGACGTATTCCAACAATATCATATGGAGATATGATTGAGATAAAGTGTACAAACTCTATACTTGGTTTTAAATGGGATAATAGTACACCAAGAGATAATGAAATTATTGTCCCCAAAGCTGAATACTTCACCTATACTGAACAAGCTGATTATATCCCATTGTATCTTACTTTAGATTCTGATGATCTGCCACAAGAGATTGCAGCTAAGGTCGATGGAGAATGCATTGGCGCTGCTGTAGTAGTTGATTCATTAGTACAGTTAAGTATCTACCCAGATAATCGTAGTGTAGGAGAGATCGAATTCGAATTATATTATGGAGAACGATGCTCTAATAAAACAGTATCTAATTACAAATATAATGGCTTAGAATGCTCTAGAATAATTAATGAAAAAATTTCTACTACAAGATTAATGAGTGCATATCAAGTTGATTTAAGAAATGAGGGCTATACTGCTCCTCAAATGAAATCAAATCTTTCTACTTGCAACTACCCAAATCCATTCAACCCAACAACAGAGATTAACTTCTCGATTCCTCAATCTAGTAATGTAGAAATAAAAATCTATAATATCAAAGGACAAGAAATAATTACTCTTATCGATAATGATTTGGAAGAGGGAAATCATAGTGTAATCTGGAACGGAAACGATTCCAGTAATAATTCTGTAGCGACTGGTATCTACTTCTACAAAGTATCTACAGAAACCAATAGTATAACCAAAAGAATGATGCTGCTTAAATAGCAATACGCTTTGCTAGTATAGTTGTGAGAAAATCTTGTAGGCAGACATCATTTGTTTGCCTACAAGATATAACTTTTAAGGTGAATTATGAAACTGAAATTATTGTTATTATGTTCTATATGTTTATTTAGCTCTATATTGAAATGCATAACTTATGAAGTTAAAATAGATGGGACAGGAGACTTTACATCTATCCAGACTGCTATAGAAGCTAGTACTAATTTAGACACGATCTTGGTATATCCTGGTACTTATTTCGAAAATATCGATTTTTTAGGTAAAAAAATATCCGTTACTAGCTTGTTTATTGAAAACCAGAATGATGAATTTATACATAATACAATTATTGATGGAAACCAAAATGGTAGTTGTGTAAAGTTCTCGGGAGGTGAAGATGAAAATACAATCCTATGTGGATTTACAATTCAAAATGGTTCAGGATCAGAACGAGTACAAATTGAAGGAATTGTAGGTGGAGGAATATATTGTTACGAAACTACAGCAATTATTGAAAGTTGCATAATAACCAATAATACTGCACAAGCAGGTGGTGGAATATTTACTGATGCGACTTTGAGTGTAGGGTATTGTAGTCCGATGTTGAGAAATTGTACTATTAGCTATAATCAGGCTTATGAAGCTTTTGGTGGTATTGGTTGTGGATTTATTTCTAGATTTGATTTTGATGAGGATGCTCCCTGTAATATTTATTATAATTACTCGCCATGGGCAAACGATATTGGTGGAAGTACAAGACAGTTTTATCCTACAATAGCTTATATAGATACCTTTACTGTGCTTAATCCAGATTTAACTTTTTATCACTCTAAATATGGTGAAGATGAAATTATTATTCAAAATGGTAAAATAGATCCTATTAATAACGATTTATATGTATCTCCTTATGGAGATGATAATAATAGTGGGTTATCAGAGGATCAACCTTTGCAAAGAATAACTACTGCATTGATAAGAATTGCTTCTGACAGTTTACAAGCAAACACTATTCACCTAGCATCCGGGATATACTCTCCTTCGAGTAACGATGAAATTATCCCATTTAATTGTCGTAGCTTTGTATCTATAGTTGGTGAAAGTATGGAGAACACAATTATCGATGTAGAAAGTAATTTGAAAATGTTCTGGGGTCAAGATTATGAAAGAGATTTCTCAATTAAAAACTTAACTTTATTGAACAGCTCTGATGAATTCGCAAGTTATACAATTAGTTTTGCTCAACCAAGAAATGTAACACTTAAAAATATAATGATTCGGGATTATAAACGAAATATCGAGGGATTATCTCTTGCAACCTTTACTATAGGCAATAATGAATCATCATACTTAGATTCAACAAGTCTTTTTATTTCTAATGTTACTATCAAGGATTGTATCGGGTCTCGTCCAGGTGGGTTCTCTGCACTAGAAAACTGCGTCATGACTAATATGAAAGTATCTAACAACACACCTAATCTAAATGCTTACATAATTGGTGGTGGTGGCATTGTCATTGGGGGGCACTATGATTACCCCGATAGATATAACTATAAAATAATCGGTAGTGAATTTTCAAATAATGTTATGATTGATGATAATTGGACTAAAGGAGCTACTGCAATTAACGTTAATCCGAACACTAATGTGGATATTATTAATTGTACAATGGGTGATAATGAGTCGGATATATATCATAGTGCTGCAATATATCTATATGATAATGATATTGATTGTAATATTGTTAACTCAATACTTTACGGAAATACACCTCGTTCAATACTACTTAGAGAACCTTATTCAACTGGGCTACCACCTATAAACCTTAGTATTCGGCATTCTTTAGTTGAAGGTGGAATAGATGATATCTTAAATTTAAGTTCAACAAATAATATTAATTGGCTAGATGGAAATATTGATGATGATCCTGAGTGGAGTTATGATGAGCCTTTCCCATATTCCTTAATTTCAACATCACCATGTGTAAATACTGGTACGCTGGAATTAGGTGATATTGATTTACCAGAATATGATTTAGCTGGAAATTCTAGAATTTATGGAGATTCTGTAGATATGGGAGCCTATGAATTTCAGGGTGAACCTCAGCAATTTTCAGAACCTGAAGAAGTTATTTTAAAAACTAAAAGTAATATTTCTACCTACCCAAATCCTTTTAATCATTCTACTACTTTTAAATTGAATCTAATTGAATCGGGTAATATTAATTTAACAGTATATAATACGAAAGGTCAAAAGGTTATAACTTTAACAGATCGGTTTTTTCATAAAGGTATTCACAACTTCCACTGGAATGGAGTAGATAGATTTAATAGAGAAGTTTCTAGTGGGCAATACTTTGTTAAGCTGATGCATAATGGTGTTGAAGTTGATGTCAACAAATGTACATTGATAAAATAATCTGGTGTATAACATAGCTATCCGCGCTTTCAGCGCGGCATAGCCCATCCATCCATTAACCAACATTCCGCTTCGCTCCATGTTGATTAAAGCCGGCGTGCCACTAAAAAAGACTCGCAACCGCATCGAAGCGGAACGTCGTTTAACATCACGTCCACG
>JAMOQH010000004.1 GCA_027064085.1 bacterium | reverse complement strand
GGAGTTTACGAACCAAAATGGCTTCTGTTACAACTAAAATTTTGGTGTTTTTTGTATACAGGCTGTCCATTTTTACCTGATAACCGACACTTTGTCCCAGCTCTTCACCCAGAAGTTTTGCCATTTGGGAAGCAACCATACGAGCAGCCACACGCCGCGGCTCAAGCATGATGATTATTTTATCGCCAAGCCAAGCTTCATCAAGCAGAGAAATAGGTACAACACTGCTCTTTCCCGCACCTGGAGGAGCCTGTAAAATGAGTGTATTGTGAGTTTGCAGTGAGTTCTTTACATCTTCTAAGATGTCATGTATCGGTAGTTTTGTCATATAAAGTATTATACATTATATATGCTGTAATTTTTTGTGAAAATTTAAAGTAGAATTATTTTAGGGGTTTGTAAGTGGTGGACCCTCAGAGAATTTAAGTTATTGTATTATAGGTGCATATATAATAATATTTAAAATAATACCCCCATATATGCCCTTAAAAAGTAATCTATTAGCTGTTTTCAAGTGTAAAAATAATATCTACAGATTTATAAACAAAAATAATTGAAATTAAAAATATCACAAAGGAAGCGAGTGCTATATATTCCATTATCTGTATAGAGTTAAAAAAGAAAGCTATCGTTGCTAAAATAGAAGAAAATATGAGTAATAGTATAGAATATTTAAACATATCGAAAATTTCTGTTTTTAAAGATTTGGAGTCATCAATATTTTTAGGAATTATAATTTTTAGTATTGATAAAGAAGCAACCATAAAACCCATTAAAGTAATAGATGACACTAATACAATATCTATTTTAGATAATAAATGAGGTAATTGTTCTCCAATAATTTTTAATATTTCCATTAGTTTATCCATCATCTTATTTTAGAAGCTTCTTTAATTCATCTTCATGTACAGTATTTGCATGAGTAAGTGCATTTATCATATCATCCTCTACTATATGGCTTTTGTCTATTCTAACATCTGCGACAGATTCAATAACATCATTAGCTAGATTAATATCTTCTAATGAGCCTTTTTCTGTTTCACTCCCTTTTAATTTAAATAAACTAATTTTATCTGAATATTTATTATAGGTATTTAAAATACCTCGTATAAATTCTTTTGAATATGAGTCTTTTTTACTAAGTGAAACTTTTACACTAACATTCATATTTTTATTCTTCTGATACATAATTCTATTTGTAAGTGAAATACCAAAATCTTTTAACATATCATTACTTGGTGAAGCAAATGAGATTTCCATTCCTTTTAAATATCCATATTTTGCTAGTCTTTGATAAGCTGTAGTTTTTAAAATTTGAGAAATTTCAATTTTACTTGTATCTTCACCAAGTAAAAAATGAAAATATAAACTTAATGTTGAAGCCCTAAACCCTTCATTTTTTTCTTGATAGACTATATAGCCAAGTTCTTTATTAATAAAAAAATAATTTTTCTCAATTAAAGTCTCACCATTTTTTAAATTTAAGTGTCTTTCTTTATCATTATTAATATTTCCAACAGGAGGTAAATCATCCATTCTATGTTTTTCAAAGCAGTATATATTATTACTAATAGGTTTTATAAATGCTTTGTAACCATTTAGTTCATATACATTAGTTGGTTTTTTCCCTGTATTTAGTAGTTTCATTAAATCTATAATTTTATTTTTAGAAGTATTGAATAATGAGTCATCAATTTTAATTGTGTAGAAATGAAGTTTAAATATTTTAGAGTTTTTCATGTAATATTGTTTACCTTATTAAAGTTTTTAAATGATACTACAATTTAACTTCGTTTATTATAATCTAACACAGTCTATGCAATAATAATGAAATTTATAAATGGACCACAATGAGAGAATGTAAACTTGATAAGATAGAAAGTGATTGTATTTTATATTGTAAAAAATCAAAGTATCAAACAGATTGGCATAAAACAGGTTTTTTAAATGATTTCTATGATGAACTAGTTAAATATGTTATTGAGCAAGTAAGCTTGAATAGCATTATTGAATATATATTAGACAGTATTAATTTGACTCAACCTCCAAGTGAACAAGTTACCTTAACAGATAAAGAAATGAGGGATGCTATTTATCAATATTTTCAAAATACAGATGGGATGTTTAATAGTAATATAGAAAGTTTTTTCAATAATAATACTATTATATTTGACCATATATATTTTCCTCAACATGATAGTAGAGATAAATTTGATTACACAAAAATATTATACAAATTACATAAAATACATTTTAACTACTGTAAATTTCATACATCATATTTTAATCTAAATGGTATAGAAGTATTTTTTAATGAATGTGCATTTTATGATAATTACAGTATATCTAACAGCAAAATATTAGAAAATGAATCCAATATAATTTATCAAATGTGTGTATTTAATAATAATGTATCCGTATCCTATAGCGATGGTAAAGAGAGTGTGATAAGTCATACATTATTCAGAGATTGTCAGTTTAAAAAAAGCATAGTTGCTCATAGTATTGAATTTACAAATAGTATATTTAACAATTCAGAGCATAACAAATATACAGATATATATAAATTGGCAATATATGATTGTATTATTCAAAAAGATTTTATTTTAAAAGCATATACAATTCACATTCTTGATATATCAGAAACTACATTTAATGGAAAAGTAAAGATACAATTTTGTAAGTTCTTATCAAATGCAATTTTTTATAATACAAAATTCAATAATTTAGCAGATTTTTATCGAACTAAATTTTCAACTGTTAATTTTGAAAGAACAGATTTTAATCAAATTGCAGTGTTCAGTGAAGCTGTATTTTGTAAAGATTTACATTTTAAATATACAAAATTTATGAAAAAATCAATATTCAGAGATATGGTAATTAAGGGTAAATTGGATTTAAGGAATACAATATTTGATGATGAAGCAAACTTTTTAGATATTACATCTCGTGAAAATACACTTTCTCCTACTCCTATCAATGTAGAAAATAGAGAAACGGCAAGAGTTATTAAAAATTTCTATGAAAACTCAAATAATGTAATAGAAGCCAATAAGTTTTACACTTTAGAAATGCAAGAAAGAGAAAATGAATTAAATAAAGATTTAAAGCAAGGTAGAAATTTATTTGAATGGATAACTTTTAAAATACACTCAATATCATCAAATCATTCACAGGATTGGGTGTTGGCTGGGTTTTGGATAGTTTGTATTACTTTATTATATTCTCATTTGCAATTTACTTTAAAGAACGAGAAAACAGAATATTATGTTTTACCTTTAATTATAAATGCTCTAATTGTAATCTTTAGTTTTCTAGCAGTTA
The DNA here is from genome assembly GCA_027064085.1 of bacterium. Classification (GTDB taxonomy): domain Bacteria; phylum UBP6; class JAFGXH01; order JAFGXH01; family JAFGXH01; genus JAMOQH01. The sequence continues at coordinate 1,388 of JAMOQH010000004.1, read as the reverse complement.
ACTTATCAAAGCATATAGCAAACATATACAAACTTTTAATTATCGTATCTTTATTTGCGATTTATGGATTTGCTACAGGAGATTTTGAATTAATTATTTTTAGTAATAATATAAATCCATTTTCAATAATGGCACACAACGATACATTAAATATTTTAACATTGGTTTATAAAATTACTATTGCATATTTAATATATCAATTTATTATTTCAATCCGTCAAAATACAAGAAGAAAATAGGATTATTTAATATATATTTTCTTCAATTTAGGAATACTAATATTTACACCAATAACAGAGATATAGTTAAACATACCTGTAAATACATAAAAACCATTATCAAATCTCTCGTTCATTTGATATAGTTTGTTCGCTTCCTTTGGTACTATAATACTATACTCTAATAACTTACCACCAACCATTTCAAAGTGTCTATAAATAACACTATCATCTAATATTTGAGATACTTTTAAATTAGAGTTGAGGTCATTACAATCTTGTTTTCGTAACTCTGAGCAACCAATTACACTATTAACATAAGTAGCTAAATTACCACTCTGTTGAGTGTTATATATGAGTGAAGTTATCCCCATACCTGTAAACCCTTTATAGCCCATTTTTTTAACTTTTAAGTCAATTTCTTTATCTTTTTGTTTCGCATTAGCTATAAATTCTTTTTGTTGCTTTTTCTTTAATTCTTTATCTTTTTTCCATTTATCATGTTGTTTGAGTGCTTTGTTATTCTGATTTTCAACTATTAAATTATTTAGATTATTAGCTTTTTGAAATGTGCTTTTGTAAGTTTTAAATATATCTCTTTGAAAGGCTTTTGTGTAATAACCTGCATACATTTTAAATGAGGCATATTCAGTATTAAACATATTCAAATCAACTTGTTCACAATCATAGTTTTCACATTGTTCAATATATTTATTTGTGCTATCTAGGAGTCTGTCGGATACACAACATCATCAATTTAGCAAAAATGCCCCTATTTCAATTTAAAAAATAGTCTTTTTATAAATATATATTAAAAAATGAGTGGATATCTACAATAACTCATCTTTATTAGCTCTTTTAGACCGTTATTATATGTAACCTTTTGAGATTATACGCAATACACATTAAATTCCACTCACCTTGGGATTTTTCAAAGCCTCTAAGCATAAACTGTCTAAATCCCATTACATGTTTAATAACACCAAATACGGGTTTGATGTGGCTACACTTATTCATACTCAGAACATTTAGCAATTCTGAGATAAAATATCAGTATGAGTAAGGATAAAAAGAAGATGAGAAACAGTAAATACACAAGAGAGTTTCGAGATTCAAGTGTGCAGTTAGTAATAAATTCGGAAGAGTCAACCGCAAAAATTGCCAAAGATT
>JAMOQH010000003.1 GCA_027064085.1 bacterium | reverse complement strand
AATCCAGCTTGAACCAATGCAGTCGCTCCACCACATAACACAGCTTGTTCTCCAAATAAATCTGTTTCTGTTTCATCTTTGAAAGTAGTTTCAATAATACCAGTTCTACCTCCACCAATAGCACTTGCATAACTTAAAGCGATTTTTTTAGCTTCTTCACCACCTTGATATACAGCGATTAAATCAGGAATTCCTCCACCTTTTACAAATTCACTTCTTACAGTATGTCCTGGTGCTTTTGGAGCTACCATAATTACATTTAAATCTTCTCTTGGAATAATTCTTCCATAATGGATATTAAATCCGTGTCCAAATGCGATAGTTGCACCCTCTTTTAAATTAGGCTCAATCTCATTTTTATAAATTTCAGCTTGATTTTCATCTGGTAATAAAATCATAACTACCTCAGCTTTAGCTGTAGCTTCAGCAACTGTTAAAACTTCAAACCCTTTTGCTTCTGCTTTTTTCCAACTACTTCCACCTTTTCTAAGTCCTACTATTACATTTACACCACTATCTCTTAAATTTTCTGCATGAGCATGACCTTGACTTCCAAATCCTATCATTGCTACAGTTTTACTTTTAATAATCTCTAAATCAGCATCTTTATCATAATAAACAGTAATTGCCATTATTTCTCCTTAAAATTTTTCTGAATTATAGTATAATTAGCAAAAATTCACAACTATTTTGATAAAATAGCGATAAAAAAAGGATGATAGGTATGAAAAAAATATTATTTATTACGATTCTAATAAATAGTTTATTTGGGATTACTCAAAATGATATATACAATTTTTATAAAAATAGAGATTATAAAAACACTTGTTTAAAAGGAATATGGATATTAAATCAATTTAAACATGATGATAAATATCAATCTATTGTAGCTTTGTCATGTGTAAAAGTCGATATGTTAAATACTGCTATTAGAATTACTAAAACAATGATTCATACTCCGATAGGAAGACATAATGCTTCTTATATAAGTAGTTTATTTTTAATAAAAAAACTTTTATTACAATTAGTATATGATAATATAGATATTTCTAATTTATCTCTTCCAAAAAGTGAGCATCCTTTATCTGTTATTTTTGAAAATATTTCTCATCATAACTTTTCAAAAGTAAACAATACATTTATTATAGAAGCAAAAAATAAAAAATATATTCTTGAACCCACGAAACAAAATAAATTTATTATAAAAATTTATCAAAATAATAAATTAATTTCTAAACATATTTATTGGTAAGGTTTTAGCTATGTTAATGAAAAAAGTAAGATTAGGTGATTTATTAATACAAAATGGAAAAATAACACAAGAAGAGTTAAAAAAAGCTTTAGAAGTCCAAAGAACTCAAAATTCTCATAAAAAAATAGGTGAAATTTTAATAGAAGAAGGCTTAGTTAGTGAAGAAGATATAATCAAAATAATCTCTATACAACTAAATATAGATATAATCCATTTTGAAAATGAAGAATTAAATTTTACACTTCTTAGAAAAGTGCCTGTATCTATATTAGATAAATATGGTGCTATTCCTATAAAAGAATATCCAAAAGAAGTGGTTGTTGCTTTTATAGATCCAATGGATATTGATGCAAGAAGTACTCTTCAAAGATATTTAAAAAAACCCATAAAGCCAGCAATTGCTCTTAGCAAAGATATAAAAAAACATATAAACCAACTTAAAAACAGAGAAAAAGCAAATGCTTTAATTGAGCAAATGAAAAAAGAACTTGCTGGAACTGCTGAGGAAAATGAAGAGGAAGAATCAGCTACAATGCAATTTATCAAATATATTGTAATACTTTCTGTTCAAAGAGGTGCGAGTGATATTCATATTGAAACAGAAGAAGATGTTATGCAAGTAAGAGCAAGAATTGATGGAAGCTTACAAGAACTAATAGTAGTAGAAAAAGAACTTTTTGGTGCAGTAGCAGCTAGAATTAAACTTCTTAGTAACTTAAATATATCTGAAAAAAGAAAACCACAAGATGGTAGATTCAGTATGGAATTAGGAGAAAATCATTTTGATTTTAGGGTTTCAACTTTACCTATTGCCACAGGTGAAAGTATTGTTATTAGGATTTTAGATAAAAGAAATGTAATGAAAAAACTTGAAGAGGTTGGTATTGCCCCTAAAAACTTAGCAAAACTTGAAAAAGCTCTTCATGCACCAAATGGAATAGTTTTAGTAACAGGTCCAACTGGTTCAGGGAAATCTACTACTTTATATGCATCACTTAATAAAATTAAAAATGTTGAAGAAAAAATCATCACGGTTGAAGACCCAGTAGAATACCAAATGAAGCTTATAAACCAAGTAAATGTAAATGAAGCAGCTGGACTTACATTTGCAGCAGCTCTAAGAAGTATTTTAAGACAAGATCCAGATATTATTATGATTGGGGAAATTAGGGATTTAGAAACACTAGAAATTGCAATAAAAGCTGCTCTTACAGGTCACTTAGTAATCTCTACACTTCATACAAATGATGCTGTAAGTGCAATTAGTAGAATGGTTGATATGGGTGCTGACCCTTTTATGGTTGGAGCTGCCGTAGTAGCAGTAGAAGCTCAAAGATTGGTAAAAAGAATATGTCCTAATTGTAAAATGAAATATAAACCAAAAGCTGCTTTATTAGAACCTATCAAACATATGCTTCCGAAAAATGTAACTTTTTACAAAGGTAAAGGGTGTGATGAATGTAATATGACAGGTTATAAAGGAAGAACTCTTATTACAGAAGTTTTTACAATAGATGAAGAATTATCAAGTGCTATTGCAAAAAATACAAGTGTAACTGAGCTTGAAAGATTAGCAAAACAGAAAGGGTATGAACCTATGTTTATGGATGGTCTTATTAAAGCTTTAAAAGGTGAAACTACTCTTGAAGAAATTTATAGAGTTACAAAGGTAAATGCATGAATTATTATAAAGTTACAATAATTATGAAGGGGAAAAAGGAAGAAATTGTATTAAAGGGGGAAAATAAAGCAGAAGTATTAGAAATAGTTAATAGTTCCCCAAAATATAAAGGAATTGCTGTAAAAGTAGAACCTACTTCAATTCCATTGGAAGAAAAATTAAAACATTTACAAGATATAATTAAAGCAAATTTTTCAAAAAAGAAATTAGATTATAATGCTTTTATTAGTGCAATAAGACAACTTGCAGCTTTAACATTAGCTCAAATTTCTTTAAAAGATAGTTTAGATAATATAGCTCAAAATTCCACAGATGAATTGGTAAAAGAGCTTTTTCAAAAAGCTGCTGAGGGAATTGATAATGGTTTAAATCTATCTTCTACTTTTGAAGAATATGAACCATATATTGGAAATTTAGCAGTGGCCTTAGTAAAACTTGGAGAACAAACGGGGGCATTAGGTGAAGCTCTTCATACATTAGCTGATGTATATGAAGATATAGAAAATAATAGACAAAAATTTAAAAAAGCTATGAGAATGCCAATGATTACAATGATTGCAATGGCTGGTGCTTTTACAGTTTTAATCGGTTATGTTGTTCCTAAATTTAAAGATATTTTTGAACAACTTCATACTGAACTACCTTTACCTACAAGAATATTACTTGGATTAGAATATGTTATAAATCATTATGGTATTTTTGTATTAGGTGGCTTTATTGGGTTATTTATTTTACATAAATTTATGTATAAAACAAATAAAGATTATAAATATAAAACAGATGCTATTATGTTAAAAGTGAAAATTATAGGTCCTTTAATAAACAATTCATCGGTTAGTAGATTTTTATTAGTTTTAACTGAATTAACCAAAGCAGGAGTTCCTTTGATTGATTCATTAAATATAGCAAATGGAATTTTAGAAAATGCTGTATTAAGGGAAAAGATTGATGGAATTATAAAAGAGATAAATCAAGGTCGTTCTTTGACAGAAGCTTTAACTCAATATGAATTACTTGATAATATCACTCTTCAAATGATAGCAGCGGGAGAAAATGCTGGGAATTTAGATGAAATGCTTGAAAATGCAAGTGCTTATTATAAAAATAAATTCCAACAAACAATAGAAGGGCTTTCAGATGCAATTGAACCTATTATGATGGCTGTAATTGGTGCATTAGTATTATTATTAGCTCTTGGTATTTTTATGCCTATGTGGAATATGGCAAGTGCTGCAAAAGCATAATGAAATTAGCAATAGGAGGTTTTGATGGGGTTCATTTTGCCCATCAAAAACTGATATCTTTAAGTGATGAGGTTTTAATAATAGAAAAAAACTCTTCTCTTACCCCTTTTAAAACTAGATTAGATTATATTTTTAAACCTTGTCATTTTTATAATTTAGATGATATAAAACATTTAACTTATTTAGAATTTATAAACAAACTCAAAAAAGAATTAAATCCAAAAGAGATTGTTGTAGGTTATGATTTTAGATTTGGAAAAGATAGATTAGGCTCACCAAAAGAGCTTAAAAAATATTTTAAAGTTACACTTATAGATGAAATAAAAATTGATAATATAGGAGTTCATTCAAGAATTATTAGAAAATTTATACAAAATGGAGATATATTAAAAGCAAACAAATTTTTAAATCATACTTACAAAATAAAAGCAACTCAAATAAAAGGGCAAGGAATAGGAAAAAAAGAACTACTTCCAACTATAAATTTTAAACCCATTTATAATTATACAATTCCAAAAAATGGAGTTTATTTAACTTTAATAAACAAAATACCATCTATTACATTTATCGGAATTCGCTCAACTGATAATAATTTTTCAATAGAATCTCATCTTT
>JAMOQH010000002.1 GCA_027064085.1 bacterium | reverse complement strand
TTTGAAAGACATCAAGAAGTGCGACGACATAACAAAACATAGTAAAAAAATATGTTACCTCGCCGAAAAAAGCTTTTAAAACTAGAAAAGTTTCGCTACCATTGTAAAACTTGAAAGACTACACAAACGGGTAACATATTTTTATATTCAACCGTTATGAGTCATCTCAAAGCACTTTGCTAAATTTTAGTTTGTTTCATAGACTAAAGTATTGGCATGTGGCTTTAAAACCTCACATGCTAAAAAGAAACAAAAACTTAAAAAAGCTCAAAAGCAAAAAGCCAACTATTCAAAAAAAGTAAAAACCACCAAAGAAGTTCAACACTTCTAAAAGTAGCTATACTAAACCCCTTAGCAATAAACCAGACTCCAGTAGCAAGTGCTAGACATCAAACACTCAGACTTCATAACAATACCTTGGAGAGAAATAAGTTACCTAAGCACTTTTAAGAAGTTTAAACTTAATTAGCTAAAATACTCAAAAGACAAAAAGACTTTAAAGAGAGGTAACTTATTTCTCAAGTCGGTCGTTATCTGATGAAATAAACATACTAGGAAAATGAAAAATGAAAATAAAAAGCTTATATTTAAATAATTTTAGAGCATATAAAAATATTAAAGTTATTTTTGATAAAAATATGAATGTTATCATTGGTCAAAATGATATTGGAAAATCAACCATTTTGGAAGCTTTAGATATTTTCTTTGGTCAAGATATTATTAAAATTGATATAACAGATTGGAATAAAGATAAAGAAGATAATAAAATTATAATTGGAATTGAATTTTTTGTTGATGAAGAATTAGAAATTGTCATTGATACTTCCAATAGTACAAAATTAAAAAATGAATATTTATTAAATGAAGAAAAATATTTGGAAATTTTTAAAGTATTTGATATATCTAATGATAAATTGTCAAAAGAAAAAATTTATTTAAATGCTTACTACCCTGAATGTTATGATATACCACTAATTAATTTAAAGATAAAAGACTTACAGAATAAATTAAAAGAAAAAGATTTAAAATCAGATAATGACAAAAAAAGTGCAGAGATAAGAAGAACACTATACATTAATGATGTGACAGATGGAGTGAATTTAATTAATAAAACTATTGATTTACAAAAAGATGATGGCAAGAATATTTGGGAAAGTTTACAAAAAGAATTGCCATTATATTTTTTATTTCAAAGTGATAGAGCGAACAAAGATAGTGATAGTGACATACAAAATCCACTTAAAACTGCAACTAAAAGAATAGTAGCTAATTTTGAAGATGATTTTAAAAAAATAAAAGATTCTTTAGAGGAAAAACTAAATCAAATTGGAGTTGATACGATTGATAAAATGAAGGATATGGGACTTGATGTTGCAAGTAGCCTTACACCTAAAGTTACTAATAAAAACTTAGATACACTTTTTTCATTTAGCCTTGAAAGTGACGATGGAATTGCACTCAATAAACGAGGTAGTGGATTTAGAAGAATGGTAATGTTGAATTATTTTAGAGCAGAAGCAGAAAAAAAAATAGTAGAAAAAAGTAATAAAAATGTAATTTATGCTATTGAAGAACCAGAAACAGCACAACATCCAAATCATCAAATAATGTTAATTAATGCTCTACTAGAGTTGTCACATAAAAATAATCACCAAATAATTATTACTACACATACCCCAGAAATTGCAAAAATGGTAGATAGTCATAATTTAATTTTAATAAATAAAGATGAAAATAGAAATCCTATAATAATTGAAGATGATGAGAATAAGTTAGACTTAATTATTCAAACATTAGGAATTTTACCAAATGTAAATATTGAAAATATACAAAAAATAAAAGTTGTAGTATGCTTTGAAGGATATACTGATATTGAGTTTATCAAAAATGTAAATCTAAATATTCAAGATTTTAAAGATATTATTGATATTAATGATGAATCTATATTTTTGGTTTTTTTAGGAGGTAGTACTCTTCAACACTATATAAATTATAACTATTTAGATAAACTAAATGTTCCTCAAATTCATATTTATGATAGTGACTATAATCAAAAAGATACCAAAATACATTACCAATATAAAAAATACATTGATGAAATTAATCTAAGAAATAATTCTGATTATGGATTTATGACAAAAAAAGCTGAAATAGAAAATTATATTCATCCAGAATTGATAAAAAATTGTTATAAAATCAATACTTGCTTTCATAATGGTATTGAAAATTGGTTAGAACATTGGTCTAAAAATGATTTATCTACTTTTATTAATGAAAATGCAGATAAAAGTAATCCTATCATTGAGCCAATTTCAAGCAAAAGAATGTCTAAAAAACATTTAGCTATTGAATTATCTAAGAATTTAACAAAAGAACATCTCCTTGAATTAGAAGCATTTGAAGAAATAAAAAATTGGTTTGAAAAAATAAAAGAATTAAAAGAATTAAATAGGAATAATTATTGAAAAAATCAATAAATGTAAAAAAGAATTTAGTATCAACATATAAAACAATAGATTTGTTTTGTGGGATAGGTGGAGTTAGAAAAGGATTTGAACTTACAAATAAATTTACTAATTTATTATCAGCTGAAGTTGATAAATATGCTTGTATGACCTATGAACATCTATTTAATGAAAATCCATTAAACGATGTAACAAGTGAAGAATTTAAAGAAAAAGTACAAAAATTAAATTATGATGTTTTATTAGCAGGGTTTCCATGCCAATCATTTTCAATTGCTGGTGCAAAAAAAGGTTTTAAAGATACAACAAGAGGAACATTATTTTTTGATGTTGCAGATATATTAAAAAGAACAAAACCCAAAGCATTTTTACTCGAAAATGTTGAAGGACTTTTTCGTCACGATAAAGGTAAAACCTTTAAAATAATTATAGATACATTAATTAATGAACTAGGATATAAAATTGTTGGAGTAAATGAAAATGATGGAGTGCTAGAGTATGATTCAAAATCATTTTTAAGAAAAACTGTAAATTTTGGGCTTCCTCAAAAAAGAACAAGAACTTATATTATGGGATTTAGAAATGACTTAATTCCTAATAATTATGAGTTTGATGAATTACCAACTAAAAAAGATAAACCTATTTTCAATAATTTATATGATTTATTGGAACATGATGTATCTGCTAAATACTATTTATCAGAACAATATATTAAAACACTTGAAAAACATAAAGCGACACATAAAGCAAAAGGTAATGGTTTTGGATATAAAATAGTAAATATTGGAGAAAATCCAATATCTAATACAATTTTAGCAACAGGTGGTTCTGGTAAAGAAAGAAATTTAGTATTACAAGAAAAACCAGAATATTATGGAATTATGTTTGGAAGCAAAAAAACACCTATAAACGATAAAGGTATTAGAGTAATGACACCCATAGAATGGGCAAGATTACAAGGATTTAAAGACTATGCTTTTATTGAAAATAAAAAAGATACTTTTTCATTTCCAGACACGGTAAGTGAAACACAACAATATAAACAATTAGGCAATAGTGTATCAATACCAGTTATAGAAGAATTAGCAAAATATATGTATAAACATTTAAACGAATTTGATACAAAGGAACAAAACATGGGATTTAACAAAGGTGAATGGTCAGAATTATATACTTTTTTATATTTAATTGATAATCCAAACTTAGTTGTTGTAGATGAAAATTTACAGCAAAAAAATAATACAACATTTAAAATATTAGAGTTTTTATTAGCAAATAAAACTAAATATAATTTATTTGGTAAAAATAAAGTTATTAAAATATTACCTAATGGAGTTAATAAGGAATATGATATTGGCTATATTAATGGTCAACATAGATTATTACTTCAAAAAATAATGGCACATAAAAGTGCAAAAGGAACATTTAACATTAGCGAAATACAGCCATTAATTGATGATTTATTAGATGGTAATAAATTGAAAGGAAGTTCAAAAGTTAAGGGAGATTTAGAAGCTATTGTATTTGATAGTATGAGAAACAATAACTTTAATATTTCATACAACATAAAATCAAATTTAGGAGCAGGTGCTACTTTATTAAATGCTTCAAGTCATACAAATTTTATATATGAAGTAACAAATATCAATGATTCTATAATGGCTCAAAGTAATAATATTAATACAAGAACAAAATTAATAGATAAATGTAACTTATTAACATCAAATGGAGCAATATTTAATTATATTAAAACTGAAAGTAATGTATTTGGTAATAATTTAAAACTTATTGATTCTAATTTAGATGAAATATTATCAAAAATGCTTATTTTATCTTATAAAAATAATGAGAAAGATATTAAAATATTATTATCATCAATTATTGATGATGTGATTTCTGAAACTTACTATAAAAAGAAGATTGGTGATTTTGCAAATGCTGTAACATTTGGTATGAGAGCAAGTGAAATTTGGAATGGCACAAATGAAGTAAATGGTGGAATTATAGTAGTGACAAAAACTGGTGAAATATATTTGTTAGATTTAATTTATTTTAAAAGTATTGTAGATAAATATTTAATTGATAATATAAAACTAGAAAGTCCAAGTTCAACTAGATATGAAATGTTTAAAATTTATAAAGAAAATAATAGATATTATTTTAAATTGAATTTACAGGTTAGGTTTAAGTAGCTAGAACAGATAACAAGACCTTGGAACTAATAAATTTTCTAGCAAAAATTTACAGTTCAAGTCAACCGTTATACTCCCCCCAATAATTCCATACCAAATTAGACAACAAGCCAACTTGCTCTATAATTAGGTACTTACAAGCGAAAAAGTTACACCTCAAACTTTCACCTATTTGGTGTAACTTTTTCAACCACGAATGGATGG
>JAMOQH010000001.1 GCA_027064085.1 bacterium | reverse complement strand
TGTTCTTGATGGACTACCTCCAACGGAGTATGGACCACTAACGGTTCCATCAAAGGTATTGATTTTAGATAAAGAATTATCACCCGCATTTGCTATCCACATGAAATTATTTTTTATATCTTCATAGGGTGTTTGTAATGAAGGTATTAGCTTTTTAGCTATATCAGATTGGTAAAAGATATTACCCCACATAGGAGCAGTTACGATTGCGGCATCATCATTATTACCAAAACTAACAGCCCCTTTTGCATCTACAAATAGTTGGTCATAAACTCTTCCTTTAAATGAAAAATTATAGTTTTGAGAATTTAAATCATATATTGTATATGGTTTAGAACCATATAAATCTTCTAAATATTCACCTTCTCCAAATCCAGAATGTTCTATTGGAATATCAATAAAATCTGCATTTGTTTCTTTATCGAAGATATTTCTTGCCTCTACATAGTCAGAAGATGGAGGAGACCACTCATAACACTCATTAGAGTTTAATATTCCATTATTATACGATAATTGAGTATAATTCGTTTTTGTTTTTCTAACTCCAATTGTAGCATTATCACCTGTATGGTAAGCTCCTGACAAGTCTCCATAGCAGTATAAAATATTAGGGCTATCTTCTTTTATTACTAGTTGAGTTGAAATTCTTGAATTTCCATTAACTCTACCATGAGGAACAGCATTGTATGAAAGAATAAATTGTCTATTTGGAGCAGTTCCTGTTGTTGTATAAAAAATACCAGAAGCAGGGTCTGGATTATCTAGAGGATTTAAATCATCCCAGAACAATGCTAATGAGTTGTCATAGGCATTAATGCTAGAAAGTTTTTCATTGTGCCCTTTTAAATCATTTGCCGGAGCATTTTCAAATCTTGCTATACCGTTACTTCCTATTGTTATATGATTAAACATAGTTCCCATAAAATTATATGAAAATCCTAAAGCAACATTCTCTTCACCACCATCTTTGCTACTTGTAGTTGAACGAGTTGCTACAATATGATTAGGAGGGTATTTATAAACAGGAGTATAGGCAACACAATTACTAGTTGTGGCTAGGTCCTGTAAGGAGTATAAATTTTCTTTATAATCCGTGTGATTTTTTCTAACACCACTTAAATAGCTTGTATTTCTATTTCCATTAATCATTTCTTTATAGCACATGTATATTTGGCCCTTTTCATATATTTGAATTTGAAAAGTATATTTACTATTCCTTATGATTCCATCTCCTCTTGCAGGAACCTGATTCCATTCAAAGACAAGTATTGCTTCTGAACCCCCAGTATAAACAACACCTCTTATTTCACCTTCGGTTGGATCCAAATCATTCCAATATGGAAATAATCCAATCAACGGAGAACCACTGTACCCTAAAGAACTTGGTTCAGTATAATCAATTACACCACTCTCAAATGTTACTCCACCATTAGATTGTAGATAAAAAAGAGACCTAGGATTTCCATATACATCAAAAGTTAATCCTAAAGATTGGGTTGACAAAATAAGATAATTATCATCTTGGAACCCATCTATAGAATATCCGTCAGTATTTAACCAATGATCAGGAACAACTGTTTTATCATAGTTAACAAATTCAGTTGCGGGCTGGTCATCTATTAAATACCATTGTGATGGAACTTTTTCAAATTTTCCATTTACTCCATTTGTTGCATTTGAATTTCTGAACTGATTACCTATTCCAACCCAAGTATAAGAATTTGCTAAATTATCATTTGGAACAAAAATAATAGACTTACCTTGTTTTATAACAGGATTATTGGCTACTATTGATATGTAGTCCGTATCATCCTTTTTTAAGCCTACACTTGAAGCAAGGCCATTGCAAAAGCTTGAATTATTGTTTGTTCCGTATATAAATTCGATTATATTAGATGTTTCATGTAGTTTGATTTCAAAAGTACAAATATGAGAAGTTTCTTTATTTGCTGGATCTATTACTTTAACTTTATCATATAAAAATATTGCTTTTCTATTTGGCGATTCACCAATAACATTATAAAGAATGTTGCCTCCACCAACAGATTTTAATTCAATATTAGAAAATAGACCTGCAATAACATAGTTTAGCCCCATTTGATTTACAGGCATTGCAGTATTTTTTGTTGGTTTTTGTGAATAGTAATTATAATTTTCTGAATCAAAAAATAAATATCCATTTTCATGAACTTTTATATCGTTATATGAATTACCATAGAAATTAAAATTAAAAGGTAAGTCAACCTTTTTAGCATTATCATACAACAAAGGTACTGTTAATATATTTGCTGCACATTTAGTATTATTGATACATTTATTTGAAATTCTACATTGTGAATCTGAGCTACAATCTTGTGATTCTTCTAGGTATCTTGAAATATCAATAAAATCAGTAACTAGATTACCATCAAGTTTTTTAGTATATTGGGTAGTATTTAAATCAGGAGCTTTGAAAGTGATTACTGTACCATCAAATATTATTGGTTTAGGATCAGTATTTGCATCTTCAGGAGAAACAATGTACTGCTTATTAGGGCTATAAAGACCAATGACTGCATTCGTTCCTAGGTGTTTTTGAGTGTTATCTGAAAATGAATAAGATAAACCATATAAAAAACTAATTCTATTAGAGCTTTCATAGATTATAACTTCAAAGTTTTGACTAGCTTTAGTGTCTGTTGTTCTGTGCATATTTTTAAATTGTACTATAAGCATTCTTCTTGGTTGAAGACCTCTTATTTGATAATAAATTTTAGAATCTGTTCCTTGAACTAATTCTGGGTCTGCAAAAGGAGCAATGATATTATTGTTATTAAAATCGCTTGAATACGAGCAATCATTACCATCTAGCTTTAAGTATCCTTGTTGGCAAACTCTAACACTAGAAATCCCTTGATTATAAAATTTAAAAAAATCTTTTGCAGGTGATGATGATAAATCAATTAATTGATTGTTGTCTATAGTGTTAGAATGTACACTTTTAGATAAATCAATAAATGAGCGAACATCTTTATAAAATAAGATACTATCACCAATAGAAATATTTACAGGACGAATAACAAGTGGTTCGCCATTTTCTTCTGATTTTATGGCTATTTCGAATTTAAAATTACCTTTTTTAACAGGAGTACCTGAAATAACACCAGTTTTTTCATTTAATTCTAGACCTTCTGGAAGGTTATCTGAGTAGATATAAAAATTTTCTCCACTAAGATGTGCTTCTGACTTCAAATCGTAGGAGTATTCTTTATTTAAATAACCCTCGAATAAAGTGATATTCTTATTAATTGTATTATTCTTAGCATTAATAGTGTTATCTATTAAAAGATCCTTTACTTTGATAGAATTTGTATCTAAGTTTTTATTAGATAAATCATTACTATTACCACAAGCAACAAAGAATATTGTTAAAAGTACATAAATCAATAACCTAAACATAAAGCCTCCTAATAACTTTCCATTAGATATAGAAAGCAATTTTTTTTCCTTAATAAGTTGAAAAAAAATAGAAAATAGTTAGTTTTATTATAACAATGTTTTATGTTTTATGTAATATTATACATATATGTGACAAAAATTGTCTATTTTTGTAATTCTTGGTATAAACTAAAGACTAGGTTTCTTAGTACATTAAATCTATAATTTCCTGATGACCTAATGTCATCAAGTGGAGAAACATCTTCTTTTAAAATAATTTCAAAATCTTTCTTCGTTAAATCTTTTTCAAAAAATCTTTTTTCAGTTGCAAATAATCTTTTAGGGTAAGCAAAAGCAGAACCTGCAGAAAGAAATATGTTTTTATCTTTGTAAGCATAGGCTAATGAAACTTTTGTAATACTCATGGCTTTTCTTGTTCCAACTTCTATGAAATCAGCTTGATAATCACTAGTTGGGATAATTATATTTGAAATAATTTCATTGTTTTTAATTTCTAAATTTTTGTATCCTTTATAAAAATCCTTTAACTCTATAATTCTTTCACCATTGCTAGATAATAAAGTAACTTTTGCATTTAGAGTCAGTAAAGAGGGGAGGGAATCAGCCGCTGGAGATGCATTCACTATGTTTCCTGCAATGGTAGCCATTCCTTGTATTGTATAGCCTCCAATTAGCTTTGAAGCTTTAATAAAAGAAGGAAAATGCTTATTTAAAAGCTCGTCTTTTTGTATTTTTGCAAATGTAGTCAAAGATTTAACAATAATATTTGTTTTATCTCGATAAACACCTGAAAATCCTTTTTTTAAGAAAGATAAATCAATTAAATCTTCTCTTTTTTCTATTCCTTTTTTAATAGAAGGCATTATGTCTGTTCCACCAGCAAGAAAAAGATAGTTTTTATCTTCTTTATCTAAAATTTCAAATAATTCCTTGGTTGTTTTTGGTCTTAAAACTGAAATCATTTTGCCTCCTTGTCATTATGTCTAACAATTGCTTCTTTGACACCATCAACAATTTTAGCATAGCCTGTACACCTGCAAAAATTACCACTTAAAGCTTCTTTTATTTTTGTTTCATCATTGCTTCCACCATCTTTGATATATTTATGAGTTGCCATTACAAATCCTGGAGTACAAAAGCCACATTGAACAGCTCCTTTGTCAATAAATGCTTTTTGAATATAAGAAGGCTCTCCATCTTTATCAGAGATACCTTCTATGGTTAAGATTTCTTTCCCTTCTAGTTGTGTGGCCGGAGTAATACAGGCCAAGCTTAATTCTCCATCTATTAATACAGAACATGCTCCACATTCTCCTTCACCACAACCTTCCTTGGTTCCCATTAACTTTAAATCTTCTCTTAATATATCCAATAATCTTCTTAAGGGTGTTGTTTCAATTTCATAATCTTTGTTGTTTACTTTGAAAGATACTTTTATTTTATTCATTTTACCTCCTTAGAGGCATAGTAATACTATGCCTTTATATACTATTGTGTTCAAAGGCGAATACTAGGATTCGCCCTTACATCATTTATCTTTCCATTTTGTCCATGATTTGTTCTGGTGATAATGGTAAGTTAAATAAATCAACTCCTATAGCATTTCTGATTGCATTATTAACGGCAGGAGCTCCTCCATCCATAGGTAATTCGCCTAAGCCTTTGGCTCCATAAGGGCCAAATTCGTATTCTCTATTGTAGAAATCTATATGCATTTTAGGAACATCCATAATTGATGGAATAATATAATTTGTAAAATCTGCATTCCAATATTTACCTTTTTTATCGAATACGATATTTTCTGTTAATGCATAACCAAATGATTGTATCATTCCGCCTTCTACTTGACCACTTGCAAGCAATGGATTAATTACTTTACCTATATCAAAAACACTCCAAGCATTAATTAGTTTAACATCATAAGATAATGTGTCAACTTCGGTTAATACTCCATAAGCTGCCCATGCATAAGTACCATAGGCGTCTCC
The DNA here is from genome assembly GCA_027064085.1 of bacterium. Classification (GTDB taxonomy): domain Bacteria; phylum UBP6; class JAFGXH01; order JAFGXH01; family JAFGXH01; genus JAMOQH01. Next base: position 18,676 of record JAMOQH010000001.1, on the reverse strand, counting down.
CCGGTAATTTTCATCATCCCAAACGATTTTTGGAGGTTTATTATATGTTTCATAGAAATTTTCACTATCTTTGTTATTTAAGTAAGCTTTAACTTTTTCTAAATAATCTGATTCATTATTGTAGTTTAATGTTTTTTTGATTTTTTTACCAACTCTTCGTAAAATTTCACCAACTATCATTGTTGTTCTTGAGGCAACAGTTGGCCCTGAATTTGGAACTATAGAAGTATCAACTTTTTCTGTTCTGACATAATCCATAGGTAATTCTAATGCTTCTGCAACAATTTGAGGTAATACAGTATGTGCTCCTTGACCCATTTCTGTATTGGCAACTAGTACAAATACTTTACCGTCTTTTTGAAGTCTTACGCCAGCTTTAGAAGCAACCATCACTTCACCATTTCCCGTAAAACCTGCTCCATGAAAGAAAGTTGAAAACCCAAAACCTCTTTTTTTGGTTTTGTTATTTTTATTAAATTCAGCTATTTCTTTTTGTAAATTTTCATAATCAGCATTATTTAACATTTGCTCAAATACTTCTGTTATTAAAACATCATCTCCAAGTAGTTGTCCTGTTGGAAATGTGCCATTTTTCTTAACAAAATTAAGTTTTCTTAATTCAGAAGGAGACATATTTAATTTTTGAGCTATTAAATCTATTTGACTTTCTATTGCAAAAAATGATTGAGGCGCTCCAAAGCCTCTAAATGCACCATTTGGAGGTGTATTGGTTGCAACAATTACTCCATTTATCCTTACATTAGCAAGCTCGTAAGGGCCAAAAGCATGAAGCATTCCTCTTGCTAAAATAACAGAACTCATTGTTTCATAGGCTCCACCATCTAAGATAAAATCCATGTCAAGGGCTGTTATTTTACCTGATTTTGTTACACCAATTTTGACTACTGATTTAGAGGGGTGTCTTTTGGTTGTAATATTCATGTCTAAATCTCTATCGTATATGATTTTAACAGTTTTACCTGATTTTAATGACAATAATGCCGCATGACCAGAAATAACAGTAGGATAGTCTTCTTTTCCTCCAAAGGCTCCTCCAACTGCAGATTGAGCAATAATTACTTCATCATCTTTTTTATCAAAAAGAACTTTTAAGCCACCATGAATATAGTAGGGGCATTGCATAGTTCCTTTAATATATACTTTGTTGTTTTCCCAGTGAGCAGTCATTGCAAATGGTTCAATATATGCTTGTTCTTGATGAGGAGTGTAATAAGTATTTTCAAAAATAAAATCAGCATTTTTAAAACCCTTTTCTAAATCACCTCTATGAAGCAATTTAGTTCTAAAAACATTATCTTCTCTTGCCATTATTATTTTTTTAGATAGTGACTCATCTATTGTTGTTACATAAGGTAATTCTTCTATGTCAAAAGAAATTCGTTTAATACCTTCTTCTAAGGTCTCTTTATTTTTATGAGCAAGTAAAAGAATTGCCTGACCATGATATCTAATTTCGGATTCTACTAAAAAAGGCATATCCCAAACAACAGATTCTACTTCATTTTTCCCGGGAATATCTTTATAGTCAACAAAAGTAAACCCCGTCCAATCAAAATCTGGGTCTTTTTTTATAGCTTTTAGTATTCCTCTTGCAACAGGAGAACCTACTTGTGCTCCGTATAGAAAATCATTAAGCGGTATATCATCTGCATATAAAGCAGTGCCTGTAACCTTTGATTTAGCGTCAAAGCGTTCTATGTTTTTTCCAACAACTTTTTCCATTAATAACCCCAACTAAAAATTTGACCTAAATTCTAATCTTTTTATTGGCTAAAGTCAATATTATTTCTGCCATTTCAACTGCTAAAAGCATTTTCCATGGAAAAAAGTAAAGCTACCGTATTAATTACGGTATAACGCTTTCTTTTTTTATAAGTGAAATATAATAAATTAAATAAATAAACTCCATTTTATTCAACAATAGAAGCAAATAGAGGAGAATATAAATAAAATTAAAAAATAAAATCAAAAAATTGAGAAATTGAATCTAAAAAATATATAGTTACTATAGCTTTTTATGGTGTTATTATGAATGAAAGTAAAAAATTGAAAATTGGATTATTACTTGGTGGTTTAAGCTCAGAAAGAGAAGTTTCTTTAAAAACTGGAGAAGCAATATATAATGCATTGATAACTCTAGGTTATTCTGTAGACAAAATTGACCCTAAATTAGATGATTTATACAATAAATCTAAAGATGTTGATGTCATTTTTAATGCTCTTCATGGAAGGTTTGGCGAAGATGGTCTAATTCAAGGGTTTTTAGAAACAATTCAAAAGCCATATACGGGAAGTCCTGTCGTTTCTAGTTCTATTGCTATGAATAAAGTATTTACTAAGCAAATTTTATCTTTTTATCAAATACCTATAATTAATTTTAAAGAAATTAGTTCATTAAAAGATTTGGAAAGTATTAAATTTGATTTCCCTATGGTTGTAAAACCTGCAAATGAGGGCTCAAGTGTTGGAATTACTTTAGTAAAAAATAAAAAAGCATTGCTTAAAGATGTAAAAAATGGGTTATCAAAATATGGAGAGCTGTTAGTTGAACCTTATATAAAAGGTCAGGAAGTACAAGTTGCTGTTTTGAATGGAGAAGTCTTAGGAACAGTTGAAATTCAGCCTGAAAATGAATTTTATGACTATGATGCTAAGTATGTATCCCATGGAACTAAATATTTAACTCCTGCAAATATTTCTAATAATGTAAGTAATAAATTATTTGAATATAGTAAAAAAATAAATGGTATTTTGAAGTGTAATGGAGTTATTAGAATAGATTATATCGTTAAAGGAAACGAAATGTTTTTATTAGAAGTAAATACTCTCCCAGGAATGACTAATAGTAGCTTAATTCCTAAAATTGCTAAACATAATGGAATAAGTTTTGAACAGTTGGTTGAAAAAATTGTTGAATCTGCTAAAATTCATGGTATTTGATGAAGTATATTAAGTATTTTACTATCTTTTTATTCGTTTTGGGCTTAGCTTTGCTATATTATTTTAGAAATGATATTAAAAAAGCTCCTATATTTAAACTAAAGAAAATAGTTATTACTGATATCTCTCATTACTCCTTTAAGGATTTAGTTGATAGAGTTGCTATTGATAAAAATATATCTGTTTTTGATATTGATTTACAAGGAATAGAAAAAAAACTACTAGAATTATCATGGATAAAAAAAGTAAGGGTTACAAGAATTCTACCTGATAAAATATCTGTATCTATTAAAGAACACAAAGTAAAAGGAGTAGTTTTATTAGATATATTATATTTTTATAACACGGAATATTCAATTTTTTTGAAAGCCTATCCTTCTGAAGTAAAAGAACTTACTATTTATTCTGGTTTAACTATGAATGAATATGAAACTAATTTTAGTTTATTTAAAAAAAAGCTTAGAACAATGGAAAATATAAATATATTATTTAATAAATCAAAATTAAACAAAAATTGTAATTTATCTGAAGTTAGTTTAACTGATTTTAGAGGATATGAAAGCATTTTAAAATGTGATGATAATGATAAATATATTAAAATAATACTTGGTTTTGATAATTTTTTTAAAAAATTAAATAGAAGCCAAATTATCTTAAAAGAAAGCAAAAAAAGAAAAGAAAACTTAGATTTAGTTATTTTTAATGAATTTAAAGCAAGTAATAATGTTCTTGTTAGACTTGAAAATGACGAAGAGGAGATATAATGACTAAAGAATATGATAATCAAATAGTTGCTATTGATATTGGTAGTAAAATGGTTAAATCTATTATTGGTGAAATTGATGATGATGGAATGATTAACATTATTGGAATAGGTAAGTCTAATTCTGGTTCTGGTATGAAAAAAGGAAATATAGTTAGTATTTCACATGCTGTTGAATCAATTAGAGCCTCCATAGAAGCTGCAACAAATATGGCTACAACAGAAGCTAGAGAAGTTATTATTTCTATTTCAGGAGACCACATTAAAACATTAAATTCAAAAGCTGTTGTTGCTGTAAATGGAGAGGAAATTAAACAGCAAGATATAGATAAAGTTTTACAAAAATCTAAAGATAGTTTTATTTCTCAAAACAAAGAAATAATACATATTATACCACAAGAATACAGTGTTGACGAACAAAGTGTAAAAAACCCTATTAATATGACAGGAAGTAGCTTAGAAGCAAAAGTTCATGTGGCTTTAGCAAATAGTTCAAATGCAAAAAACTTAGTTAGTTGTTTAAATAAAAATGATTTAGAGGTATTTGATATAGTTTTTGCTCCTATTGCATCTTCTTATGGTGTCTTATCTGAAAATGACAAAGAATTAGGTATAATTGTAATTGATATTGGCCATGGTACAAGTACTGCTACTGCGTATTTAAATGGTAGTATTGTTTTTAGTACTATTTTACCGGTTGGTGGGTACAATATTACCAATGATTTGGCTATAACGCTAAATATTGATAGTCAAACAGCAGAAAAAATAAAACTTAAATATGGATACATTGATGTTACAGAAGAAGACAAAGAGAATTTTTTAGATTTAGAAAAGTATGATGATATTGATATGTTTACTGTATCTAATATTATTGCAGATAGGGTAGTTGAAATTTTTGAATTACTAAAAAAGGAACTAGAAGAAAATGGGATATACGATAAAATACATTCAGGGGTTATTTTAACTGGTGGTAGTGCAAATTTAAATGGTATTCAAGTATTAGCAAATGAAGTTTTTGATAAAAATATCAAAATAGGATTTCCTCATCATAATATAAGAGGCTTAACTGATTTAATTAAGCAACCGGAATATGCAACTTTAGTGGGGTTATTACATTTTGCAAAAGAATATCATTATTTAAATGTTAATAAGAATAAAAAAAGAAAAAAATCAGATGGCTCCAATTGGTTTAGGAAAATTAAAGATGCTATTGCTAAAAGGTTTTAAAATTAAAGATAAAACAGCCTTTACAACGGATCACGGTCAATGATTACGGAAATATTTTTATGTAATTTAATTCTGTTTATAAATTTTAATATAGAGGCTATTTCTTCTGATATTTTTTTGGGAGAATCTGAAGATAGAGTCATAACATAACGATATCTGTTTTTAATTTTATAAATATCAGCTTCTCTCGCTTCTTGATAAGATGATGATATAGGCTTGTATCTATTTATTCTAAGCATTTCATCTTCAAGTAATTCTTTTCTTTCTGATGAGAAAATTATTTTAGTAATCTTAAAATATGGAGGGTAGGAAAGAGCTTTTCTCCATTCAAGTTCGTGTTTCCAAAATTCTTCAAATTCACCGTTTTTAAAGTATTCTATTGCATAGTGTTCGGTATTATATGTTTGTAAAATAATTTTGCCTTTTTTATCTGCCCGTCCTGCTCTTCCTGAAACTTGTATTAAATCTTGAAATGTTTTTTCTGCAGCTCTAATATCTGGAAAATGCAAGCTTTTATCTGCAATTAAAACAGCAACTAAAGTAACAGAAGGAAAATGATGTCCTTTTACTATCATTTGAGTTCCGACAAGTATATCAATTTCCTTTTCTTTCATACTTGAAATTGTTTCTCCAAGAGCTTTGTGGGTAGAGACTATATCTCGGTCTAGTCTTTTTATCCTTGCTTCTCCATCAAATAGTTCATTTAAATCTTCTACAACTTTTTCTGTTCCAACTGATAGATTTGTAATTCTTTTGCTTTGACATTCAGGGCAAAAATCTGGCTTAGGAACAATGCCTCCACAATAATGACATTTTAAAGAGTTATCATATTTGTAATATGTATATGAAATATCACAGTTATCACATTTAAAGACATAGCCACAATCTTTACATAAAAAATGAGCATGATAGCCCCTTTTATTTAAGTATATTATTGCTTGTTCTTTTTTGGCTATAGTTTCTTTTAAGGCCCAGTATAGTGGCTTTGATATGAGGGTGTTTTCTAAAAGAATTTCCTTTTCTCGTAAGTCAATAACTTCAATATCTGGCAAAGGTTTTTGATTTACTCTATTTAATAAAACACCATGATGGTATTTACCATTTATTATGTTAAATTTAGTTTCAAGAGATGGAGTTGCAGTACCTAAAATAACAGGAATTGATAAAAAATTTGCTTTTAACACAGCTAAATCTCTTGCATTGTATCTAAATGCTGTATCTGATTGCTTATAAGAGCTATCTTGTTCTTCATCAACTATAATTAACCCCATGTTTTTTAATGGAGCAAATAAAGCAGAGCGAGCACCAATTACCAATTTTATTTTATTTTGAGCTACTTTATACCAATAATTACTTTTTTGAGAAGGTGTTAAATGGCTATGTATTAATGCAATTTCTGAAAAATCAACTAGGTCAAGAAAATATGCAACGGTTTGGTCTGTAAGAGCTATTTCTGGAAGTAAAATCAATACAGTTTTACCTGCTTCTATAGTTTTTTTAATTAATTGATAATAAATCTCTGTTTTCCCGCTTCCTGTTACACCCTCTATTAAGTAAGTCATATACTTGCTTTCTTTTATAAAAGGCATAATTTTACTGATTATATTTTTTTGTTCATCTGTTGGGATAATATTGGGAAACCGAGATGGCTTTAACACATTGTTTACTGTTTTAAATACGGTAATATCTTTTTTTTCAATGAAATTTAGTTCTAATAATTTAGGAACAACTGTTTTTATTCTTGATTTATATTTTTCTTTTAATTCTTTTAACGATACTTCATTTTCTGAATCAATAAATTGAACAACTTCTTTTTGAGAGAGCCTATTAAAGGCATTTAAAGCTAGAGATATTTCGAAATTATCTGTTTTTTTGATTAAAGTTTCTTTTTTTAGAGAATGATTTACCTTTTCTTGTTGATTTAGTTTTATAGGGAGCATAAACTCCAATACTTTTCCTTTAGGTAAAAAATAATAATTAGAAATCCAACTTAAAAATTTTATATAGTCTTTTCCTAAATTAATGTTTTCATAAATTGAATGAATATCTCTTAATTTATATGGAGAATTTTCAATAAATTCAGTAACAAGCCCTAAAAAACTTTGATTTCTTACTTTTACTATAACAAGAGAGCCTATATTAACATTGTTTTCAAATTCTTTAGGTACTGAATAGTCAAATGGATCTGTCTTTAATGGAATTGCAACTCTTACAATTTTCTTATTCACAATCCTCCTAATTTTTTTAAATTATATATTGGATTAAGCTATGTTTTAAAGTGTTGTTAATTCGTAAATAGTTTTTTCACCATTTATAGTTAGTGTTACTTTACTTGGAAACATATATTTATATTTTACATTGTGGTATTCATTAAATTCTGCAATTATAAGTTTATTATTTAGTTTAAATATAGCTTTAACAGGGTAGGCATGCTCATTATTGAGCCATATTTCTGATTTTAGGTTGTCTATATCGTAATTATTAGTTTTTTTATTATTACCATAAACAATAGTTGGAGAGTCATTAAATAAAATATAATGTTTTTTAGCACTATTAATATGATGTTTTTTTAAAAACTTAGTTAAAGATGTCTCATGATATATAAATAAATTTGACAAAATATAAATAAGAGGCTCTTCACTTGATATAGTAGATTTATTTATTTCGTATTCTTTATCATTTGCTTTAAATCTTACAGTATTATGAGTTTTACTTTTAAGAGTTTCTTTAGAGTAAATTCTTTGTTGTTGAAAATATGGCAAGATGTAAGAAAATGAATTTAAGGATATAAATAATAGAATGAGTATTATTTTAATTCGCACTTTTTTCCTCTTTTTCAAGTTCTATTTTACACTCTATACATACTGTTGCTACTGGTCTTGCTTTTAGTCTATCAAAAGAAATTTCGTTATCACATTCTTCACAAATACCATAAGTGCCATTATCAATTTTAGATATAGCTTTATCTATTTTTTTTAGGTATTTTCTGTTTCTTTCTGCCATTCTGATTTTAAAAGCTTGCTCATATTGAACACTTGCAACATCATTATCGTCTGGTAGGTGATTTTTTGTAGCATCTATTTCTTGATCTTCTTCAAGTTCTTTTAGGGTTTCTAACTTTAAATCTTCAAGTAATTTCCTGAAATATGCTAAATCTTTTGTATCCATAATTCACTCCTAAAAATAATATTATTATACTTATTAGAAATTGAATTGTCAAAGGTAAAATAAAAAATTAGTTATAAAAACTATTTTTATAAAAGTTTATAATTAATATTTACAATATGCAGGGATTTTTGTATTTTTATATGATGTATCTGTGTCTATACATTCTTTGTAACCATTCGCTACACAATCATAATCTTTAACTACACCATTTACAGTATATTTTAATATGTTTCCTTCACAATATGCATCTCTTTGCCAAGATACAGATACTGATTTATGAACACAATTATCATCTCCATCAAGATCAATATTACATTTATAATCATCTCCATAATTTACTTTACAATCTTGATAACCAACCTTTCCCGCTATACAAAGCATTATTTTAGTCCCCTCACAATGGGTTTTATATACGTCATCATCACAGTTTTCTGCTGTTTCTGGAGGAAAACAGAATGCAAAATTACTTGAACCTATATTCATGTTTTTACAAATTGCTCCTGCTCCTGCAATAAGCTCACAATTGGTTTTAATAATTTTACCATCAACACATGTCGTAAATTTATCATCAACACATTGAGGTTTATAAGTATCATCATCGCATTCACCATAATCAATTTCACAACTAGCTTCTTGTTCTCCGTTATTCCAAGCAGAAAGTGATGTCTTTACTTTACAAATACCATATCCTGTATAATCTCTAAATTTACAATTACTTTCTATAACTTTTCCAAAAATATTACATGATTTTGCAATATTCCCATCACAAGAGGCCTGATAACTACCGTTACAATCTTCTTTTATTTCTTTTAATCCTTCACACTTTTCTATATCTCTACAGTTTTTAGCTTTGTGTAAACAATCCAGCACTATTTTTGTTGTATCAATTTGATTTTGCATATCAAGATACTCTATAACTTTAGAATTTTTAGGCAATTGAGTAACTGTTACATATTCTCTAACACAAGAATTTAAATCATCATCGGTGTCTCCCCAAACATTACAAGCCATTTCCATATTACAGATTTCAAAAAATTCATCTGTTGTATAATCTATTTTAGGAACAGCAGGTTTAGTTACGGGGTTTATACTAGGTTCTTTATCTGCATCACCTCCACACCCAATAAATAAAAAACTTAAAAATAATGCTAAAATAATTTTTTTCATACTTTCTCCTATTAAAAAACAAAAATATCTTAATTTTGAATTTAAGTCAAGTTTTTATTGACAAAGAAAATATATAGTGATATAACCGAACAGTCGTTCATTAATGTAGTGGGGCGACCGTTCGATTTGTTTTGTGGAGGCATATGGATGATTTGAGATTTGAAAAAGGTAAAAAAACTAAAATGCTAATTATTAAAACAGCATTGAATATCCTATTTACAGAAGGAATGTTAGAGTTAACTGCAAGAAATTTATCTGAAAAATCAGGAGTTTCCAAAGGTAATTTATATCATCATTTTAAAAGTATGGATGAAATAATGGAAGAAGCTTTTTTATTTATTATAAATGATAATTATAAATCAATTACCGGGATAAAAACAGATAGTTTGTATGATTTTTTGGTAGCGATTGTAATTAATTCTGTAGAAAGAGCTGATTGTGAAAAGAAAAAGATAGAAGGCAACACTGTTGTTTTTTGGGAAGTTATAATGAGGAATGAAAAATTATTTAATTTTTTTAAGAATATTGATAAAGATATGACAAACTGGATAATTAAGGAAATAGAAAATTTTATTAAAAAAGAACTATCAATAGATTTAAAAAACTATGTTATTAATGTAGTTATGACTTTTCTAGCTGGAACAAAATCTTATATATTTTTTATGAATGAGGATATTGATAGTTATAAAGAAGCTTGGAAAATTTTAGCTAAACACTTAGAAGAAAGAATATTGGAGGAAAACAAATGAAAAAATATATAATGTTAAGTATTTTAACTTTATTATTCGTAAATTTAGTATCTTGTGGAGAGAAATCTAAAAAAATTGAAAAAATAGTAGTTCAAAAAGATGAGCCAACAAGAGTTGAAGCAATGGTTTTAAAGAAAAAGTCTTTTGAATCCTATGCCGTTTATCCTGGAGTTTTTAAAGAATGGGATAATTTTACAATTTCAAGTGAATTTGCAGGAACTATAGAGTATATGCCTTATGAAATTGGTGATTTTATTAAAAAAGGTGATATTGTTGTTAAAATAAATACTTCTATATTAAGAGCTCAAATAAAACAAGTTAAAACTGCTAAAAATATTGCAAAAATTAATTTTGATAGAGTTAAAAAACTTTATAGTAAAAACTTAACAACAAAGTCTCAATTAGACAATATTAAATTTCAAGTTGATAATGCACAAGCTCAATTAGATATTTTAAATACTAATCTTAGAAAATCTGTAATTCGTTCACCTTTTAATGGTTATGTTGTAAGGAAAATGAGAAAAAAGGGAGAATTATCTGCTCCGGGCTTACCCATAGTAACTGTTGTTAAGCTTAATCCAATTAAATTTATTCTTCCTGTTCCTGAAAAAGATGTTTATAAGTTATCTAAGGGTAATATTCTTGATATTAAATTAGAGGCAAATGGTAAAATGTTTAAGGGTATTGTTTACAAAATAGGTCAAATGTCTAATCCTAGTAGTCATACTATTAATGTTGAATTAGAAGTTAAAAATATAAAAAACTTTGATGGAGAGTTTATGTTAAGGCCGGGAATGCTTGCAAGAGCTTATGTTCCAACTATAAGAGAAAAAAATGGATTTGTTGTTGCTCTTGATCCTATTATGAAAACAGAAAAGGGCTCATTTGTATTTATAGATAACAATAATAAGGCAAAAAGAGTTAAAGTTGACATAGTTTCAACATCTAATAATAATGCTCTAATTAATTCAAATTTACTGAAAGAGGGAGATAAGCTTATCACAAAAGGAATGTTTTCTTTGATAAATGGTGGCGATATTAGTATTGTAAAGCTTGATAAAAATGAATACAGAAAAGACTATTCCTTTATTAGATTTATTTGTAAAGACATGCATAAGGATAGTTTAGATATTGTTAGAGAATTATTAAATATGCAGAATCTTGAAATATTTGATTTATATAGAGATAAAAATGGTTTTAATATGACTTATAAAGGTGAATTGCCTAAATTTTTATCTAAATGTTTATTAAAGGATTAAAAAATGAAAATAACAAAGTTATCTATAAGGTTTTCAACTGCAGTATTTGTATTGCTTGCATTGATTATTATATTAGGAATCTCTTCAATGAAACACTTACCAAGAGAGTTGTTTCCTGAAATTAAACAACCAACTTTTTTTGTTTCTACTTTATATGCAGGTGTTTCTCCTGAAGACATGGAAACATTAGTTACTAACAAAATAGAAAAAAAATTAAAAGAATTACAACATATAGATGAAATAACATCTAGTTCTGCCGAATCATTTTCTACTGTTTTAATAAAATTTGACCCCGATGTTGATACAGAATGGGCTTTAAATAAGGTAAAAGATAAAGTCGATTTAGCTCAACCTGATTTACCAAAAGATGCTGAAACACCATTGGTTAAAGAGTTTTCTGTTGATGAATTTCCTGTTGTCGTAATTAACATTAGTGGTGATTTATCTTTAGAAAGATTAAAAAAAATAGGAGATAATTTAAAAGATGAACTTGAAACAATTAATGGTGTTTTAAGGGCAGATTTAACTGGTGGTATTGAGAGAGAAATAAGAATAGTAATAGACCCTGTTAAACTAGCAGGGTACAAAATTGATTTGAATTCTGTTTTAGGAGCAGTTCAAAGTGCAAATATGAATATTCCTGGTGGTATTATCAAAATAGGGGATATGCGCTATAGTGTAAGAGTGCCAGGGGAAGTAAAAAATATTAATTTATTAAATAATGTAATAGTTAAAAATCAGCAAGGCGTTATCGTTTACTTAAGGGATATTGCTAAAATTGTAGATGATTACAAAGATGTTGAGACTATTTCTAAGTTTGGAGCTAAAGAATCTGTTTCTTTGGCTATTGTTAAAAAGTCAGGTGTTAATATTATTAATGTTATTGATAATGTAAAAAAAATGATTCAGGAAGAAAGTAAAAAACTTCCAGAAGGTATCAAAATTAATTTTTTATTTGATCAATCTACTCAAATTAAGGATATGCTTGATGATTTAACCAATAATTTAATTACGGGAGTTTTATTTGTTGTAATATTTTTATTTATATTTTTAGGTTTTTTAAATTCATTGTTTGTAGCAATTGCACTTCCTTTGAGTATGCTTATTGGTATGATATTCTTTGATGCTTTAGGAATTACTTTAAATATGGTGGTTCTCTTTGCCCTTATTTTAGCATTAGGAATGTTGGTTGATAATGGAATTGTTGTTATTGAAAATATTTTTAGGCTAAATACCTTAAAAGTTCCACGGCAATATGCGGCCTACAAAGGAACGGCTAGTGTTGCATGGCCTATTATTGCTTCAACAGCAACAACGATAGCCGCCTTCGTTCCACTATTGTTTTGGAATTCTATTATGGGTGAATTTATGAAATATTTACCTATGGTTTTAATTATTACATTATCTGCATCTCTTTTTATTGCTTTGGTTATAAATCCTGTATTAGCTGCTACTTTTATGAGGGTTAAGAAAAAAGATGTTGAAAAAGTTGAGAAAAGTGAAAGTTTTGATGATTTAATAAAGAATTCAAAAACTATGGTTTTGTATAGTAAAACTTTAAAGTTTGCATTAAAATACAAATACTTTGTTGTTGTTTTTATGAATATTATTTTAATTGCTGTTTTTATGTTATTTGGTCAATCAATTAAGACAGGGCGAACTAATGTACTCTTCTTTCCTGAAACTACTCCAAGAAGAGCAGTTATAAAAATTGATGCTCCTGTAGGTACTAGATTAAAAACTGTAAATGAGAAATTTGTAATTCCCATAGAGAATATATTAAAAAAATATGACGATATTATATATATACTATCTGATGTTGGTGCTGATGTTAATGGTAGTAAATTTGCAAAAGGTAGTGCAACTCCACATAATGCTAAAATTACAGTTAAGTTTAAAAAAATAGGTGAGTTTAAGAAATCTCCTTATATTATTATGGACGAATTAAGAGAGAAATTTAAAAAATTTAATAATGGTAAAAATACTTTAATTGGTGCTAAAATTACTATAGAAAAAGAAGTTAAAGGTCCTCCTAAGGGTAAACCTGTTCAGTTATATATTAGTGGAGATAAATTTGAAATAATAAAACCATATATAGATGATATAAAAGAAATTATTAAAAAAAATGTTAAAGGTGTTATAGATTTAAAAGATGATTATTCAAGTGGATTGCCCGAAATTAAAGTTATAGTTAACAGAGAAAGAGCTAGATTATTATTTTTAAATGTTAGTGATGTTTCTTCTTATGTTAGAATGGCTGTTCATGGAACAAAAGCATCGGTTTATAGAGAAAGCGATGATGAATATGATATTACTGTTACTTATGATAAAAAAGACAGAAATAGCATAGAAAATCTTAAAAATATATTAATCCCTGTTAGAGTTTTAAATAGACATGAAGTGATACCACTTAAATCTATTGCTGATTTTAAAATAGTAAAAGGTTCTGCGACCATAAAGCATAAAGATTTCAAAAAAACTATAACTTTAGGTGGTTATGTTAATGGGATTACTTCTGATATGGCAATGAGGCAGGTTAAAAAATTACTTGCAAATTATAAGCTTCCTGCGGGGTATAAATTAAATTTCGGAGGAGAAAGCAAAGAGCAGGCTAAAGCTAGTAAATTTTTATCAAAAGCATTTACTATAGGCTTATTTTTAATTATTTTTATACTAGTAATGCAATTTAATTCAATTTTGATACCAACTGTAATAATGTTTTCTGTTGTTTTATCTATGATAGGAGTATTGGGGTTTATTTTGATATCAGGAAAGAGTTTTGTTGTTATCATGACAGGAATAGGAATAATTTCACTTGCAGGTGTTGTTGTTAATAATGCTATTGTTCTAATTGATTATATTCAACAGTTAAGAAATTCAGGATTAAATAAAAAAGATGCAATAATCCAGGCGGGAATTGTGAGATTTAGGCCGGTTATGTTAACCGCTGTAACAACAGTTTTTGGTTTGATGCCTATGATGTTTAAATTTGGTATAGATTTTATTCATGGAGGATTAGTTTTTGGAACAGAAAGTGCAGAAATGTGGGCACCGATGGCAAATACAGTTGGTTATGGTCTTATTTTTGCTACAATTTTAACATTGGTTATTGTTCCTATTACTTATTCAATTATGGATGATTTTGGTAATTTTATTAGAAAATTATTCAGAAGGCCAGAGCAGAAATTTATTGAGGCAGAACTTGCTAAATATGATGATATTACATGATAGAAATATTTATTATATGGGCTGTTTCAACCAAAGCAATGCTTTGTTTTACACAGAAAATTTAGCCTAGGTCTAAATTTTAAGAAAATGTAGGAGATATATGAGTAATGATTATAAACTTGAAAAATCGTATCACCACCATGAGGTAGTCTATAGTTATCTCAACAAGGGGTTGCAATCTCTTGTTGGGGGTGATACTGGTGATATCATGAAATTAGGAGGAAAACAATGAAATTTATGAATATATTACTAGGGATTTTTTTTACGATTTCTCTTTTTGGACAATCTTTATCTTATAATGAAATCGTGAAAAAAACACTTAAGCATAATAACAAATTAAAAGAGCTTCAAGAGCAAATAAATCAAGCAAATATATTGATAGAAAAGTCCTATACTTTTTTGCAACCTATATGGGATTTAGGGGGGAGATTTACTATTAATAACGAAGAAACAGCAATGTCTGTTCCTACAACTAACCCTGCAGGTGGTGCTCCAATCATGAAAAAGGTTGTTTTAAATGAAAAATATGCTTGGGAAGTTAATTCAACAGTAAAATATACTCTTATGAATTTAAGAGCATTACCGCTTGTAAAAGTTGCTAAGGAAATGAAAGAAGTTAAATTGTTAACACAAAAAATAGCAAAAATCGAAATTAAATTCGCTATTGCCCAACTTTATTTAAATGCTCTTACAATAAAAGAAGCAATAAAAGTTAAAAAATCTATAGGAGAAAACTTAAATGAACATTTAAAATATATTGACGCAAAACTAAAGCTAAAAGAAGCATTAGAAATAGAGAAGACAAGATTTGAAATAGAAATATCCACCAATGACATAGAAATTAAAAAGTTAGAAGGTTCTTTAAGGCAATTAAAATCAAGGCTTGCCATTTTAATGGGTGTAGATAATTATGATTTTGAATTAACTGATTTAAGTTTTGAGTTTGAAGTAAATGAGTTAAATAAAGTGTTTAAAATTGCACAAAAATCAAGAATAGAGAATAAATTAAATTTAAAATCTTTAAAAATAGAAAAATTAATGTTAAAAAATATTTATATGAAATTTTTTCCTACACTATTTTTACAGGCAGGTTGGAAATATGGTAATTCAGCTAATTTTGCTGGTGATAAAAGTTCATGGAATATAAATATCTTGTTAAATTTTCCTATTTATGATGGTGGAATTAGATACAAGGAACTTGCAGAAGAGCGTTCTAAGATACGAGCTGTAAATTACAAAATAAAGCAATTTAATGATGATTTAAAAGGAGAAATAAAAGATATTTTAATTGATATAGACAATACAAATTTAACTATTGAATCTATTAAAAAACAGGAGATTCTTGTCAAAAAGAATTTAAAACAAACAGAAGAAGCATATAAATTGGGTGTTAGAAAAAATATTGATGTACTAGATGCAAGTCATAATTTACAATTAATATCTAATAATCTTGTTATTCAAAAATTAAATAAAAATTTATTATATTTAAAACTTAAAAAAGTATTGGGTAAATTGTAATATATTTATACTTTTAGTAAAGAAAAATAAAAAAATAAAAAAAATACTTGATTTTTCTAAAAAAGCAAGTTATCTTATTATTAGTGGTAGTAGTGGTGTCGTTGACACGAGTTATTAAAAGTGGTGCCAAAGGATTTGGCGAATTTACAATTTATTTTATGATTTCATGGAGGAAATTATGGCTTTATCAGTTATTAACAACATTTCTGCGTTAACTGCAAAATCAAATTTGCAAAACGCATCAAAAGCGCAAAGCACATCAATTCAAAGATTATCAACTGGCTTAAGAATCAATCATGCTAGTGATGATGCTTCAGGTTTGGCAATTAGTGAAAAAATGAGAACTCAAATAAGAGGTCTTAATAAAGCTAATGAAAATGCTCAGAATGGCGTTTCTATGCTTCAAACAGCTGAAGGTGCATTAAATGAAACACATTCAATTCTTCAAAGAATGAGAGAATTAGCAGTTCAAGCTTCTAATGGTACTCTTACTTCTAATGATAGAGTTGAAGTGCAAAAAGAAGTTGATGCTTTAAAAGACGAAATTGATGGTATTTCAACAAGAACAGAATTTAACACTAAAAAGCTTTTAACTGGAGATGCATCAGGCTTTGCATCAGCATCAACAGATAAAATAGAAGCTGTTTTTAATGGTGGAAAAGTTCAAGATGGAGAATACTCTTTAGAAGTAAATGCTAAAGCAGGAACAAACCAAGTTCAGGCAACTTCTATTTTTAGAGTAAAAGAAGGGGTTCAGTCTGTAGATAGTCAAGATTTAAATGCTTCTGCCGCAGAACATAAATTAAGCTTTGATTTAAATGGGGGCGGAAATGGTAATACATCTGATCTTAATCTTGATTTTAAAGTAGATGGAGTTGATTATTCCCTTACTTCAAGTATCGATGAAGATAGTTTAGCTACTACCCAAAGTAACCTTCAAACAGCTTTTTTAGCTGCTGGTGGTGGCGGATTAGATGCCGGATTAGCAAGTAAAATGAATTTAGTATTTAGTGGCTCAACTGCAATTTTTACAATGAAAGACGCTTCAAAAGATTTTACATTAAAAATAGATGAAACTGGAGTGGGAGCAAATGCTGCAAATAATATTGATGCAAGTCAAAAAGGTGATTTTACTGTAAATCATCGTTCTTCAGAAACTGGAGTGGCAGAATTTACTAATTTAAATAATCTTGTAGCAAGTCCTACAGCAGATGCTAAGTACAACCTAATTGTTGATCAAAAAGGTGATGGTTCTATGGTTTTAGATAGACTGGAAACTGTAAGTGGTCAAGATGCTCCTAGTGGTACTTATGAAGATGATATTTATCATATTATGGGAAGTAACCTTCAGGCTGGTTCAACTGGATTTGCAGATGCTAAACTTGATTTAGATATGGATATTGCTGGTGGTGGTGCTGGTGATGTTAGTATAGATTTTAATCTAGATGGGGATCCAAATAACACTATTACATTTGCACATACTTTTGCTGGAGTAACTACTGCTGATGCAACATCTTTTGCTGATGCTTTTAATGCTGATAATAGGCTGAATGAAAGTATTAGGGCTGAAGCAGATGGAACTAAATTAAATTTTTATGCACTTGATGAAGGAAAAGCATTAGATTATAAAGTTCAAATAGATGCATCTACATCTGGTAACGCAACAGTGTTTACTACACAAATGCCTAGTGGTGATGAAGTTTTTGATGCCCAGTTTGTAACAGGAATGGGTAAACTTGGAAGTGGTGTAGATGCTGCATTTACTGCTGATTCAAATTCACATCATGGAACGGCTGCTATCGTTGAATTTACTACAAGTGGTAATATCGGCGAAGCAGGACTTGATGCAAAAGTTAGTTTTGATGGTGGAGATAATTGGACTTATGTAGAGGATATTTGGGACGGATCTGGTAATGACAAAACTGCAACTGACGGTTATTATTCTTTAGATTTTAACAATGCTTTCACTAATGATGGAAATCCTGGTAATTTTCAAGCTGGTGATAAAATTATGATTGCAATGAATGATAATGCTAATGCTGTTCCGAATGCATCTACCTACAATGAATATAATGCTGCAACCATTATTGATGGTGGAGGAAAATCTAATGTATCTATGAATATAGATGTTGCAGGAGAAACCTTTAAGTTTGATATTGACCTTGATACAACCGGTACTTTAACAGCAAATGATGCAGGAGCTTCTTTTGTTAGTCAATTTAATTCGCAGGTAGGTAGCAATGGAACTGCTTTATCCGATGTTATGGGAGTAGAGTGGGATGGATCTAATATTAAGTTTTCTGCCCTTAAAGATGATTTTACTATGAGTTTGGAAGAAGGTGGAGCTGTTGATAATATTGGTGCAGGTACTACAACAGGAATTACAAAAAGGTTCCAAGATACAGAAGGTGATTTAACTAGAATTGATAGCTTTGATCCTACTAGTGGTAGTTATCAAATGGGTGTAGTTACTTCTCATGTTAATGGTGCATTAAATGAAAGTACTACTACTTTATCAGTTGCATCTATGGATGAAGCTAATGGTCAGGTTAGTTTAGGAAGTGTTGATGCAAGATTTTCTTTGGGTGATACCGGTACTTTACCTACAGATGGTTCAGCAAGCTTTACTGCAACTG